>CAWEFA010000133.1:0-14609 GCA_963808135.1 uncultured Bacteroidota bacterium
CTTTTGAAAAAGCATTAAAACTATATCCCGATAATTATCAGCTTAATTATCAGTATGCCTTAAGCTGCTATAAATATCGTAACTTAGATAAATCTATTCCCGCAATAAAAAAAGTAGTAACACAACAGCCTCTTTTTGTTCCTGCCCATTATTTATATGCATGCTGCCTGTTCGAAAATTTAAACGACCGAAATTGCATTTCCGCTTTTCTTTTTGCCCTGCTCCTCGACAATGATTCCCTTCGGGCACAACAGGCTATAACTTTCGTGAATGAATATCTTAAGCATAATTTCGATAATATAAATATCCCGTTTTTTGAGCGCCGGCTTGGCATTTCAACAGTCGATGATGTTTTGTATTATTATATTCCGAAAAAAATAAAAGGTAATATTTATTCAAAATTAAGTTCGGAAGGCCTAAGTGAAATGATTGAAAATTATTTAAAATCTTCAAAACAATTTTTACCGGAATATCAAAATTTTTATTCTTCGTTATTGCAACAAAACCTTACCGGGGCATTTAGCTGTTATATATTGCGGATGACTGGCAATGAATATATCAAGCAGTGGTACTCGGTTCACAAAGATATTTTATTGCAATTTGCGGGGTTTTTAATTAAAAACCTGCCCGGTAAATAAATAACTTTAATAATTTAGCGCATTAATAAAACAGATAAATGATAACCACAGAACAGATAAAAGATTTGAAAGAGCGTAAAGAAGCCCTGAGGAGGTACCTTTGACATTGACAACTTAATAATTCAAATAGAGAAAGAAGAGCTAAAAACCCAAGATGCCGATTTTTGGAATGATCCGAAAGAAGCAGAAAAGCAGCTAAAAAAAATATCGTCGTTAAAGCATTGGACTACCGCATTTGATGAAGTAAAATCAGCGATTGAAGATTTATTGGTCATTGCCGATTTCCATAAAGAAGGAGAAGCAAGCGATAGCGAGTTGGAAAGCCAGCTTAATCTGGCGCTTCAAAAAGTTGAGGGACTTGAATCGCGAAATATGCTGCGAAATGAAGAAGACAAACTGGGGGCAATTCTGAAAATCAATGCCGGCGCTGGCGGCACTGAAAGCCAGGATTGGGCTGAAATGCTTATGCGGATGTATATCCGGTACAGCGAGCGCCATAATTATAAAATTAAAGAAATGGACTTTTTAAAAGGCGAAGAAGCCGGTATTAAAACTGTAACACTTGAATTTGACGGCGAATATGCTTACGGTTTTTTGAAAGGTGAAAATGGAGTCCATCGTTTGGTGCGCATTTCACCATTCGATTCAAATGCGCGGCGTCATACCTCATTTGCATCGGTTTTTGTGTCCCCTCTTGTCGACGATACAATTGAAATAAATATTAACCTTGCCGATATTACCTGGGAAACTTATCGTTCGTCGGGCGCCGGTGGACAAAACGTTAATAAAGTTGAAACAGCCGTCAGGTTAAGGCATGCACCAACCGGCTTGGTAATTGAAAACCAAGAGGACCGTTCGCAATTGAAAAATAAAGAAAATGCCATGCGGATACTGAAATCAATGTTATATGAAATGGAACTTCAGAAACGACGAGAGAAACAGGCAGAGCTTGAAGGCAAAAAATTAAAAATTGAATGGGGCTCGCAAATTCGCAATTATGTGCTTCATCCGTATAAGATGGTAAAAGACCTTCGTACAAATTTCGAAACATCCAATGCGCAGGATGTTCTTGACGGTAACCTTGATAACTTCATTAAGGCTTATCTTATGGAGTTCGGCAAGTTATTAACAAAAGCCTGATAGAAGGCTTATCTTGTTTCTTAACCTTTGATGGGTTGGGTTAGGCTGATCAACATTTGCAGAAACTACGAGCAATAATTCATCTTCAAAACCAGAATTATTTATATAAAGTCTAATAATTTATTGCACAAATATTGCATTTTTTTTCATTTCATAAAAAAACGATCTCAAAAGGTTGAGTTTTACTTATGCAGTACCACAAAGAAAAAACGCAAAGAGTTTTGTAATTGTAGTCTTTGCGTGAAACCGGTTTTATAAATAGCTTCAATTAAGCAGCAAATAAGCTAAGTTATATTCCGAATTCTCTTTTTAAAATGTCAACATAATTAAGTTCTTCCCAGGCAAAAAATTTAACTTTTTTGAAAATCTTTTCATTGCCGTTTGTTTGCCTGGTGTAGGTATCGCCATTTTTATAATATACTTCTATTTCTTCTTCAAAACATTCGCGCCCAAAATGCCCATATGATGCAGTTTCAAGAAATACCGGATTTTTAAGCCCGTAGCGTTTTACAATAGAATATGGCCGCATATCGAAAATTTTCGAGATTTTTTCGGCTATCTGGCCGTCATTGATTTTAACTTTTGAAGTGCCAAAAGTATTTACAAAAATGCTAACGGGTTGGGCAACGCCGATTGCATAAGCAACCTGAACCAGGACTTCATCGGCAATGCCGGCAGCTACCATGTTTTTTGCAATATGCCTTACTGCATAGGCTGCCGACCTGTCGACCTTCGATGAATCTTTACCTGAAAAAGCGCCGCCGCCATGGGCGCCTTTGCCGCCATAAGTATCAACAATTATTTTCCGGCCTGTTAAGCCTGTATCGCCATGAGGGCCGCCAATTACAAATTTCCCGGTAGGATTGACATGTAAAATATAATCGGTTTCAAATAATTTTTTAATATGAGCAGGTAATTGGGGTAAAATTCGCGGAATGAGAATGGCTTTAACATCAGCTTTTATTTTGTCCTGCATTTTTTTATCGGCTTCTTTTTTAGCTTCAGGATGGTTGCTCTCGGGCATAACAAATTCGTCGTGCTGTGTTGAAACTACAATTGTATGTATGCACTTTGGCTTATTGTTGTCGCCATATTCAACAGTAACCTGCGACTTGGAATCGGGGCGCAAATAAGTCATAACCTTGCCTTCGCGCCTTATTTTTGCCAGTTCTTTTAAAAGCAGGTGCGCCAGTTCTAATGAAAGCGGCATATAATTATCGGTTTCATTAGTAGCATAGCCAAACATCATCCCCTGGTCGCCTGCGCCCTGATCCTCATCGTTTATACGGACAACGCCCATATTAATATCGGCTGATTGTTCGTGAATGCTTGATATAACGCCGCAGGAAGAACTTTCGAACATATATTCGCCTTTGGTGTATCCAATCCGCTCAATTACCCTTCGGGCAACCTGCTGGACATCAACGTAACCTTCGGTTTTAACTTCGCCGCTTAAAACTACCAATCCTGTTGTACATAAAGTTTCGCATGCAACTTTTGAATTCGGGTCAGAACGAAGAAATTCGTCCACAAGCGCATCGGAAATTTGATCGGCCACTTTATCGGGATGGCCTTCAGAAACTGATTCTGATGTGAATAAATATGCCATTGTTTTTAATTTTTAATATTAAACATTTTTTTATACCGGAAATCATTCAACTTACAGAATTACATTTCCGGTCAATAAATTAAATATAAAATTTAAGGAAAAACAGGTAAGATTGCGAATATGGACGACTGAATGTTAATGCGATAGTCGTTTTAGCATTTTTTTTCAGTGGTTGCAATCAGACTTAAATCTTTCCACAATTTCAGCTGTCAAAAATAGGATAAAATTATAAGATAACGCAAAAAGAATCCATTTATCTTTTCAATGATAAGTTAAAATATTGAATTAAGCCTTTAACAAATAAGGCTTATATGTTACCTTATAAAAAGCATTTCCCTGTATTTGGGCAAAGGCCATTTGTCGTTATCCACAATAAGTTCGAGCTTGTCTATATGATAACGGATTTCTTCCAAGTAAGGAGTAACCCTTTCGCAATAAGCCATTGCTTTTTCATTAATATCTTCAATTCTGTTGGCTATTTTTCGCGTTTCAACCATATCGTTCACTTTTGCCTTAATAGCTGAAATGTGGCTGTTCACTTCCTTAATCAGTTCAAGACGGGCTGCGGACATTTCTTCAAATTCACTTTCAGAAAAAATTTCTTTAAGAGCTTTAACATTTTTAATCAACGATGTTTGATAATTTAATGCCACAGGTACAATATGGTTCATGGCCAAATCGCCTAATACGCGGGATTCTATTTGAATCTTTTTTGTATATACCTCCTGACGCACCTCAACTCTTGCTTCAAGTTCTTTATGGCTTAAAACTTTAGTGTCGCTAAAAAGCTTTAATGATCTTTTACTTATCCAGGCTTTATTTAAAATCGGCACTAAACCTTCAACATTCAGGCCGCGTTTTTTAGCATCTTTTTTCCATTCTTCACTATAGTTGTTGCCATCAAACCGGATAGGCTTAGATTCTTTAATATATTTACGCAATACCTGAAAAATAGCTTCATCTTTCTTCACACCCTTTGAAATAATTGCATCAACATCGTTTTTAAAAATTGTGAGTTGCTGGGCAACAACAGTGTTTAATACCGTCATTCCCGGAGCGCAATTTGCCGATGATCCTACGGCGCGAAATTCAAAACGGTTACCGGTAAAAGCAAAAGGCGAAGTACGGTTTCTGTCAGTATTGTCGAGGAGAATTTCGGGTATGCGCCCAATGTCGAGTTTGAGGGCAGTTTTTTCATCAGGGCTCATTTTTGCTTCCGTAACTTTTTCTTCCAGTTCATCGAGCATTTTTATAATTTGTTGTCCGAGAAATACAGAAATAATTGCGGGAGGAGCTTCATTTGCGCCTAAACGATGTGCGTTTCCAGCCGAAGCAATACTTGCCTTTAATATCTCATCATTATTATAAACCGCTTTTAAAACATTTACGACAAATGTAAGAAACTGTAAATTTGTTTTAGGATTTTTCCCGGGCGATAAAAGGTTTACGCCGGTATCGGTAGCCAACGACCAATTGTTGTGTTTGCCGGAACCGTTAATCCCTTTAAATGGCTTTTCGTGCAATAATACCTGGAAATTATGTTTGCGTGCCAATCTTCTCATAAGGCTCATAATAAGAAGATTATGGTCAACTGAAAGATTGCATTCTTCATAAACAGGCGCAATCTCAAACTGGTTCGGGGCAACTTCGTTATGTCGGGTTTTTGCAGGAATGCCTAATTTCCAGGCTTCATATTCAAGATCCTGCATAAAGGCCATAACCCTTTCGGGAACTGATCCGAAATACTGGTCTTCCAGTTGCTGGTTTTTTGCGGAATCGTGGCCCATGAGCGTCCTGTCGGTTAACATTAAGTCGGGACGAGCATTCCATAGCGCATCATCAATTAAAAAATATTCCTGTTCCCAGCCCAGATATGAATTTACTTTCTGGACATCTTTATCAAAATACTGACAAACTTCAACTGCTGCTTTATCAACGGCGTGCAGCGCTTTTAATAAAGGCGCTTTATTATCGAGCACTTCACCGGTATATGAAATAAATATAGTTGGGATGCACAATGTTTTATCAAGAATAAAAGCAGGAGATGAAGGGTCCCATGCTGTATAACCACGGGCTTCGAAGGTGCTGCGAATACCGCCGCTGGGAAAGCTGGATGCATCTGGCTCCTGCTGAAAAAGCAATGTGCCTGAAAAAGTTTCTATAACACTGCCATTAGCAACAGGCTCAATAAAAGCATCGTGTTTTTCGGCTGTTCCTTCTGTGAGCGGATGAAACCAATGGGTATAGTGGGTAGCTCCCTGCTCCAATGCCCAAGCCTTCATACCTGAGGCAACCTGATCGGCCATTTTACGGTCAATTCGGATACCTTTATCAATAGCAAGTATTACTGCCTGGTATGCTTCTCTTGACAGGTATTTTTGCATTTTGTTTTTATCAAATACATATATCCCGAAATATTCAGAAGTTTTACTTTTTGGTGAGCTTACATCAACAGGTTTTCTGCCAAGCACTAAGGCCAGTGCCTTAAATCTTAAAGTTGCCATAGAATTAATTTAAATGTATTTAAGCAGGTTTAAAAATTTAGGGGCAAATATAGAGATTATAAATTTTAGTTTTTTTGAAAAACAGAATTTCTTGTTGAAAACTGAATAATTTTCTCTCATTAATGAGAGAAAATTATAATTTATAGATAGAAATTTCAATTTTTTAAAAGTTTCATTAAATTTTCAATGAAAAAATAAAAAGCTGTTCTTTTATATAAAAGAACAGCTTTAATGATTGGTTTCTTAATTTATTAATTATCGTAATACAAAGCAAATTCGTATGGATGCGGACGCAGGGCTATTTGATTAATTTCTTTGTCCTTCTTATATTCTAAATAATTATCAATTAAATCTGCTGTAAATACGCCACCTTCCAAAAGGAATTGATGATCTTTTTCAAGAGCGGCGAGTGATTCTGCTAATGAACCAGGAACCGATTTAATTTTCTTGCTTTCTTTTTCATTTAATTCATAAATGTTTTTATCAAGAGGTTCGCCCGGTTCAATTTTATTTTTTATACCATCAAGCGCAGCCATGAGTATGGCCGAAAATGTGAGATAACCGTTTGTTGAAGGATCGGGACAGCGGAATTCAAAACGTTTCGCTTTCGGGCTTTCGCTATACATTGGAATACGCACCGCAGCCGAGCGGTTACGAGCTGAATAAACCAGGTTAACCGGAGCTTCAAAGCCTGGAACGAGGCGACGGTATGAATTGGTTGTAGGAGCTGCAAATGCCAGCAAAGCTGCTGCATGCTTTAATACGCCGCCAATAGCCCATAAACCTTCCTGGGAAAATCCGGCATATTTATTTCCTGCAAAGAGGTTTTTGCCACCCTTCCAGATGGAAAAGTGAACGTGCATGCCGCTGCCGTTATCTTCGAAAATAGGTTTGGGCATAAATGTTACTGTTTTGCCGTTTCGTAATGCAACATTTTTAGCAATATATTTATACCACATGAATTGATCGGCCATTTTTAATAAATCGACAAATAGCATATCAATTTCGCTTTGGCCGCCGGTAGCAACTTCGTGATGTTGAGCTTCGATTTTAATCCCTACTTTTCTCATTTCTTTTACCATTTCAGCGCGTAAGTCGCCATAAGTGTCTGTCGGGCTTACCGGGAAATAACCGCCTTTGTATGAAGGTTTGTAACCCAGGTTAGGTTCTTCGATACGGTTTGAATTCCAAGCGCCTTCAACAGAATCTATTTGATAAAATCCTGTATTTTGTTTTTGGTCAAACCTAACTTCGTCAAAAATGAAAAATTCCGGTTCGGGGCCAATAAAAGCTGTGTCGCCAACATTTGTTTTTTTAAGATATTCTGCAGCTTTGGTAGCTACGTATCTCGGGTCGCGGGAATATCTTTCCTTGGTAATCGGATCAACAATGTTTGCAATTATACTAACGGTTGGTTCTTTGAAAAAAGGATCCATTACAACGGTGCTTAAATCGGGAATAGCTAACATGTCGGATTGGTGAATACCTTGCCAGCCCCTTATTGATGAGCCGTCAAAACCAAGACCATCTACAAATATTGAATCATCCCATAAATCAACAGGATAACCGCAATGCTGCCATGAGCCTAAAAGATCGACAAATTTCAGGTCGACCATTTCAGCCCCATTTTTTTTAACAAAATCAAAAAATTCTTTTGCTGTCATGATTATTAAATTTAATTCGTTAAACAATTGTTATAATAATTCTATATTTTTTGACAAATTTAAATTAAAGTGTACAAATATCTATTAATTTTTAAGCAAAATTAATTAATTAATTATATTATTTTATTCTTATCACCTGAAAATATATATTTTGTTAATAATTTATTAAAATTTTAAATGTATTACACCTTAATTAACGTGTTGACAAAATACCATTTTATTAAAGGTTCAAAAAAATAAAATATAAAAGCGATATACAAAAAATTGGCTTCAATAATACCTGTATTATTAATTTTTGCTCATTGCAACAGGAACAAATAAACGTATGAACGAATAACTTTTATTATAATGATGCAGATTTTTTTAAAGTTTCATACCAATTAGCGCCAAATTTTCGGGTTAATGATTGTTTTAAAAATGTGAATAAACTTGTTCCCGACTGATTTCCTTTTTCAACTGCCGGACTACAAATATCCCAATTATGATAATTCACGGCAATGAAATTTGTAAAATTTTTTATCCTAACTGGATACAAATGACATGAAACAGGTTTGGGAAATTTTATAGCTCCGGCATTATAAGCTTTTTCAAATGAACATTTTGCTATATTATTCTCAAAGTAAGTATAGGCACATTCTTTTCCATTTATCAAAGGCGTTACTTTATCGCCATCGCTGTCAATTACGAAGGTTCCTAAATTGTTTATCGTATCAATACTTTCTTTTCTTAAAAACGGTTTTAGTTTGTGGTATATTTTTTCAATTATATCAACTTCTTCGTCTTCCAATGGAGCGCCGGAATCGCCAAATATGCAACAGGCGCCTTTACATTTCGACAAATCGCATTCAAATTTTGTTTCAACAATGTCCAGGCTGACAATTGTATTTTCAATCTGCAACATAACTAAAACCAGATTTTATAAGCTGCTTTTAATTTCATCCCATTCAGCGTCTGCTATTTTTGCGCCAATGGTTTCAACAACCTTTCCTGCAACAAGGGAACCTAAGTTAGCAGATTTTGCCAAAGGCCATCCCTGTGCCAATCCAAAAAGGAAACCGGCAGCATATAAATCTCCAGCCCCGGTAGTATCAATTGCATTTACTTCGGACGCCTGAACCCGGACAAGTTCATTTCCCCTTTTTACAACCGATCCTTTTACGCCGAATTTTACAACTGCAATTTCACACATGCCTGCAATTGTGCGTAATGCCCTTTCAGCATCCTGGCCTGTTAAGGATTTTGCTTCTCGTTCGTTTGCAAATACAATATCTACAGATTCTTTAATTATTTTTTTCAAAAAGGCGCTGTTGGCTTCTACTACATTATAACTTGCCAAATCGAGCGATATTTTAAGCTTTTTGTCTTTCGCAATCGTAACTGCTTTTTCTATTAGTTCATGGTTGTTTACCAAATATCCTTCGAGGTGAAGTATGTCAAAGCCTTCAAAATGTTCCGGAAGAAGATCGCTCGCGTTAAGCTCTACAGCGGCCCCCAGGTAAGTTGCAAATGTTCGTTCAGTATCGGAACTTATAAAAGTTAATGCGCGCCCGGTTTCATTATTTCCATAAAACAAAACAGGTTTTATATTATTTTTCAATAAATCATCTGAAAATATTTTGCCAAAATCATCATTGCCGATTTTTCCTATATATGATGTCCGAGTCCCCAATTTTGCCAATCCATGAATGGTATTTGCAGCCGAACCGCCTGAGGTAAATTGAGGTTGGCTACTCCAAGCGGCCATTGTAAGTAATTTTACAAAATCGCGTTCTACAAGCTGCATTGAGCCTTTAGGAAGATTATATTCTTCGAGAAAATGGTCATTTCCCAATCGTATTAAAATATCAACAAGGGCATTACCTATGCCGATTATGCTTTTCATCGGAATTTTCGGTTTAATTAGTTAATCGTGTTTCAGCCAAAAGTAGAAAAAATTGATTGTAAAGTAATTCGTTTTATAAAAAAAATGATTTTTTTTAATTTCTGAAGTTAATAAGTTGTATTTTTTAAAGCACTTTTTCATACACGGCCATTATATTTCCGGCTATTTTATCGTGCTTAAATTGCTGGGCATGTATAAATCCATCGATTATCATATTATCACGAAGAATTGGATCGTCAATTATTTTTTTTATCCAGAAAGCAATTTCTTCAATATTTTCAGGATCGATATATATTGAAGATTTTCCTGCTGCTTCGGAAAAGCAACCGCCGCGGGAAGTAATTACAGGCGTTTTTGATGTTAATGCTTCTATAATGGGAATTCCGAAGCCTTCAAATAACGAAGGATAAACAAATAATTCGGCATTTTGGTAAAAGGCAGGCAAATCAATATTAGGGACATTGTGGAGAAAAAAAATGTTTCTCATGTTTTGGTGTTTAACATAAGATAATATTTTATCAAAATACCCGGTACGTTTCCCAATAACTACTAAAGGGTAATCAATTTTCCCAAAATTTATGGCTTTAAGAATATTCAACAGGTTCTTTCTTTCTTCAATAGTGCCGACATAAAGGATAAATTTGTCGGGCACAAAATATTTCATCATTATTTCTGCTTTTGCGATTTCACTAACCGGTTGCCAAAATAAAGAATTACATCCCTGGTAAACAATTTCAATTTTTTCTTCAGGAATATTAAAGAATTTTATTAAATCGTTTTTTGTTTGCCGGCTCACGGCAATAATCCGTGTAGCCCTTTGCACCGAATATTGTACTTTTTTTTGATATATATTGCGGTCAATTGCTTTATAAAATTGCGGATAGCGCATGAAAATAATATCGTGAATTGTAACAATTGTCGGAATTGAAGTTTTCTCTATTCCATAAGGCAGTTCATTGCTAAGGCCATGATAAAGGTTTATTTTATCGGCAATTAAATCTTCAGTCAATTTATAAGTTCGCCATGACGATGGCATCATTTTATCAAAAAATTTATGGGGGCCTTTAATTGAAACATCAGGAGGTTTGCTGAAAAATGCAGATTTTTTTGGTTCAGGCGTATACAAAATATATTCATTCATAGGAAAATATTGCGATAAAATTGTAATTGTATCGCGGCTATAATTCCCTAAGCCACTTTTATTGAAAAATGCCCTTTTTGCATCAAAGCCTATGCGCATGGATTATTTATAAATTAATACAAGATGGTTCATTACAACGCTTTGATTCTTTCAACAGCTTCAAGCGTGCTATTGCGGCTGGCAAAAGACGAAAAACGGATATACCCCTCGCCTGAAGGCCTTTCCTGTCTATAGCCAACCGCCTGGCTTTGTCGAATTCTTCGCGGTACTGGCGCTTTCGTACCGGCGGAATTCCGCCGGATTCTCCAGTCGGCCAGAAAGCGGAACAGTTGCCGGGCCCGCTCGGCGAACGGCCGCCACTGGGTCTCCGGGGCATTGTTCGTTTTCAGGACCCAAGTGGCGTAGTAATGGGCCTTGCCCAACTGTTCCCGCACGCCGCGGGTAAGGGGGGCGTTCTCGCCGTAGGCCGCCAGTACTCCTGCAATAGCTGCGTCAACTCGTCAATGGCCTTCGTCCAGATCGAGCATTTCCAGCCGGGCCTTGCTCACCGCCAGCCGGATTTGGTAGTGCACCAGGGGGTCTTCGTCGGCCGGCAGGGCCTCGGTGAGCAGGCTGTATCGCTCGATGATTTTGCCCACTCGGGCTGCTTCTGCTGCTCCAGCCGGCGTATTTCCTGCAACATGAGACGTGCGCCTGCCGGCGGGCCATCTGCTTCGGCCCATAGTTGAAGTGATAGCCCGCCACGCCCACCGGAAACAGCATCCACAGCAAGATGAGGGTTTTCCGAATCAAGGTCTCATCCCTCCGGCACGCTCGCGCCGGTTGACGCGGACCGCCTTCCAGATCGCGGCCCAAATACTCCAATAGCAGGGGAATAGACCGCGTGTACGGCGGCCGCGACGGCCAGCACCAGGATGGCCAGATCGACCAGCTCGAACTCGCCCTTGGCCACCCGACGCCCACGGCCAGCGAACCGAGGGTCATGGTCGGCACGTGCTTTTCGTTGACGTTGAGATACTGCCCGTGCAGCCGGCCCGCCAACGGCCCAGCACCGTCGGCTCTTGCGCGACATGTGGCCGTCGATAAAGCTGCCCTTGTGCGTGTCGCCCACGCCCAGCACGTACACCTCGCGAACGGCCGGGGGCGGCTTGGGAAGCGACCCCACGGGAACCGTGTCGCCGTCGGTGCAAATGAACACGGTCGCGCTGTCCTTGGGATAGGTGGACAACTGCTCCAGGGTCTTGCGCACCCCCGTGGTCAAGTCGGTCTTGCCCGACTGCATGGTGTACCATATCGGCAGCCCGTTGAAGATGTTGCGCACCAGCTGGGAAGTTGTCGGCGTTGACGATCATGGGCATGGCGTCGGTGTAAAAGGAGACCACGCTTAACCATGTCGCTGTTGACCCGCCTGAGGACCGCATCGACCACGTCGTACATTCGCTGGGCACGGGTCATGTCGGCCGGGGGCCGGCGTCGCGCAGGAGCATGCTGGGCGAGAGATCGGCCGCGAAGACAATGTGCCGCCGATGTTCGCGCCGGCTGTCGGGGCTCTCCTCGTCGCGGAGCCCTCCGCCGGCGTAAACGAGCGTGGTCAGCCCCCAGGCCATCGCGGCGAGCGACACGGCCTTGACGGCGGGAACGCAACGAACCCACGCCGCGGCCGGCCCGAGGGTCCGGTGGCCGAGCCGGGCCGCAACTGCGGCAGCGCCGCTCGTGAAATGCTTCCGCCACAAGCACCAGGAGCAGCACGCCGGCAGCCGCGGCCAGCGGCACTTGTAGTTGCACCAGAGGAGGCATGACGGTTGGGGGGCGGGACGATCGAGTTGCAAGTCCGGAGGTCCTAGCCTTGGTCACGGCCACCGGGACCCCACGGGGGTAATCTCGGCAATATTCAGTCTTGTTGCCAGACGGGGCGGTGTCAAGGGGCATGGAAAAAAAGTAAGGCGACCGGAAAAAGAGAAAAAGGGAGAAAGAACTGCTGTGCCTATTAGAAATTCCGTACTCGTTGAAAGTCAAGCACTTGGGAGATTTGATGGCCGGCCTTCTCGGAGGTAGAATCGCCTTGTTCTGGGCAACGCTGGGAGACCTTTTCGTGGGCATCATCAAGGCGATCTATCTTCTGATCCGGGCATTCCTGCTGCCCCGGCTCATCCTGGCCGCCGAGAACCTCGCACTGCGGCAGCAGGTGGCCGTCTACAAGCACACCGTCAAACGCCCCAAGCTGCGGGCTCGTGACCGGATCTTCTGGGTCTGGCTCTCTCGACTCTGAAGGCAGAGCAGGATGGCTCCCGCCGCTGGCCATCATGCAGCATCCACCTGCTGGAGAACCGGTTTGCCATCCTGGAGCGTCGCGGTGTAGACGCTGCCGATGGCCCGCGCCTGCAAGGTGACCGACCCCAGTTCAGGGATCTCCACCGTCGCCGGGCCCTCAACGCCATCCGAGGCCCAGGCGGTGATCAGCCACTTCGGCTCCTTGGGCATCTTCCGGGCCAGCACCCGCAGGTTCGGGTTGCCGGTCGGGAACTCATAGGCCGGTTGGTCCGTGACCTTGGCATGCTTGTTCGGGCCGGGCAGCAGGTCGCCCTGGCGCAGGAAGGCCTCCTGGTGCGAGAACATCGCATGCACGCGCCCCAGAATGACCATCTGCACCAGGTATTGCGGCGGCTTGTCCGGCGAGAAAGCGGCGTCAAATCCGCCCTTGGGATACGAGAAGTAGCCGGCGACGCCGCCAATCATGCCCTCCGTGTACAGGCACTTGAGGAAGCCCTCGTACAGGCGCAGGTCGCCGAAGGCCTTGGCGTTGTTGTCCATCGGCTGCGTCGCGTCCCACACCGGCGGGGCGGGGGCTTTGCTCGTCCTGCTTGTAGCCGGGGCACAGGTAGTCATAGCTGTTCTTCATGCCGAACCGCAGCTCATAGCCCTTGGCGCCGAGGGCCTGGGTGAGCATGTCGTCCTTGCCGATCCAGCCCGAGTTGAAGTCGTGGTAGTAGTACTCGTTGGTGGCGATGTCCGCGCAGGCGCGCATGTCGGAGTAGTCCCACGCCCAGTCGTCGTGGAACGTCTCGAGGGTGCCATGCCGATGCGTGTCGCCGCCGCAGGTGTAGAAGACATAAAGCAGGCGGTCGGGAGTCGCGGCGCGGACGGCATCCGCAACGGCCTTCTGCTCGCGGGCCTTCTGGCGGGAGATGTACTGGTACCAGCTCAGGTCGCCCTTGGCGGCGACCACCTTGGGGTCCTTCTCCCAGTATTTCTGGGCCAAGCCCAGGACGTTCAGCCCGTACTCGCCGCCGTTCTGGATGATGGCGATCGGGCAGCGGGCATGGAGCTTGGCCAAGCCCACGGCGCTGAGCTGTCCGGCCTGCTTCAAGCAGTCCTCCGGCATCTCCGGGACTCAGGCTCTTCGGGTTCCATTTGTCGGGAATGAAGTTGCCCTGGGCGTCGCGGAGATACGCCTCCGGCGGCATGTCCTTGGGGAACTGGCGGTCAAGCAGGACGGCCAGCTTGTACTTCCGGGGGTTGCCGGCGACCAGCGCCAGGCACTGGCCGTTGCGGCCGTTGGGATTGGCCAGCGCCTCATCAGCGACCTTCTCGCTCACGTAGCCGGCGAACTCCACGGCATAGCCCCAGCGGTCGGCAAGCTCCTTGGCAACGTCGAAGGACATGGCCCAGCCCCAGCGGCTGAGCGGCGGGAGAGTGGAGTCGGGCGCGAAGTCCGGGGGCGTCTGGGCCTTGAGCCAGTCGAGGGGCTTGACCGTGACGCCCTGATTCGGCGCGGCGGGTTGATCCGCAGCATGTACGCCGCCGGGTCGGGGACTGGAAACAGGCGGCCAGGGCCAGTCAGCAACAAGGCGGGAAACAGCAGGTGTGATCGCTTGCAGACGGGTTTCATGGGAAATCATCGGTCAACGGGAATCCGGCAAGTACCTCTTGGAAGTCGATCGACTGCGGATCGGGATTCCGGTAAGTGATCGGCTTCGGATCGAGCCATGCGACGACTTTATCCTTAATCGAATAGGCAAAAAAGTGATTCC
>CAWEFA010000134.1:0-8448 GCA_963808135.1 uncultured Bacteroidota bacterium
GTCATCCAGGAATCGACCTTGAATTTGATATAGATAATATTCGTTATATTTTAACAATAAAATCCGGCCCAAATTGGGGAAACAGCAGCCAGATTGGGAAATTGCTTGCAGATTTCAAAACTGCAAAAAAGACTTTACGAACAAGTAATTCTCAATTAAATGTAGTTGCTGTAAATGGTTGTTGTTATGGCAGGGAAAGCAAATTTGACAAAGGAGAATATTTTAAATATTGCGGTCAAAAGTTTTGGGAATTTATTTCTGGCGATAATGAATTGTATACAAAAATTATTGAACCATTAGGCCATAAGGCTAAGGATAGAAATGATGATTTTATGAAATCTTATTCTCAAATGATTAACAAGTTTACTAAAGAATTTGCAAATGAGTTCTGTAAAGTCGATGGAGATATTGATTGGGATAAATTAGTCAGATTCAATTCTGCTATTATTAAAACATAACAAAATCTATACACTTTTATATAACAGTATAATCAGGAAAAATAAGAACGCCGCCTAACATCGGCTCATACGTAATGCGGGTTTCAGGAGGTTTTCAAATGTAATGCTTTTTAATTATATTTGGTTATATTTTGATAAATAGTGCGATTAAATCCCGCACATACGCATAGCCGAGGAACGTTGTACGCAATGCAATTTTGTAAAACAAGCATGAGATAGACACAAAAAATTTAACGGCAGGTCGACTATTTGGATATAGACATAATTTGCATTCTGATTGGCCTCCAACGTTGGAGTGGTTATATTTCCAAGTAAGTTTTTAATAAAAAATTGGCATTGTTAAAATAGTATAGCTAAGTTATTATTCCATTTAAACATTAACAATTTTATTGAATGAACCAACATGTGCTTTGCTTTAGTATAACATTTTGTTTTTCTTCTTAATCTTGCCAGGAAATGCCTGAAAAGACTATTATAGCCTTCTACTGTATAAGTTTCTGCTTTGGTTTGAACCAGTTGTTTTTCCGGCACAAATTCATTGTACGCTTTCCAATAGTCTGTACACACTATTCCTTTAGAACACCCTTCAATTTTATTCCAGAGCTTTTTTCCAGTTTCTGTTCCTCGTGTGCCAATTTCGCAATTGATAAACCTATGCCCATATCTATCAACAGCAATCCATATCCAACAGTAGTTTTTTTTGAACCAATATATGTATGCATCTCGTCCAGTTCAACTACTTCTATATCATCCGGGTTTCTGAATTCGTCTAACTTTTCCCCAAAGGACTTTATCCAATTGAATACAGCAACATGGCTCACATTCAAATATCTTCCTATTGACCTAAAACCTAATCCCTCTAAATATAAAATCAAAGCATTTCTTTTTACGTCATTTGGCTTTCCTATTTGCTCAACAGTAAACCGGTGCTTACAATCTTTACATAGGTATCTTTGTTTTGATTTAACTATACCATCTTTACGAAAATTTTTACTTCGGCATTTTGGGCAGCTATCCATATTTATTTCATTGAGGTTTATAACTGCACAAATATATAAAAACTATACTTAATTAACAATACCAATTATGAATATTCCGATAATGCGCTTTATTTTCATTCTGCATTAAATGGTAAAAAGATAGATTTGTTAAAAAGGAATAACAAGGTTTGTTTTGAAATTGAATATTCAAGTGAAATCATCAAACATGAGCATGCGTGCAAATGGGCAACAAAATATCGCTCTGTAATTGGTTTTGGTAATATTGATATAATTACTGATTTTGAGCAAAAGAAAAATGGATTAAAGATTATAATGGCACATTATGGCAAATTCGATAATGAATTTAATAATGAACAAATTGATAATATCGTGATTTTAAAATTAAACATAGAGGCCATATCAGGTAAACAATCGGGTGATTGGGTTAAATGAAATGCTAAAACAAAAATAAATTTTAAAAAATTAAGTAATTTTAGATACGGATAAATGCAATTTTTTAAGTACTTATATCCGTCAACAAAAACATGGCTTTTTTTTTATAAACAATAAGTTATAATTAAGGAAAGGCATAAAAATAAAAGGTTGTTCTCATTACCAGGTGCGTATATCCGGTAGTTACCGGCTATAAAATAGAGAGCAAATTGTTGTTAAACATAACTGACCAAAAATGGAAGATAATAAAAGTTCAAAATCTAGAAATCATTTTAGAAGAATGGTTAACAGTTTCAATAAAGATTGTTTAATACAATTCATTAATTCTGACAAAAATGATTTTATTAAACTTCCTCCAATATATGCCTTGATTGATTTGACTTGGAACTGCAACTATGATTGTATTGGTTGCATTGACACGAAAGCAAAAGATGGAGAAGATGTTGTCTTTAAAAAAGTTTTCAATGATCCTCTCAAATATGACACAGAAGCATTCAAGGGAAAATTCCTTTCAAAAAAAATTATTTCAAATACAATCAATTATGTTAAAAAGTATAACTTGCGAGGAATCCAGTTAATGGGTGGAGAGACACTTCTCCATCCTGAAATTGATGAAATATTATGTGAATTAGCTGATAATAATATACCAATTGAAATGGTTAGTAATGGAAGTTTTATTATTGACCACATCCCTGCACTTTCAAAAGCACTTTCTGTCAATGAATCTTATTTAAGAGTATCTATTAATGCATGGTCAAAATATGGTGAGCGTGTTGGATGGGATATTAAGTCATCGGAATTACTTGACAAGGTAATAAGTGGTATTAAGTTGCTTATTAATGAATTGCCTGCAGAATATAAAGAAAGTGTCTTTGTTACAACAGTAGCCTTTAAAGATGCACTTGATGATCTTGAGGAATTAGTGATCAATCTTAGCAAGATCGGGTTGAAACGAATGGTAATAATTAGAGAACGTAACTCTGAATCAAAAGGATTTTTAAAAGAACAAGAAGCTGTCAAAGATCAAGTGATTGAAATAGTCGAAAAAATTAAAAGTAATAATCCCAATAATCTGTTTGAAATTGGAATCGCGGACAATATTGTTGTTGAACCAATTGAACAAAAAAAAGAATATAGTCCTTGCCCTGCTGTTTTTTTAAAAGCTTTTTTGGGCGCTGATGGCTTTTTTTATTCATGTACAGATCATCGTGGGAGTAAAAATGCACGATTAGTAAACATTCATGATTACGGTGATGATTTTGAGAAAGCATGGCATTCTCAAAATAGAGTTAATAAAGCACTTGCATGGGTGCCGAAAAAGTGTTGCAACGATTTAGTATGTCAAAGATTTGACGGTAATATATGTATAAGTGCTTTTAGACAAGTGTATGATACATGGACTTTTTAAACTTAAATAATGACTTTTATATCAAAATAAATATTAACAATTTAAACAGCCGGTAACATCGGCTATAGCCAATAAGGGTTTTAGAGGTATGCGATGCGCATCACCCGCATTAAGTTTTGTGCTGGTAGATAGAAACGTAGCACCGAAATCCCTTACTGGCCATAGCCGCGAACGTTGGCGGTAACTTGATAATCACCAAAATGCACAGTTCATTTCTTATAAAAAAACACATCAGGATTTCAAAAAAATGAAAATAATTTTAGATTTGTGATATATACTTAAAATTCTAACTCATAAATAATGATTAAAACTATCCAACAATTCATACTTCATCCCTGGTTGTATATTTTAATAGTAATTTTCGGGATTTCTTTAAAATTTTACAATCTGGATCATAAATTGTTCTGGTTTGATGAAGTTTGTACCATTCAGCACACATCAGGCATTTCTGACGGTAAATATCTCGGTCTTATTCCTGTCAATAAAACAAAGAATATTAGTTATTATCACAATCTCTATCATCTGAAGACACAACATTATTCAATTGCTTCTCAGCTTAAAGGTTTGTTCTCGTCAACCCAGCTTACACCTTTGCATTATTCGTTTTTAATATTCTGGTACAGGATATTTGGAGACAATTTTATTGACTACCGGTTATTCAGTGTATTTATTTTTATTCTTACGCTACCTTTTCTCTATTTACTTACGAAAAAAATACTTCATTCCGACTTTGCTGGATGGGTATCTGTGAGTTTATATTCCGTATCTCCATATATACATTTATATGCCCAAGAGGCCAGGTATTATATTTTGTGGTCCTTCTTTCTGATTGTCTTGCACTACTTTCTTCTGCTGGCCATTCAACATAGGGAAAAAAGCTGGTGGTTTGCTTATATAATTACGGCAGTTTTGGCCATGTATACATCTCCTTTTACCGGAATTATCATTTTCGGTCATCTGGTTTATGTCTGGTTTTTTGAAAAAGATTTAAGGAGACCGTATGCTATCAGCTTGCTGCTCGTTATTTTGTGCTATATGCCATGGATATTCTCCATGTACCTTAACCGCAGCGAGATAGTTTCAGCTATGTCGTGGCATTCCAGGAATTTTCATGTGGGGTTTTTATTTCCTTTAATGGGCCAGATGTTTTACTTTATAAGCATCTTTTTCTTTAAAATTGACTATCACAATCTTTCCTTCACGACACCGCCTGATTTCACACCCGGAATGATTGGTGCATTTATGATTAATATCCTGATGTTGATTTTACTCATCATTTCATTTGTATATCTTTTCAAAAAATCGGGAAAGAAAATTACCTGGTTTCTACTGTTGATCATTCTTCCGGGTGTATTGCTGTTTTATTCGTTAGATATAGCCAGAAGCAGCATTACCTCATGGTGGTGGCGATACCTTATTTTTAACGCGGCAGGTATCATATTGGTGATGACCTTTTTATTATTCAAAAAGATAGAACGTGGAAATCTTTTCTATTCCGGTGTATTTATGGGATTGGCAGTCGTGGGTATTCTCTCTATTCTTACCATTTCAAAAACCCGGCATTGGTTTCTGGGTGGCAATGTGCAACAGCAGGTATACATCGAAGATGCAAATTTCATTTCAAAAGCACCGAAGCCATTGCTGATAACCGATTATTCATTCAGGTTAGGAATGGTCGATTTTATGGTGGTACTGAATGAATGTAAATCAGAAAATGTGGATATTCTTCGTGCCTCTCCTGATATTAAAAATGTTGAAGAAATACTAAGAGATAAAAATTATTCTGACATCTATATTATTCATGCATCTCCTAAGCTGGTTCAGAATTTAAAGTCGCAGTTTAATGAAAAAATGGATTCTTTGGAGATTAAAGGAATTTCTCCCATATGGAAAATAAATCTTAATTAAATCAAATCAGAAGATAAAAGAAATTATAAAAAACAAACTATTGCCAACACAGTGTATAATCCATAAGGGTTGCAGAGATTTGCGAAGGTCAGAAAAAGTAATTAAATTTGGTGTAACTGGATACAGACGTGGCTTCGAATCCCTTACGGCTCATACACTCGAACATTATGCAAAAACCTATAATAGCTCAAATCTGAGCGATAGCTGGGGACCTTGTGCTAGTTGCGCATCGTTTTTTTTCAACTTTTCACCATTTGTAAAACATTTAGTTATATTAACGCGGTTTTATTATTTTCAAAAAAAAGTAAAATTGCTTTGGGGGTTAACGCCTTTTTTTTCGTCATATAATAAAAAGCATTGAAAAGTTCACTATGCCCGATTTATATAAAAAGTGTTTTATTTGTTCAATTTTCTTGAGTTTTAATTATCCGGATAAAAAGTTTAAACTTGTACTTTTTATTTGAAAATAACATATAAATTAAGTGTATGGCTAATTTTTCAAACACGAAATTTTATGAAATTTTAAGTTGTTTTAAATAAATACAGAAGGTTAAATGTTTCAATTGAATTTTAAATTTCAAACCAAACTTTATTTTTTACTTTTTTTTGTTTTAATTTCATACAAACAAATATATGCCCAGAACATTGATGAATTAAGAGTTTCGGGCAAATATAACAATGTTGGTTTAATTAATGTTTTAAAATCGATCGAGGGAAAATATCCTGTCCATTTTTTTTATAAAAGCGCATGGTTCGAGAAAGATTCAGTTAAATTAAATTTCTTGGAAACCCCGATGAAAATAGCACTTGACAGAATATTGGATAACCTGCCTTATACTTTCGAAATAATTCAGGGAAACAATATTATTTTCTTATCAAATGAAGAAACTTATAAAATTTTGGGGAGCAACGCGAATATTGCAACTAATAATATAGACAATAGCATAAAAATAATCGGAAATCCTGCTGAAACCGGCAAATATAAGAAAGTTGCCCTTTCCGGAATTATTAAGGATGGCAAAACAGATGAACCGATTATAGGGGCAACTGTGCAGGCCGAAAATACAAATACCGGCGTTATTACAAATTTAAAGGGTTCATATTCTATGACGTTGCCTCCGGGAGATTATAATATTATTGCGTCAAGTGTAGGATATGAAAGGAACAGTACAAAAATAAAGCTGATAAGTAAAGGGGAATTGGAAATTGAATTATTTGAAAAATCGATAAAGATTGACGAAATAGTTCTATATGCCCAACGGCCTGACAAGAATGTACACAACAACCAGATGAGTATTGTTGAACTCGATGCCAAATCGATAAAGCAACTTCCCGCAATAGTCGGCGAAAAGGACATCATAAAAAGTATGACGATGTTGCCCGGCGTAAGTTCTGTTGGCGAATTCGGTTCGGGCATTAATGTTCGCGGTAGCGGGGAAGATCAAAACCTGTATTTGCTTCAGGGAGCCCCATTATTTAACACTGCGCATGTTTTCGGATTGCTGTCGGTTGTAAACCCCGATATTGTCAGCAATGTTACTTTATACAAAGGTTATATTCCGGCTAATTTAGGCGAAAGGGTATCATCGGTCATGGAAATTTTGGTTAAAGATAAAAGCGACCAGAAACTTCATTTAAACGGCGGGATAGGATTGTTCGACAGCCGGATGATGGTTGAAATGCCAATATATAAAGATAATTTGTCGATCAAATTTGGTGGAAGGTCTGACTATTCAAACTGGCTGTTAAAGGAATTGCCTGATACGAATTTAAGAAAAAGCTCAGCTAAATTTTATGACTTAAATGGATTGTTGAATTGGAATTTCAATAAAAATAAAATTACAATATTCGGTTACACAAGCTATGACAATTTTCAGTATATAAACCAGCTCAATTACGAGTACCGGAACAACTTGGGGTCATTTAGCTGGAACCATTATTACAGTAATAAAATGAATTCATCAATAGTTGTTTCAATTAGTAATTATACTGCCGCCAAAACCGATTATACCGACCCTAATCAACAAAGCCTTATCAAATCCAATTTAACTTATAAAAGTTTAAAGTATAATTTAAATGTGGCATCGATAAAATATCATAATATCGACGCTGGTTTTCAAGTAACAAATTATCAAATTTCACCGGGGAAAGAATTTATACTTAATGTTAATCCGTCAATACCTTATGAAACCCTTGAGAATGAACAGGCATATGAAAGCGCATTGTTTATCAATGATAAATATGACATTACAGATAAAATAAATTTAGGCATAGGGATAAGGTTACCAGTATATTTTTACGTTGGTCCACGCACAATTAGAGATTACATGCCAGGTATGCCGTTTAATGAATACTCTGTAATAGATACAGTTCGGAAATCCGGCATTATTTCAAAATATTACGGATTTGAACCCAGGGTTTCTGTTAAATACCAGTTGGATGAAAGCAGCTCCTTGAAACTTAGTTATAACAGGGATTACCAGTTTATTTCACTGATTACATATACTGCTGTACCTACACCCAACGACATTTGGAAATTATCCGACCCTTATCTTAAACCCATTACATGCGATCAGGTTGCGTTTGGGTTTTATAAAAATTTCAGAAATAATACTATTGAAACTTCCATAGAAACATATTATAAAAAACTGAAACATCTTATAGATTACAAAGCCGACGCCCAGGTTGAAATGAACGAAAATATTGAAACTGAATTGACAGATGCTGACGGGATGAATTACGGTATAGAATTTTTTGTAAAGAAAAACGGGGGACTAATCGATGGATCAATAGCTATACTTATTCACGTTCGTTAAGACAAACCCACAGCGCTTTTAGTGAAGACGCTATTAATAACAATAATATATATAGGTCTTCATTCGACAAGCCCCATGATTTAACTATTATGACAACATATCATATAAACAGAAGGGTGAGATTATCAGCTAATTTCAATATAGCTTCAGGCAGGCCGGTTACTGAGGCTGTAAATAAATATATTTTAATGAACCAAAGGAATGTTTTATACTCCGATGTGAACGAATACCGGCTACCAACTTATGACAGGCTCGATTTATCCCTTGTTATAGATGAAAATTTGAGATTGAAGCGGATGTGGAAAGGGAGTTGGGTATTTTCAATAATTAACGTTTATGGAAGAAAAAATCCATATTCCATATTCACTCAAAAAGAAAAAGAATATGCTTACAGCTATTCAATAAAAACTTACATGCTTTATATT
>CAWEFA010000135.1:0-42110 GCA_963808135.1 uncultured Bacteroidota bacterium
GGATTTGTAGTTTCCTCCAATGGATGCGCCTTGAAGAGATAATTGTTGAGTTTTGATGCTCACCCCATGAGCCTGGCCTGCCAACTCGGCCGCAGAGAGAGCCGCGCTGGCAACGGTTGGATCGGAACCGTCTATCAGGACCAACGCTTGGGAACCCTGTCCGAAGTCAGATCTTCACCGTAGTTTGGCGGAATCACAATTCCCACTTTGGCCTGCCCGCCGCCAATTAAATTATCAACTTCGGCTTGACTGCCAACCGAGTAATTAAAAGAAAAATAACCGGTTGCCTGAAATGAGTCGAGTAAATCCCGGCTGGCAGGGTGTTGTCCTGGTTGAAGATCACCGTAGAAACATTTTTTATATCTGTGGTGTTGGCATAACCCAACAAAACCAATTGCAGGATGGGCATGATGAAAATAAATATCAAGGTGCGCGGATCCCGGATCATGTGGGTGATTTCTTTTTTGATCAATGCTCTAAATCGTCTCATATGATTTACTCCTTTTGTAAATCGTGAATGGAAGTATAAGATTCAATCGTGAATTGGGTATGAAGAGGAATAGAAGAAAATAAATAAACCTTAGTTTTCTTCCTGTAATTTATTTAGTAATTTACTCATAAGATGCAATAATTGATCCTGTTCTTCCGTTGAAAATTTTTCCATTAAGTGCGCGATCCGCTTTTTGTTGTAGTCCATAGCGGTTTGGAAAAATTGCTCACCGTTTTTGGTCATTTTCACAAGCACCACGCGGCGATCCTTTGGGTCATACGTGCGTTCCAGGAAGTTGCCGCGCACCAACCAGTCAACGATCCTGGTCGCGGAACTCAAAGGGATTTTGAGCGCGGCGCTTAATTCGCCCATGGTCAGATGGAGTCTCAGAATGCGCCAGAATAATAAAAACCCGTACCAGGAAAGTATGGTCTTCTGAATTGGCCGATCCTCTCAGTTTTTCCATTTGCTGTTTGAAACGGACGATATGCTCGGGCATGACCAGGTTGGGATGCAACCGGATGAAATTCTGCATCAAATCAATGAATTGTCCGGCGACTCAGTTCGGTATGTGCTTGTGATTTTACTTTCATATTGATATATTTCCAAAGCGGAAGTATTTTACCGGTATCTGGGAATTTGTCAAGGCGCAACAGGCAAAGACTCACCCTGATTTCATAATTGTAGACTGGCATCTTCGACTTTGTAGCCCATTACACAGGTATCGGTAATGAATTTTTGATGTTGTTAAAAACATATATCTTACATCAAACCCGATTATCCCGCATCCAGATCTTTTATCTGTCATCTTGGCGGCGACAACAATACTGCGCTTTATTATCGTACATGATATTATCGAGCTGCGCTCACAACCATTTCAGATGGGAATATGGGATTGTTGACCGCAATACCATCCCGACCATTCCAAATTTCTGTTCCAAAGCGCGGCCAATTCATTTTGAAAACAAATCTGCATCTTGTCACGGAAGATGCGATTGAGGATTCGCCGGAATCCATTCCCTCCGATTGCACCCCAAACATCTTCATCGTCTGCACATTGATATCTAACACTTAAATGGCCTCGCATACAGGTGTCTAATATCCGTTGGATGTTCGTCAATGTAACGGATAAATTAGTCACGCCGAAAAAATAATTCTCTAGTTTGATACGAAGCAGATTCCAAAGTTTATAAACTTCGGAGTTGTGCTTGTTCTAAACTACTATCGCCTAAAGGCGATAGGTTTGAAGGTCGAATGAAATTCGACTAAAGTCACTCTGCCACACTAAAATCTTCCTCTCCAGTATCCATGTCTTGTTGCCCTTGCTTCTCGATGTACTCCGCTATGATCGCATCCGTCACATTCCCTGTGCTCGCTACAAAATACCCACGCGCCCATAGATGCCTTCCCCAAAACGCTTTCCTCAACTCTCCAAACTCTTGCAACATCAGGCGACTACTTCGCCCTTTCAACCTCTGCACCAATTCACTCACCGCTATGTCCGGCGGAACTGATACCAACAGATGTACATGATCTCTTGCTATATGCCCCTTCTCTATATACACATCTAGGCTCACACACGTTTGCTGAATCAACTCCCGTACTCGCAACCCGATTGCTCCTCGCAAAATCGGCTTTCGATACTTCGTGATCCACACCACGTGATATTTCAGATCATATACCGAGTGCGCCGTTTTTCGATAGCCCATGCTCCTATTATAATGACTCCTATGTTGAAAACGGCCTGCCTAAAGGCAGGGGTTTTGAACCCTACTTACAGACAATAAAGTCAGCAACGTTCTTTAATGGGTGACGACCGTAGCTGTAGCTGACCACGGACCCGGACCCAAAGGACCGTTGGCTCTAATGCGCCAGTACCACTAACCGTTCCCGACGGGTACTTATCAGAATTGAATGCCGTGAATGGATCCTGCGTACGCCCGTTAGCGATGAGGTTTGTAAAATCAGCGTTAAGGGAAAATTGTATGTCGTAGTAGGATGGCTGTCCAATAACGTCCACCCAAGAAAAGGATACCACATCGCTACTCAAGTGTGTTCCGCTTGCAGGGGTGAATGTTGATATATCCGGCCTTGCGTATGTGGTTGCGAATCCAAAAACTGTTGACCAGTCGCTGGTTCCGCCGCTGGTAATCGCGTATCCGCCAGTAATATTGAGTGTCTGGATAAAATTTACGAATGCCACCTTCGTAGAAAGTGGGACACTCGCTGCCAGGGGTAGGATACCGACCCAGTATTTGCCGAACGCGGATTGTGTATCAAGCTGGGCCGTCGTCTGAGGAAGTTGCGGATTGGGTTGATACACTTGATACTGAAGAGAGGAAACTTCCGCGCTAGTAACGTCAAAGCACACCGCATTCGAGACCGTGAAGGTCGAGTCGGTCGAGAACTTCGCTTCATATGAAGTGAAGGTGGTCCCGCCGGGCAGGGCGATTTCGTTCCAGCGAAGCCCCGGAGTAAAGTCATTCGTTATTTTGTTGTTTTTTCCGCCGGCATTACTGATATTAATCGGTAATGGGGGGGCAGACACATTACCCGTAGTAAATTCACAAGCGCTGGCTCCACAAGTGCTCGACCAGCCACTAGGGCTGTATGGGGCGTTGCTTAGCGTCGCAACCCGCCAAAAGAAATGAGTATCATTAGGCAGATCCGCGGCGGGCGTATAGTAATTGTTCGTGTATGGAGTGTCCACGTCCAGGTACAAGGAACTAAACGCCGTGGATGTTGATACCTGTAATTCGTAGCCGGTTGCGCCTGATACCGAACTCCACTGGAACTCCGGCAAATTGTTTGTCAATGCGAGATTAGGGGTTGGGTACGTCAAGCTTGGCGCAGCGACGGAGACGCTGAAACTATATATCGCCCATCCCGTCATCCAGTAACAAAGTCGTGAGCGCAGGTATTGTCATACGGCCTGATATGGCAACATAGTAAGTTGTGCTAGGTTGAAACCGTCAGTCTGGCAAAATCGGGTTGGTTTCTACTGCAACTTTGAGCAGGATTATGGTTGCCGTCGCTACTGGACACAATATCAGCAGTATTTAGAAAAGTAGCATCGGTGGATATTTCGATGTCATCAGGTGCCGCTGCCAGGGGTTGTAAGATCACCGACAGTATCTGTCCAAGTAAAGGAATCTGGATTCTCCCGGATTGGAGTTCGTAGAAACCAACGCTCCACCGGTTGGATTTGTCATGGTGGGTTCGGCCAGGAACCGTTGCCAGCATGGAAACCGGCACGCCGTTGAAGCGCCAACCGTAACCATTACAATAATGGCACACAAAGCGATTAATTTTAGAAGTTTCATGTTGAACCTTTCTTCTTTATTCAAAACTGTCGGCAAGTGATTTCATTAAAGAGGCGACAACGACCCGCCAAACAAGGATACACTTTAAAAATAACCGATAATGGTTATTCGGTCAATGCCCGAATTCTAAGGAAATTCATAATTCTTGAAGAAAAAAGGGTTTATATACCTGACTTTCAAAAAAGATTGTCAATTCACGCTTAGAAAGAAGTAAAATTAGAGTGAAATTAGCCACTACTATATTATGACAATTCGCTCACTTGATCTTAGGGATTTGCCCCATTTATATCGCTTGCGCGGCGATGCGGTCGGCTTGGATTCGGCGCGCACGCTGACACGCGGCAATCCTCTGGGCGCGGTGGGATTGATGGCCTATGTCAATCCGGCGCGTCATATTTACGCTTCCATCGCGGACGGGGA
This sequence comes from uncultured Bacteroidota bacterium, assembly GCA_963808135.1. Lineage (GTDB taxonomy): Bacteria > Bacteroidota > Bacteroidia > Bacteroidales > DTGW01 > CAWEFA01. The sequence goes on from CAWEFA010000135.1 coordinate 4,234, forward strand.
TGGTGTGAGCCTGCTTGGAGGCATTATCCACACCCGCGGCGAATCGTTTGCAAAGCTGCTTTATCTCGCGCCGTCCTCTCGACTCGATCATCCCGATTTGCCTGCTTTGATTGATCATCTATCTTCCGAAGCCGGAAGCTGGGGAGCGTTCCATGTTCTCGCTGAAGTGGATGAAGCTAGCAATGGATTTGATGGATTGCGCAAATCGGGCTTCGCGGTGTATGCCTGGCAGAGGATGTGGAATATCAGTCAGGTGCCAGGAGGCAAATTCGAAGCTCGAATTGGACGCGGGTTGAAGTCAATTCATTGGAATGCGATCCAGAGTCTGTATCAACAAATTGTTCCTCCATTGCTTCATCCTGTTGAGCCAATTCCTCTTCGCGCGAGTTGGCTGGATGAATGATGCAGGCGCGAAGTGTTATGTGAATGTAACCCAGGGCGTTTATGGAATTGTTCTAACGCCTCTCATTCATCCTGAAGTTGCGGATGTGAGTTCAAAATTGGTTTCGTTGGTCAATCATCTGCCTGACCGGCGCAATCGGCCCATTTATTTATGTGTTCGTTCCTATCAAGCCTGGCTCGAACCGGCGCTGGAAGATTTGGGTGCACTCGCCGGAGAACGTCAGGCGGTGATGGTCAAGCATTTGACGCGGCTTGTGAGAGATGAGCAAACTGTTTTGGCGACACAGCCATCGGGAGTGAGTGTTCAGCCCTCGCGCGTGAGCAGGATGCATAAATAAGTTTTCCATCAGCGGATGATTGCCAAATTGGAGCAAAGGTAACGTTCTCCGTGTGCCTTGCCAAGTATCGTATAATTGAACAGGCACGGACAAACCGTGTCTGAAAGAGAATCAAAATGACACAATTAAGAATTACCGATGATCTCGAGGCGCTTCTCGATGTGCTGCCTGCTGATGTCCGCCGCGCGGTGGAGAAAGCGGACGATAGCGAGAACCTGCTCGAGATTATTTTAGATTTGGGCCGCGTGCCCACGGCGCGCTTCGTGGATCGCGAGATTGTTTTGCGCGAAGCGGAAGTGACGCGCGCCGAGATCGATTACGTGGATGAACGCACCGGCGAATTCGATGCCGATAACCGCGCCGGTATCGAGCGCACACTGCATCGCATCTCCGCCATTCGCAACCGACGCACACATATCGTCGGCTTGACTCTGCGCGTCGGACGCGCGGTGTATGGCACGGTGGACATCATTCAAGACATCATCGAGTCGGGCAAGTCGGTATTGATCCTCGGTCAACCCGGTGTTGGCAAAACGACTCTGTTGCGCGAAGCCGCGCGCATCCTCGCTGAATCAAAACGCGTGGTCATCGTGGATACATCGAATGAAATCGGCGGCGATGGCGATGTGCCTCATCCTGCCGTGGGCAAGGCGCGCCGAATGCAGGTCAGAGTGCCAACGCTTCAACATGAAGTGATGATCGAAGCGGTTGAAAATCATAATCCCGAAGTGATCGTCATTGATGAGATCGGGCGTGAACTCGAAGCTGCGGCGGCGCGCACCATCGCTGAACGCGGCGTGCAACTCATCGGCACGGCGCACGGACGAACGCTCGATAATCTTTTGTTGAATCCAACGTTGAGCGATCTCGTCGGCGGAATCGAAGCGGTGACGTTATCGGATGAAGAAGCGCGTCGACGCGGCACGCAGAAAACGGTGCTCGAGCGACGCGCTCCGCCCACGTTCGATGTGTTGATCGAGATTCAAACCCGTCCTGGTCGGGACGGCATGGGGCTGTCGGGGGACTTTCTCTGGCCATCAGAATAAATAATAATGCGGCTATAATGGAAATGATTCCATAAATATATAACATTCCATTTATACCGTTACTGTTAGTAAGAAAAGGCGTTAGTAACATCCCGGTTAAAATACCGAGGTACATTGCCAGGGAACCGAGACCCGATGCGGTAGCTCTTTCTTCAATGGGAAACCAGCGGGCAGCAAGTTTGGTAATAGCGTTAAGAAGAAATGGCTGTCCAATGGCAATGCCAATTTGCGACAAGAGCAACAGATTATAATCGGTGGTTACCAACCCGCGTAACAATCCGAATATTCCGGTAAGAACAGCGCCTATGCCCACGCCTATGCGAATTCCATAGGTATCGATAATCCACGAAGCAGGGATTGATACAACAATGAATACTATCATAAAACACATGGAAAGAATTGCAATCCGAAGGTCTGTTACACCATAATACTTAGTTGCATAAGTGGTTATTGGCGCAAAAGTAATCCATAGCAATTGGTTAACAGCTACAATAAACATGTATACAACAAGCACAATCCAGCGATATTTGTAAACCTTGAATTTTATTGATTCCATACGATGAAATTTTTAAATTTAAAAGCCTGATAAAGGCTTATCCAAATAAATTTTATAACCTAAATTTTTTCAAAGATAATAAATATAAAAAGACTGCAAGTGTAGCGAAGTAAAGGAATGTATGAGCATTACATTCAAAGATTCTTCAAGGTTGAAATAGTGTAATGGAAAGAAGGGATTGATCTTAATTTATTTTATATGGAAGTAATTAAAATAATTAATTTTGATGCAAAAGAGATATAACTTATAAAAGAAGGATTTGTTATTTTTTCGAAAACAGTTAGAATAATTTAAACTAAAAAAATGAATAATATGGAAATAACATTCGATGGCGGCAAAGTAATAACTGCTCATTTAAACGGCCACATTTTAAAAACCGATCAGCCTGTATCGGCCGGTGGCAAAAATTCAGCGCCAACGCCATTTGAATTATTTTTAGCGTCAATAGGCACTTGCGCCGGTATTTTTGTGAAATCGTTTTGCGATACACGTGACATTCCATCGGATGGAATTAAAATAATTCAATCAATGGAATATGACAATCAATCGGGTTTGCCGGTAAATATAAAAATTGACATCCAGTTGCCGGTTAATTTTCCGGAAAAGTACATTGATTCTGTAATTAATGTTGCAGAATTATGTAAAGTGAAAAAAACTATTGCCAATCCGCCTAATTTTCAGGTAATATCAACAAAAATGAAATCATAATTTCAAGTGGATATTATTGAAAACCTATTGTATAAAAAAAATTATATGCTGTGCATGGTTCGTCGTTATGTATTGAAACAAATAATAAAAATTGACTAATTATTGTTTATGTAAATATCAAGATTAATAATAGCTAAAATGAGTGAATTTGACGGCAAAGCCCGTGAATGGGACAAAAACCCTGTGCATTGGGAACGTTCTGAAGCAGTCGCCAGACACATAATGAAAATGGTTCCTTTAAATAAGAATATGAAAGTCATGGAATTTGGCGCCGGAACAGGGATACTTAGTTTCATATTGCAAAATCATTTTTCTGAAATTACATTGATGGACAACTCAACAGAAATGGTAAAGGTAATGCACAAAAAAATAGCCAAATCAGGTTTTAAACAAATGAAACCTCTTCTGTTTGATCTTGAGCACAACGATTATCAAGTACACAAATTCGATTTGATTTATTCGCAAATGGTTTTGCATCATATAAATGATGTTGAAGCCATTCTTAATAAGTTTTATTTTATGCTAAACCCATGCGGTTATCTTGCAGTTGCCGATTTAATCACTGAAGATGGCTGCTTTCATGGCAAAGGCTTTAACGGTCATTTGGGTTTCGATGTCAATAATATGGCTGAAACATTAAAAAAGAAAGGGTTCAAAAACATCGTTCATGTAAATTGTTTTGTTGAAAAAAAGCAAATTGAAAATGGGACAAAAAAAGATTTTCCTGTATTTTTGCTAACAGCTTCAAAGTAAATTATAAACCGATAAAAGCAATTGATATGAGAAGATTAATATTTTTAATTGTTTTAATTCTTTTTACCGCAAAAAGTGGAAATACACAAATTTTAACTGGTTGCGAAGGAGTAACTGCTTTTAATAAAGCCAGCTCTCCCGATATAGGTATTATAATATCTTCCGGCGATGCTGAAACTGTTTGGAATGCATTGCGTTTAGCAACTTTTAGCCAATCTAAAGGCGATTCTGTTGTGATATTCGTTGTTGGCAAAGCGCTGGACGTTTATATGCATGATACCTCGAAATACAAGATTGAGGAATTATGCAACAAATTTTTCTACAACGGCGGTAGTATATATGCATGTGCCACGTGTGCCAGGCAACGGCATACTGAGAATGTGCCATCGTGCACAATAACTTCAATCGTTGACTTGTACGAGATTGTAAAAAGAAGTAAAAAAGTTTTAACTTTTTAAAATAAAGCTTTAAATTGTAAAAATATTATTTATTTAACCCTACTTAATTGTTCAAATCATGGAAAATGTTTGTCCGAATATTGAAAAATGCCCAATTTATACCGGCGTTCTTAAAGACAAGGTTAAAACAACTCAGGCTTACAGAAAAACATTTTGTGATGCCGGAAAAGCTGGTTGGGCTGCTTGCAAAAGGTTTCAGGTAAAAGAAAAAGCAGGCAAATGCCCGCCTGATCTTATGCCAAATTCTTTTAAAGATGTAGATACCATAATTGCTGAAATGAACCTGAATTAACTTGTAAGAATTTTTTCAATTGAAGTCCTTTCTTTATCAGTCAAGGTTTTCATGTCGGCAAGGGCATTTTTTATTTTAGTTTTAAAATTCCAGCATGTCATCTGGCGCAATGATAAACGCCGGGCAAATTCATAAGTTGAAATATCTTCTTTTCCTTTGCAAACGTTGTAGGCTATGTAAAATGCTTTGCTTATCGGAAATTTTACGCCATGAAATATAGTGCCATTAGTAGCAGTCTCTTTAAGTTTACATTTTGTGCATCTTCGTGAAAAAGGTTCTTTTCCCGGGCATGAATTTGTATTTCCGCACTTTTTACAAACAAAACCATTTGCCCATTTCAGGTTAGCCAGGAATTCGAGACATTTCTCATCCTTATGAAACATTTCTTCGAGTTGTTTAGAGCTAAGATTGTCATTGAAAATTTTACTCATAATCAATAAATTCTGATACAAAGATAAAAAATATTAGTGACATTAAAAAGATTTAGGTGATACTATTGCGATTTATTGAAATTTTTGTTTTAATCAAAAGAATTCCTCGTAGCTCTGCTACGGGGTAAAATCAAATAATAGGTTTGCTATGCAAACTCCATTGTTGTATTTTCTTTGATACCTCGCAGCTCTGCTGCGGGGTAGTTCATTTGTACCCATATTTTAAAAAAGGAAATTTATGGAAAATAAGTGTGAAACAAAACCACGGAGTTTCAGGGAATTCATAAAGTCTTCAAGATTTCTCAAACCACTATTAGGAGTTGTTTTGGGAGGCATTGGAGGATTCCTGTTTTATTATTTTGTTGGATGCTCATCAGGAAGTTGTCCAATTACCGGTAATCCGTATGTGAGCATTATCTGGGGTAGTTTGTTCGGGTTTCTGTTAGTTAAAAGTCCTTGCAGCAGCGGCAAGTGTTAATATATATCAAACATCTTGTATTTTATAATTATTAATCATTGATTAAATATGGCACTTACAATTAGTCCTATAGCATGTCCACAAAACCATCGTTGCCCGTTAATACAGGTTTGCCCTGTGCAGGCAATTTCTCAAGAAAGATACGGTTTGCCGGTTATAGACGAAGCAAAGTGTATAGAATGCGAAAAATGTACAAAGTTTTGCCCAATGAGGGCTGTCGAAAACAAAAATTTAATAACTTTAAAATAAGAAAATATGGAAACAACAGTTGATAATGTAGTACATCTTACTACACAAGAATTTAAGGAAAAAGTTTTTAATTATGAAAAAACAAGGAATGGAAATATGAAGGCGAGCTGCCTGCCATAATTGACTTTTATGCTGACTGGTGCGGGCCTTGTAAAATGGTTGCTCCCATTCTCAATGATATTGCAAAAGATTATTCAGGCAAGCTTGTGGTATACAAAGTAGATACTGATCGTGAACAGGAACTGGCATCAGCTTTTGGAATTTCAAGTATTCCAACCTTTTTATTTGTTCCAAAAACCGGCAAACCGCAGGCTGCAATGGGTGCCTTACCACGCCATTCTTTTGATAAAGCAATAAAAGATATTCTGTTGAAAGAATAGATATTGAAAATATTTGTTGTTAGTTTAAAACTTTAAATTATGAAACCCGCATGTTAAACAAGTAAAACACAAAGTTCGGATGAACAAATTCCCAGAAGCTAAATGTGAAGCTATGAATCTGGGACATGTGGGCTCCATTCGACCTTTGAATTTAAATTTTATACGAATGAAAAAAAACATGGGAACTATTGACAAAGTAATCAGGATACTGGTTGCTGTTGTATTTGCTGTTTTATATTTTACCAAATTAATTCCGGGTACTTTTGGGATTATTCTTTTAGCGCTGGCTGTTGTATTTGTTATAACCAGTTTAATTGGTTTTTGTCCGCTTTACCTTCCCTTTGGGATTAGCACTGCAAAAAAGAAAGAATAGGCTTCGATTTTTATAATTATTTGTAAGCCCGAAAGCCATTGCATGTTTCGGGCTTTTTCAAACAAATTCGCAAAAGAATTTTATTAATATCACTATTTTTATTCAAGAGTTGCGGTGGATGAGTTATGTTTTGCCTGAAGGTCGGCGAGTTTTTGCTTGCCATAAGTGAGGCGGATTATTAAGATGAACAAAACCGGTATTATGAAAACACCTAATGCAGTGGCTGCGAGCATACCTCCCAGGACTGACCAACCGATAGTCTGACGCGCAACAGCGCCGGCCCCGGTGGCAAATACTAAAGGAGATACACCAAAAATGAAAGCAAACGAAGTCATCAATATAGGACGCAACCGCAAACGAACAGCCTCGATAGTGGCTGCGACAATTTCAATACCACGGTCAACACGCTCTTTGGCAAATTCAACTATAAGAATAGAGTTTTTAGCTGCAAGGCCAATCAGGGTAATGAGGCCTATTTGTGCATAAACATTATTTGACAAGCTTGGGGTAAGTGTCAGCGCCAATATGGCGCCGAAGGCAGCAAGAGGAACTCCGAGCAGAATAGTAAAAGGCACTGTCCAGCTTTCATATAAGGCGGAAAGGAAAAGAAAGACGAATAGTATTGACAGTATGAAAATAAAGGTAGAAGTGTTTCCTGCTTTCAACTCTTCACGGCTTAAGCCGGAGAATTCATAGCCATATCCTTTTGGCAGCACCTGTTGGGCAGTTTTCTGTAATGCTTTAAGAGCTTGACCGGTGCTGTATCCGGCTTTTGCATCACCAACAAATTCAGCCATGCGATAAAGATTATAATGAGAAAGCGCAGAAGCGCTTTCGCTAACTTTATAACTCATAACAGAGCTTAAGGGCAACATAGTACCCTGCTGATTACGGACATAATATTTATCCAAATCAACAATATCATTTCTATAGAGGGTATCGGCCTGGGCAATGACACGAAAATTTCTGTTATATATAGTGAAGTCATTTACGTAGCTACTGCCGAGATATGTTTGAATGGTATTAAAAACTTCAGCCAAACTAACACCCATCTTTTTGCACTTGTCACGGTCAACTGTGAGCTGATAGTTGGGGGTTCGTGCATTGAAAAAAGTTATAGCACGGGCAATTTCAGGACGTTTGTTGGCAGCCGCCATGAATGCATAAACATTTCGTTCAAAAGTTTTTATATCATCATTGCTTTCGCGTTGCTGCAGCTCAAAAGTAAATCCTCCTGTAGCGCCGAGCCCGGGAATAGCAGGAGGAGGAATAACAATAATTTTAGCCTCCCTGATAGCTGCAAATTTTGCCTGCATTTGGGCCATTAAAGCAAAAAGCTGCTCAGACTTGCTTGTGCGTTCATCCCAGGGTTTTAACTGGCAAAAGAGAGTGCCACTGTTGGATTTGGTGGCGCCGGTAACTACATTAAGCCCGGCTATGGCAGAATAATGGTTGACACCTTTAATCTGACTCAATATATTCATCATTTTCTTAAGTACATCCACGGTACGCGAGGTAGAAGAAGCTTCGGGCAGTTCGAATGTAATAAACAAACGTCCTTCATCCTCTAATGGAATGAAACCGGTGGGTTTTTCAATAATCATAACATAAGCGCCAAAGACTATCACAACCAGCAGGATGACAATATAACGGGAATGCTTTATAGCTATGCGGACATTATTTGTATATCCCTCTGTTCTTCTGTTAAACCATTTATTAAAATGGAAGAAGAGATAGTTGAGTCCTTTTGAAGATTGATTTATGTGGTGGGGTTTCAGAAATAAGGAACATAGGGCAGGAGTGAGAGACAGGGCAACGAATGCAGATATGAGCACTGAGATGGCTATTGTGATAGCAAACTGCTGATACAACCTGCCGACAATACCGGGCAAGAAGCCGGCCGGGACAAAAACAGCCGCAAGAACAAGTGCAATGGCAACAACCGGTCCGGATATATCTGCCATAGCCCTGTAGGCTGCTTCTTTTGGCGACAAGTGCTGTTCTTCCATATAACGCCGCACCGCTTCAACCACTATTATCGCATCATCCACAACTATGCCGATTGCAAGAACAAAGCCGAATAGTGTAAGTTTGTTAATTGTGAAACCCAGAGGTATGAAGAAAATGAATGTGCTTATTATTGACACAGGAATTGCAAGAACCGGAATAATGGTAGAACGCCAGTCCTGCAGAAAGACAAATACTACAAGTACTACAAGCGCCAATGCCTCAAGCAGCGTTTTGACAACTTCGCTTATAGACACTTTTACCACTGTAACAGATTCAAAGGGTACACTGTAAGCAACATCGCTTGGAAAAGATTTGCTAAGCTGATCCAAAGCTTTGTAAATACCATTTGCAACATCAAGGGCATTGCTGCCGGGAGTCTGGTATATCATCATGTAAGATGCAGGTCGTTTGTCAACATAGGCCACACCGGAATAATTAAATTTACCTAACTCGACACGTGCTACATCCTTTAAATAAACAATAGAACCGTCAGCAGGATTAGACCTGACAATTATATTTTTGAAATCATCTACACTGCTCAACCTTCCATTAACAATTGTCGTGTATTCGAAAGGCTGACCGGAAAGCTGGGGTGGGGTGCCAATTGATCCGGCAGCCACCTGCATATTTTGTTCCTGAACAGCATTAAGAACATCAGCAACTGTTAACCCCATACTTGCCATCTTATCGGGCTTAAGCCAAACACGCATGCTGAAATCATCAGTCCTTGTGTAGATGTCTCCTACACCTTTAACCCTCAAAAGAGCATCCCTGACAAATATATTTGTGTAATTATCAAGAAACCGAATGTTATGTGTGCCTTTAGGAGAAAAGATAGCTATATTCAAAAGGCCGCTCGGATTGCGCCTGCGAACGGTAATACCCAATCTTTTCACTTCATCAGGCAGGATAGGGGTTGCAATATTTACCCTGTTCTGAACGTCAGTAGTGGCAACATCAACATTAGTGCCTATATCAAAATAGACACTTATTAACGATCTGCCATCGTTAGTGCTGTTGCTTTGGATATAATTCATACCGGGAACTCCGTTAACCTGAAGTTCTATTGGTGTAGTAACAGTTTGTTCGACAGTTGTAGCGTCTGCTCCTATATACTGGCTTGATACCCACACTACGGGCGGGGTAATATCAGGGTATTGACTTACAGGAAGGTTAAGTATAGCCAATGTTCCTACTATGACTAAGACCATTGAAATTACTATTGCCGTGATCGGACGTTTTATGAAAGTATCGGCTATCATTGAATCAATTACGAATTACGAATTACGAATTACAAAATATGCCATGTTATTCAATTTTTATATTGTTTTTTGGGTGGGGCGATTATAATCTCAGAACCGTCGTGCAGTTTCTGAATGCCGTCAACAACAATTATTTCACCGCCAGTAAGCCCTTTCAATACAACAACATTGGAATTAACCCTTGGCCCAAGTGCCACTTTTACCTGATTAGCATTTTTATCTTTTTTTATGAAGACAAAATATTCACCCAATTGCTCCATTACTGCCTTAAATGGAACGAGTATCTGCTGTCCTGCATTTGCATTCAGCACAAGAACCTTGCAACTCATGCCCGGTTTCAGCATTCTTTTATGGTTAGGAACAGTTATCCTGACCCTAATTGAACCTGTCTGCGGGTTAACAGCCCTGTCAATGACACTTAATTTTCCAATATAAGGATATATTGAATTATCGGGCAGTGCAATTCGGAATGTTGAATCATTATTTGAAACTACAGCATTCTCCAGGTTTTGGAAACGGCTTAGCTCAGTTTCGCTTATTTCAAAATCAACTCCCATAGGGTCATCTGAAGATACAGTATTAAGCAGCGTCTGTCCCGGAGTTATGAGAGCGCCCAGCTTTACACTGGAAAATCCTATTGTGCCGTCAAAAGGTGAAATGATTAATGAATAATCATAATCAGTTTTAGCTTTTATCTGTTCTGAATTTGCAGCGCTCACATGCTGTTTGGCATTTTTAAGATCAGTCATTGCATTGTCAAATAGCTGATGTGCAACAGCCTCCTGCTTGGCAAGATCGGTATAACGGTCGGCATCGCGCTGGACTTTTTCAAGATTATCTTCAGCAATCTTAACATTTGACTGGGCTTCCTCGTAAGTTGCCTGGTACTTGCGACGGTCAATTTCATATAGCTTCTCTCCGGCATGAACTTCTTTTCCCTCGGTAAAATAAATTCCCGTTATGTATCCGCTTACCTGCCCGCGCAGTTCTACCTCTTTTAATGCCACTATATTTGCAGGATATGAATTGTAAAATATGGCTTTTGATAAATTGACATTGGTAACAGTTACAGGTACGGCGGGTTCGTCCGTCTTTTTATTTGCTTTATTTCCACTGCAGGATAGCAAACCTGCAATTAGTGTAAAATATATTGTTATATGAGGAATTTTATACATATCGCTACAAATTTAATTTATCCATCACTGCCAAAAAATTATTCATTGTTCAATGTCAATTGATTTTTATCACTCCTAAAGCTTTTTCCAAATCCATCTTGCTGTTAAGAACCTGGAAAAGTATATTTAAATAATTAAGTTCTGCCGAACGTAAATCGGTTTCAGAAACTATAACTTCGAGATATGCCTTAATGCCTTTATCATACTGAAACTTCACTGTGTTAAAAATATTTTTTGCAATATTAATATTGTTTTTTGCAATTTTCAGCTCATTTAAGTTGCTTATATATCTTGAAAGAGCCAGCGTATAGTCGCTGTTTATTTCGCTCTTCAGATAATCCATTCCAAGTTGGAGCCGATGGTATTGAAGTTTTGCTTTGCTCAGGTTTTCCAGCCTGTTCATTCCCTGAAACAGGGGAAGTGTAAATTTCAAACCCAAAAGGGATGTCGGATTGTTCGTTTTATATAAACCAGAAAATTTGTCATTCGAATATAGCGGTTCATAGTCATAAAAAGCAGATAAAGTTGGAAGAAACGACCACCTGTAATAGTTAATTTGAGTATTCTGCAAGTTCAATCTGGACTGCAATAGCTTATATTCAATACGGTTGCTGTAATCCAGATTTTTTGCCGTATCAATTAATATTTCATTTTCATATTTGGACGAATCATATAAAACAGTAAATTGCTTTTCAGGAACCACTCCCATAAGTTGTTTTAGCAAAGAATATTTGGCTTTTATCGCTTCTTCCGTAGATTTTCTTTGTGCCTGGACATTGCTAAGGGCTATTTCAGCCCGCTGATAGTCGATATTGTCTGTCAGGCCATTCTTATAAAAATTGTAAGCATCATTATAATTTCGTTGTAGGCGGGTTATATCTTCATCCAGAACATGAAGCTGTTCCTCCGTCAATAACACATCGAAAAAAGCTTTGGTTACATCAACATAAGTATTAATTTTTGAGTTCTCTGTATTTTCTGAAGCCTGATTGCGAAGTTCTTTTGAAGTTTTGGCAGCAAAAAATAAATTGCTGCTGTATATTGTCTGGTTCGCAGAAAATATACCAGATGACGTATAAGTTGTTGAGGCAGGAAGAGAGATATATGGGGTATACGAAGGAGGGTTGTTCAGGTTAGGATAATTGGCTATTGGAGCCTTAAGATAATGTTGCACATTTGCATCAACCTCAAGTTGCGGATACCAGCCCGACAGGGCTATTCTGATGTCTCTTTTTGTAATATCTTCATCAAGCTGGGATTGTTTTATAAGAGATTGGTTTGCCAATGCGTAATTAATACATTGTGATAAGGTAACTATGGAAGGAAGCGTATCGGTAACTGTTTGCCCTATTATAAAATTGGAAATAAAAAGAAATAATGTACTTATTAAGCTTTTCCTGTATTTCTTAAATCCGTGTTCTTTTCTAAGCATGTTTTAAAAAAAAAATCTTATTTCTGGGTATATTTTTTATATTGTTTCAAACTTAAATTTTTTCGGCTTAATGTAATCAAGGCCGTTGGCTTTTTCATAGGCAGCTTAGTTTTCCAAAGCCCATCAGTGATTTTTGAGTTTTTCGGAAATTAAAATTCCGCCCTGGGCCATATTTTCAAGAGGGTTTTCCTTAATAAAAACAACATAAGCTTCTTTGGGAATGCTCATGATTTCGCTGGCCAATTGCGTAATTTCTTTGGCCAATTTTTCTTTTTTCTCTAAGGATATTGCTGGTCCTTCAATTGTGATTACTGGCATAATATATTTTTTATATGATTCAACAAAAATAAAAATAATAAGTTTATTAATGCTGGAAATAAAACAGGATATTTTTCATATTCATTTTTTTAACATTTAATGTTTGTCATCTATAGCCTAATTTACCAACGACTATTCATTTGTTGAAAGCTTTTATCCAGTTCTTCTCTTGATGCTTTGATAAGCCCTGCCGTCATCCCATATCCAATTTCGAAAATGTCGTTTTTAAATCCTTGCATTACTGCTGTAACAAATTCATCGGGCATTAAATCAACTTTAAAATTGCCTCTTTTGGCCCTGCCCTCCGGGTTTAATTCCGTTTCAATTGCCGGCGGGACAACTTCAAAAACTTTGATTCCAATCTTTAAAAGCTGCTGCCTGAGCGCCATAGAAAAAGCATGTACTCCGGCTTTGGATGCACTATACACAGGCATCCGGGCGACAGGGATAAAACCCAAACCCGATGAAACATTTATAATGGCAGCTTCTTTCTTTCCGGTTAAATATGGAATTAGCAGCCCGGATAAAATTATCGTGGCTTCCATGTTTATCCTGATTTCATTTTCTCCGGACAGAAATTCGGAAATCCCTTTTGTGAAATCAATGTCCCTTTGTATTCCTGCATTGTTAACCAGAATGTTCAAATTGCCAAAGTTGGCAGTTATCCATTCTACAAGTGCTATTCGATCGGCTTCATTAGCAACATCGCATACTTTGATATGCAATCCCGGGTGCTTTTGTTGAGCTTCAAGAAGCCTTTTTTCCTTTCGGCCGCAAATGATAACTTCATTACCCGCTTCCAAAAATGATTCGGCGAATGCATAACCAATACCAGTTGCACCACCTGTAATTAAGATTGTATTTCCAGAAATTTCCATTAATAAACTCCTTTCTATTTTTAATTTTTAACCGGATAACCAATTGTTTGGCCAAAGAGAACCCGTTGATCGGCACGTAAATTTAATTTTGCCGTAAGACCGGATTTATTACAATTATGAAACCATGAAGCCAGGCCTTGAGAAGCAGCAAACAAATACACATTGCCCGCGATAAGGCCAGTATCAACAAAATAATATGACTTTTGAACCTCCGGATTCTGCAAGCCCGGTTCCTGATAGCCGGATGTATTTACAAGTTTATTAATATCGGCAACATAAATGAGGCGAACGGGGGCTTTATCGCCAAAACTCGCCTGACCCTGACCAATTGCCAAAGTGCGGAGGTCTTCGGCAATAACCGGAATAAGCTTGTGTTGAAATGCATCATATAAATAAGTACATTCCTGCATAGCCACATAAACATCAATTTCCTGCGAGTTGCTTGCTGATGCTGCGGTACGGCTGGGAATCCCAAACGGGCCTTTTTTACGGTTAACACCACATGCTGCCCAAAGAAGATTTGAAAGTTCCTGCAATGTTAGTTTTTTATCGCTTATTTCACGAATGGTTTTTCGCTGTTGCAAAGCTTTTAGTACTGTTTTTTCTTTGCCAGGCTTGGGTTTTAACAGTACGATGGGTAGTAGATTCCGTAAAGAAACATCTCCGGTCTCCTTTTTTATTTTTTTAATATTCATGCGAATTCTCCTTTCTTTCTATTTTTTTTGTTAACAAATTTCTCTGACTGGAATATCAGATATTTATTGAATGTTGTCTTTCAGTGTAAGCATTTTACCTGAAACAAAAATTATTTTCTTCAAGTATGTCTTTTGTTTTTCAACTGTGGCTATAAAATAAAAATTATCAACTTAATTTTATAAAGATACGAAATACTATCATTCACTTTCATCCTGTTAAGCCACTCTAAATGAATAGACGAGCTTTACTTTTTTAAGCTTATGCAAAAGTGAAATAACGATGGATTGAAGATATTTTTCTTTTATTTTCTATTGTCAGGTTTCATTTCCCATTTAATCCATTCAACACTGCCCTAAAACTCTCCAAACCGGCTTCAAGGTTTTCAATGATGTCTGCTGCCAAAACATCGGGGTCGGGAAGGTTGTCGAGGTCGGCCAGTGATTTGTCCTTTAGCCAGGTGATGTCGAAACTGGTTTTGTCCCTTGCAATAATTTCATCATAGGTAAACTTACGCCAGCGGCCTTCGGGGTTGGTTTCGGCGTTAAAAGTTTCTTTTCGCTTGTTTCGGTTTGCCGGGTTGTAACAAACAATGAAATCTTTAAGATCATCAAATTTCAACGGGTTCTTCTTTAAGGTGTGATGAATGTTTGTCCGGTAATCGTAAACCCAAATTTCTTTTGTCCACGGGTCTTTGCTGGCAGGTTTGTTATCGAAAAAGATAACATTTGCTTTTACGCCCTGGGCATAAAATATACCTGTTGGTAAGCGTAAAATGGTGTGCAGGTCGGTTGTTTCCAATAGTTTTTTACGGACTGTTTCTCCTGCGCCGCCTTCAAAAAGCACATTATCGGGCACTACAACGGCTGCCATACCGGTTGTTTTTAACATGGTTCGGATATGCTGCACAAAGTTTAATTGTTTGTTGCTGGTGGTTGCCCAAAAATCCTGACGGTTGTATGTCAATTCGTCTTTTTCCAATTCGCCTTCTTCATTGGTAAACGTTTGGCTGCTTTTTTTGCCGAACGGCGGATTTGCCAGAACATAATCGTAGGTTATGGGCGAAGCAGCTATTAAGGCATCGGCAGGTGAAATAAAATTGTCGCTGTCAATATCGCCAATGTTGTGCAAAAATAAATTCATCAATGCCAAACGCCTTGTGCCGGCCACAATTTCGTTCCCGAAAAAGGTTTGGAGTTTTAAAAATTTGTTTTGGTCTTTGTCCAGTTTATTGTTATGTGCCAAATAATCGTATGATGCCAGAAAGAAACCACCTGTGCCGCAAGCCGGGTCGGCAATGGTTTTCATGGGTTGTGGCTGCACACATTCAACCATTGCTTTTATTAAAGCACGTGGCGTAAAGTATTGCCCTGCGCCGCTTTTCACGTCTTCGGCATTTTTTTCCAACAGCCCTTCGTAAATGTCGCCTTTAACATCGGCGCCCATTACAAGCCAATTTTCGCTGTTTATCATATCAATTACTTTGGCCAGCATAGCCGGGTCCTGAATTTTGTTCTGGCTCTTGGTAAATATTTGTCCCAATATTCCTTTTTTGGCGCTTAATTCCCGAAGCAAGGCAGCGTAATGCAGTTCCAATTCTGCGCCTTTTATGCTAATAAGGCTTTCCCAGTTATATGTTTCGGGGATATTCATTTTGCGGTTGTACGGCGGTTTGCTGTATTCATCGGCCATTTTTAAAAACAGCAAATAGGTTAGCTGCTCTAAATAATCGCCATAGCCTACGCCAACATCGCGCAGGGGATTGCAGAAACTCCATACTTTGGATACTATGCCGGATGTAGTCATATTAATTACGAATTTTCAATTACGAATTACGAAATAAGAATTTCAAATTACGAATTACGAATGAAAAATTACGAATGAAAAATTACGAATTACGGTTTTTCATGGTTATTTGAATTTTGCCGAGTATTTTGCATATTTCTTCTGCGTCTGTTAATAAACTTAAGGCTTCGTTTTCCTGCAAATAATCCGTAGCTTGAAGTAGTTTGAGCCAGTAAATGGTTTCTCTTGTTTCTTTATAAGCAATACTTATTTTTGAAAGAAAGTCTTTGTTCGATTGTCCGCCGATAGATTCTTCGATATTAGCGCCAATTGATGTGCCTGAACGCAAAAGTTGTTTTGATAAAACATATTCTTTCTTTTCCGAATTAAGGAACTTGTAAACATTCACAATACGAATTGCGAATTCAAATGATTTTTGTTGAATGATATTATTATTCTTCATTCCCGTAATTTATAATTTAAAATTCGTAATTCGTAATTGTTTCGCTCACATATTTCGGACAAAAACACCAATATAATTAGGTCTTTTGTTGCCGACCATTTTTAAACGGGGTTGTTCTAATTGAAATATTTTTTCGTTCGTTATTATTGTCTGGATTTTGTTTGCAACTGAAGCCTCGGCTTTGTTGTACCGTATCATATTTTCCTGGATCCGGTAGCCGCTTTGCGAATTTATTGATGAGGGCAATAATCTCAGCCTGATGTTGTATTTCGGAAAATGCTCCTTTAATGTTTGAACTATTTTATTTGCACGCGGCAGCGCTTCGTTCAATATTTCGTCAAGATAAAATACATCTATGGCAGGCTCTTTGGATATTGAATTTTGCTCTATTGTGAATGTATTTATTCTTTCCTGAACGAAAGGCTGATTTTTAGCAAAAGGAGATTGCGATAAAATACTTTTAAGTTTCCATTTGAAAGCAGAATCGTCTTTCAGCATTTCGTTAATTATAAGCAGCGTAGCTTCGAGTGTTTTAGGGTCTTTCCCGATAGCGTCTTTTGTTTCCCTATACATTTCCATTTTAATGTTGTCGTCAAATTCCCTTTTTTTCAAAAGATTGTCCAGTTCGGAAGTTTGCAGGTTTAATGAACGCTGCGCCGTATCTATCCGGCATGGTTGCAATGTCCAATTTGTTTTTTGTGACGGTGGTATAATAGGTATTCCATGCCGTGAACACAGCAATTATTGCCAGTACAATGTTTTTTAAGGTAAAAAGTTCATTTACCCATTTTTTGTTGTCGGTAGTTTCAGTTTCCATGATATTTAATTTTTAAATTAATGTTCCTTCAAATGCTTTTTTTAAAATACTTTGCCGCAACGTTTCGGCTTGCTGCAAACTTTGGCCAATGGTTTCTTCTATTTTATCACAAACGGTGAGCTTGCTTTCGAGGATGGAGACGATGCGGTGTTGTTCTTCGAGCGGGCAAATCAAAACATCTAAATCTTTCATTGGACCTAAAAACAGATTTGCTTGTGCTGTAGCCTTTTTACTTTTTTCAATTTGCCTTTGAAGTAATGGCGATTGAAATAAATACTCATAGAATTTTGAAGAATATTTTTTCCAATCAAATTTCACAAGAGCAACACTTCTAACCATCGTAAACTTGATGTTTGCTGGAACTCGACAAACACGTCCTATTGAACCTGAACATGAAATTAAAATATCATCTGGTTCAGGATTGCATCTTTTAATAATTCTTTCGTATTCATCGAACGGTATGTAATCAACATTATCTAAGGCTAAATATCCATTTTGAATATTACGAGCTGAAAGCAAATAATAACCTTCTAAAGTTCTTTTTGGTGTGATATGCTCGCCGTCTGTTATTTTACTTGCCACATCTCCTAATTTTACCCATTTCCACCCATTTGGCAAATTGTCTGAACTGTGATTTATTTGATTATTGTGATTGCCATGATTTAATTCTTTCTCCGTAATTTTTAATTCGTCATTCGTCATTCGTAATTTGTAATTCGTAATTGATTTGGTGAGCTTGCCTTCAAACGCCGCTTTCAACAAGCTTTGCCTGTAAACTTTTAATTGCTGCTGCGCGGTTTGCAGTTGTTGTTTGCCGTTTTCCAATTCGCTCAGGAGTTCTTCTATTTTGGAAACAATAAGTTGTTGCTCGGAGAGAGGAGGAATTATCAATTGCGAATTACGAATTACGAATGGGTTTAAATGCGGAATACCTATGCCAATAACATCTGTGTTTAGCTTGTAAAATAATGATTGTAAAAAATAGTAAAGATAATTTCTGGTTATCGTTGGTTTAGGTTTAATAAGCGCCAATGTAGAACCTACCGCCCCTTTAATTGCCTTGCCAACCAAACCACACCTTGCGCCATCCCAAACCAGTAAAATATCATCATTTTCACAAATCAGGCATTTCTCGCCATCAGTATACCTGGCAATATTGTTTTTTTCGAATGCTTTAATATCTACATAAGGCAAACAATATTTTTCGGTTGTTGTACCGGATAAATTTTTCGGAAGCTTTCCTTTCTTAATTTCTATATGGTTTTCTAAAATTTCCATTCATAATTTTTAATTCGTAATTCGTAATTCATAATTCGTAATTCGTAATTGTTTGCCAGTGTTTCAGTATGTTTAAAATTTCAGCCAAATTATAAAGGGTTAAAATTGTTGCTTATAAATTTTTTTGCATTGGTTATGGCAATCTGCCCGAACAGTTCTTCGCCCAAATAAGCCCTAACGTTAATGTAAAATTCGCGTTCGCTCACCTCTCTGCTTACCAGGAAAAAATCGGTGCCGAACAAAACCCGCCGCCTAATTTTTTCATCGCTTTGTAAAATCATTTTCAGGAGTGGCAGCAGTGTGGCATCTTGCAGCGTGTAGCTAATATCGGCATACACATTTTCGTATTTTCGGATTAAAGCGCAAATAATGCTGAACCATGTAAAATTTTTGTAAGGGCTGTTGGCAGGGCCAAGCACCCAGTTTCGCAAATCCAGTTCGGGGCAATCGCCGGGATATTGATACAACAGGTCGCTCCAGGCATTGTTAATATAATTGTGCCATTCAATTTCGCCGCCAAAATGTCCCAGGCAAATTTTCAGTTTGGCATAATCGGGAGCTTCTTTCCAAACGGTTTTTAATAAATCGTACTCCAATAAGCACAAATAGTTTAACGGATGCGTGAAATTGTATTGAAAATAACCCGGCTTTTGAGCAGGTAATGATTTATTAAGAAAAGGATGAAAACGTTCCGCATCGTCCAGATTGAACTTAAAATATACCGGGCCTATAATGCAATGGGCTGTTATAGGTAAATTGTTAAGCAGGGCGAAATCGTAAACGGGTTTCATACGTTCATCGAACGGGAAGTACCCGAGCGCAGGATATATTTTTATTCCCTGGTAAATTTTATCTTGCCAATATTTTTTTGCAGTATTTAAAAAAGCTTCGCCAATAAAAATTTTCTCCACGTCTATTTCACGGGGATGTGTGGGTTTAATCCTCCTGGGATCGCAATGCAAAAACGGGTAAACATTTTCGGGCATTTTAGTTTTCACTTTTGCCAGTTCGTACAGTTGTTTCTTAAGCGGCGCTTTCGGTTTGCCGGCGCCCATATATTCCATATCCATTGTAAGCATTACAATGCCTGTGTTTGCAGGATAATATTTCAGCATTTCATTAACCACATCTTCCTGGTTTTTCACATCGTCGTACACGAAAAAGTTCATGTAACGAAGCACGAGGGCTTTGGTAATGTTTTTATCGAGCAGGTGCAGCAGTTTTACTATTTTATCGCCCCAAAAACCTAAATCCCCTTTATGGGCGGAACTTTTCATAAATTCAATAAACCGTTTTCGGGACAAAAGTTTTGAAATGGGCAACCACTTCGACAAAAAATATTCAGGCACATGATCATCGGTAAAGCAATGGGCATGGCAATTAAAGAATTTGGTTTTTTGTTCAGCCATATTTTATAGTTTTTAAGCCGCTAAGGCTTCATTTAATTCATTAATAATTTCCCCGGTTTGGGCGCCAAACAATTGCCACATTGTCTGAACTGTGATTTGTTTGATTTTTTTGATACTCATGATTCAGAGTTTAAATTTCTTGTTTTCTAAGCGATGAAACTTGAGCTTAGTTTCGCCAAAGTTAATAAGCAGGCCTATCTCAAGGTTATAAGCTTCAAGATAATTAATTGCTTGAGCAAAATGAACAGGTTCAAGATTTATTTGAGCTTTAAGTTCTACACTTATTACTTCTTCCACAAGAAAATCGACCCTTCTTGTTCCAATCTGCAAACCTTTATAAAACACAGGCATTTCAAATTCTCTCGAAAATTTTATGCCTTGTAATTCCATTTCATAAGCTAAAGCCCTTTGATAAATAACTTCCTGAAATCCATTACCCAATGCTTTATGAACTTCAATAGCACATCCAATTATATTTCCTGTCAACTCTGAGTATTTGTATTCCGGCTTTATCATGTTAATCATATTCATCATTAATAATCCCAGTTCAGACAATTTACGCCGCCAGCGCTTCATTTAATTCATTAATAATTTCCCCGGTTTGGGCGCCAAACAATTGCCACATTTTTCCTAATCCGCCTTGTGCGTTAAAGGGGTTTAAGTCGAAATCGTCTTTCTCGATGTGGAAACTATTTACCACGTAATCCTTTATCATACGCAGCCATTTCATTTGTTCTTCGTTAAACTTTATGGCACCGGCCTGTTTTTTAAATACCCAGTCCTGGAAATTTTTGTCCACGGTTTTGTCGTAAGCTGTGAGCATGTTGTCCAAACCGCTTACTTTGCGAATGAGTGAAACAATGGCGGTGAGTTCGTTTCGCGGAGAGCCGTTGCATTGCTCCAACGCTTCGTAAGCGCGCCAAACGTTTAAAGGGGCAAGCGATGGTTTGTCGTGTTGCAGTTTTTCCAATACTTCTTTTATCATGGCGTATGTAAGCTCCCGCCTGCGGTACGGCTGGTTATAAAATATTTGCAAAGCCAGCAATTCATCTTTATGTAGCTGCATCCAATCCGCAAAATCTTTTATAAGTTGGCTTGCCTTGTCTTTGTTGTCTTTGTCCCAACCTACTTTGGTAACTTCGTCGGGGTTGGCCAAATCAATCCGTTGCTCGTGGGCTTTGCGTACATTTTCAATATATTCGTTCAGTTCGCCGGTAAAAACTTTGGCAGCTTCATCAAGCAATTGAGAATTACGGATTACGAATTCTTTTTCCAAATCACATGGCGCTGCTCCGGGCATTTCATCCGTAATTTGTAATTTTAAATTCTCAATTGTATCGGGGTTAAAGGCGTTCAATAATTCTTTCACTACCTGTGAAACGCTTTTACTATTGGCCTTTTCGGAAAACAGCTTTTTCTCTTTTTCAGAAATTTGTTTATCCAATCGGGTTAACCGGTTGGCTAAGCGAAGTAAAGAGTTCTTCGTCCCTTGCACCAAAGGCAATTGCCTGTAACAAGTCTTTCAATGGCACGCCGGGCTTTTTCTCTAATGGACGGCTATCGGTTTTTAAACTTTTGGTTACGCCAATGGCATCGACAATAACGAAATGGTCTTTTGTGAATTTGGCTGTTTTGGAAACTTTGTGCAAGTTGTCAAGAGTTATAGTGCGTGTGCCACGGCCTTTCATTTGCTCAAAATAATTACGGCTTTTTACATCTCGCATAAAAAGCAAACATTCCAAAGGCTTTACATCGGTTCCTGTGGCAATCATATCCACCGTAACGGCTATTCGAGGGTGATAGGCATTTCTGAAATCGGATAACGTGCTTTTTGGGTCGTCTGTATTGTAGGTTATTTTTTTGCAGAATTTATTTTCCTCGGCAAATTCTTCCCTTACAATATCAATAATATCGTTGGCGTGGCTGTCGGTTTTTGCGAAGATTAAAGTTTTAGGAACTTCAAAATTGCCGGTTTCATCAAAACGATCGGGAAAAATATCCGGCAGGTGTTCTTTAAATGTGCGGATGATAGTCCTGATTTGATTTGGGTTTACAACATCTTTGTCTAATTGCTTTGATGAATAAGCTTCGTCTTCGTCCTGCAATTCCATTCGCTTTTTACGGCTTAACCGTTCCCGAAGCTCAACATATTCCCCTTTCCAAAGTGTTGCGCCTTGTTGGGTAACTTTGGTGTCGATAATAAACACATCGTACCCAACATTCACGCCATCGGCAACTGCCATTTCATGGGAATATTCACTTACAAGGTTTTGGTTGAAATAACCGATGGTTCGATTGTCGGGTGTGGCCGTTAAGCCAACTTCAAAGGCATCGTAATATTCCAAAACCTGTTTCCACAAATTGTAAATGCTGCGGTGGCACTCGTCAATGACAATGAAATCGAAAAATTCGATTGGCATTTTCGGATCATATTCAACAGGCGGAATTTCTTTGGGTTGCCATTTCTTTTCGTTTGGGTTTTCTTCTTCGGCTTTCTCGTCTAATTCTGTTCCTTTCAAAATAGAATATAAACGTTGAATTGTGCTGATACAAACCTGACTGTCGGTTGCTATGTAGCTTGATTTTAAACGTTGAACGCTGTATAGTTCTGTGAATTTTCGGTTATCGTCATTTGGAACAAATGACATGAATTCCTGCTCCGCTTGTTCACCAAGGTTTTTAGTATCCACTAAAAATAAAACCCGTTTTGCCTTGGCATATTTAAGCAAACGATAAATGAACGTAATTGCCGTAAATGTTTTTCCTGAACCCGTTGCCATTTGTATCAATGCACGTGGCCGGTTTTCTTTGAAGGAATGTTCTAATTTATTGATGGCAATTATTTGGCATTCCCTTAAACCCCGGGTATTCAAAGCTGGTAAATCGTGTAATCTTTTTCTAAGCGATTTGTTTTTTTTCAGCCAATCGCTCAAAGTCTCGGGGCGGTGAAAACTGAAAATTTCCCTTGCCCGTGGTTTCGGGTCGGTGAAATCGGTAAACTTTGTTATTTTGCCTGTGCTTATATAAACAAAAGGCAAAGGCTCATTTTTCAGGTGTTTGAGCTTTGCATTTGCATATTCTTCGCCCTGACCTTCGTGAACATTTATCCGATGCCCTTCTTCTTCACGCTTGGCCTCAATTATTCCGCAAGGTTTGCCATCTACAAATAAAACATAATCGGCAGGGCCAACATCGGTTAAATATTCTTTAACTGCAACACCAATGCCTGCATAAAGATTAACCTGCTTAATGCTTTGTATAAGCCAGCCGCAGCGCATAAGTGCGGAGTCGATATGATCCCTTGCTATCTGCTCAGGGTTTTGGTTAGGCATTTATTTATACTTTAGATAAAATTAATAAACGGAATGTAATTATTCGTTTACAGTTCAAATTATTTCTACTTTGACAGATTAATGATGAATATTGATTTTTCTTTTTAGTGATATTTTGTGTTTTAGTGTTTTTGTGGCTTATAATATTTTGCCACCAAAACTCAAAAACGCCAAATTACACCAAAATTGCTAATCTGTCAAAGTAGAATTATTCAAAAATAATTAAAATATAACCATTCAAACTTAGAAGTCGATTAAAAATAAAAAACCTCAATAGAACAACATATTGAGGCTTTTTGAATTGGAATGATTGTGCTTCCATTGGATATGGCGGGAGTTTCCGATTCCATTACATTCCATCGGGATAAACTTCTTCTCGCTTACTGGCTGGGAGTTTTGTGTTTAATAGACAATAATCAATATAAAATAATCAATTATATTGTGGAGCTGGCGGGAGTCGAACCCGCGTCCAAACAAGAAACAGAGATGACTTCTACATGCTTATCCGGTTATTGGTTTTCGAGTGCAATCTGGCAAACGGCAGCCGAACAACACCTTATTCCTCTATTTTCGCCGGCAAACCAGGAACTTTTACCGACTATCCCGAACTCACGAGCGCCACTTGATCGGAAAGCGTCAGGAGGGCTCGCCGAGTAACGTCTTGTCCCAAGCTCTAAGCGAGGGATTAAGCTTTACTCACATAGTGAATTAAGCAGCAAGAGCAAAATTGTTTTCGCCTTTTATTGTTTGCAACCATTTTCAAGGCCATTGTTGCGTTGGCCTGCATGCTTACATGTCCATTTACCCTGCTGTCAAAACCGGTCAGCCCCTTTTTTGATGTCAGTTGACGGTTGTTATTTGTTAGTAAACGACCATTAGCAATTTTTAGCACAATAATTTTCTAAAAATTGTTTCTTGCAATAAATAAAACTTTCTATAAAACAAAAAAGCTGACAAAAATACGATAAAATGATTAAATAAAATTGCTTAAAAATTCTCGTTCCTTAAGCCTCGATTTTAATAAGCAAACAAAGGATAATCAGCCATAAGCTTGTTTACACGCTTTCTGACGTCTGAATTTACAGTTTCATTATCAATATTCATTATCACTTCGTCAATCATGTCAACGATTTTTGGGATAATATCTTCTTTTGCGCCACGCGTGGTAATTGCAGGAGTGCCTACACGAACACCCGAAGTTTGAAATGGTGAGCGTGTGTCGAACGGAACCATATTTTTATTTAACGTAATATCGGCCTTTACCAAAGCATTTTCGGCCTGCTTGCCGTTAACATCGGGAGCTTTTGTACGAAGATCAATAAGCATGGAATGATTATCGGTGCCACCTGAAATAACTTTATACCCTTTTGCAATAAAAGCTTCAGCCATAACTTTGGCGTTTTTTATTACCTGTGCAATGTAAGATTTATAGCTATCGGTAAGGTCTTCGCCAAAAGAAACGGCTTTAGCGGCAATTACGTGCTCCAGCGGGCCGCCTTGTATGCCGGGAAAAACTGCTCCATCGAGCAATGCCGACATCATTTTAATTTCACCTTTCGGGGTTTTATATCCCCAGGGATTTTGAAAATCTTTGCCCATCATTATCATGCCCCCGCGCGGACCGCGAAGGGTTTTATGAGTTGTTGTAGTAACAATATGGCAATACGGAAAAGGATGGTTCAGGAACCCTTTTGCTATCAACCCGGCAGGATGCGCAATATCGAACATCAGAAGCGCCCCAACCTCATCGGCTATCTCGCGCATTTTTTTATAATCCCAGTCGCGCGAATATGCAGAAGCGCCGCCAACAATGAGCTTGGGTTTATGTTCGCGGGCCAATTTAGCCATTTGGTCATAATCAACACATTCGGTTTCCTTATTTAAGCTATATGCAACAGGTTTGTAGAGTATGCCCGAATAATTAACAGGTGAGCCGTGTGTTAAATGCCCTCCATGCGACAGGTCGAGGCCTAAGAAAGTATCGCCGGGCTTTAAAACCGCTAACATCACGGCAGCATTGGCCTGGGCGCCTGAATGCGGCTGAACGTTCACCCATTCGGCATTAAATAACTTTTTAGCCCGTTCAATAGCCAATCCTTCGGCTTCATCGATAAACTGGCAACCGCCATAATAACGTTTGCCGATGTAGCCTTCTGCATACTTATTTGTCAGCCACGAACCCATAGCCTGCATAACCTGGTCGCTTACAAAATTTTCCGAAGCTATCAATTCAATCCCATGAAGCTGGCGTTGATGCTCTTTTTCAATGATGTCGAAAAGTTGATTATCCCGTTCCATTTGTTAATATTTTTATTAAACAGCAAAGTTAAAGTTTAATAATTATTTGAAATATTTTTTGAAGCATTTTATTAAAATTATATCTTCAAACTATCATACAAATAAACGCAGAGAGTTAAATGGAAAATTTATTTTACTTTTACTCTTAGTAAAACTATAATGGTTTTAAGGATTTTTTAAAATTTTCTTTTATGTTCTATAATATTTTTCAACGGTTAGTAATATGCCTAATAATTTTTTCCCTGTCATATTCATTGCAGGCGCAGGAATATTCAACAAAGTCGAAAAAAGCTATCAAGTTTTACGAAGAGGCATCGCAAAAAATGCAAACACGCGATTATGATGGCGCTATCGATTTGCTGAAACAATCCATTGACGCTGATAAAAAATTTACGGAAGCATGGCTAATGATGGCCGATGCCTACGATGCCGAAGGAAACCGCGATAGGGTAGTGGAATGTTGTAAAAACGGGCTCGATTGTGGAGGCGACAAATACCCGATAGTTTATTTATTTATGACGGAAGCGCTTTATAAAACCGGCAAATATGAAGAAGCTTTATCGAATGCCAATTTGTTTCTTGGCAAGAAACAATTCACGCCCGACGAAAAAGAATCAATATCAAAAATAATTCTCAACTGTAAATTTGCTGTTAACGCTACTCAGCATCCTGTACCTTTTGCACCGGTTAATTTGGGGGATAGCATAAATACTGCTTATGACGAATATTGGCCAAGCCTTTCGGCAGATGAAGAAAAACTTGTTTTTACCAGGCTGGTGCCAAAAAATATAAACAACCCGAAAATATATGGTAACAGGCAGGAAGATATTTATATCAGCGTTTTTAAAAATAACCATTGGCAAAAAGCCGAACCATTGGGATATCCAATAAATACGCCTGCAAATGAGGGGGCGCAATTTATTACAAGCGATGGGAAACGAATGTTTTTTACTGCTTGCAACCGCAATGATGGTTTAGGAAAATGCGACATATATATGTCTGAAAAGTTGGGCGATGGCTGGTCGATACCGGTTAATTTGGGCGAACCTGTAAATTCGGAATATCACGAAAAACAACCTTCGCTGTCATCAGACGGCAAGTCGTTATATTTTGCCAGCGACAGGCCTGGCGGAAAAGGAAAATTTGATATATGGGTTTCAACGCTGGATGACCAGGGACATTGGGGCAAGCCGGTCAATCTCGGCGATAGCATCAATACTCCGGGCGACGAGCAATCGCCTTACATCCATCCCGACAATCAAACTTTGTATTTTGCTTCCGATGGCTGGCCCGGTATGGGCGGGTACGATCTCTATTTTTCAAGGCGAAAAAATACTTCATCCTGGTCAACCCCGGTTAATCTCGGATATCCTATAAATACTTTTGCTGATGAATGCGGATTGGTTGTAAATGCCAAAGGCGACCACGCTTATTTTTCATCCAACAGAAACTCCGATAAAGGAAGGGATATTTATGAATTTGATCTTTATGAGCAGGCAAGGCCATTACAGGTTTCGTATTTTAAAGGCAAAGTTTTCGATAATGAAACAAAAGCGCCTGTTGACGCAAAGTTTGAGCTAATTGATTTAAAAACTTCCCAAATCATAAACCAGGCATACGCCAATAAATATACAGGGGAATTTCTCGTATGTTTACCAATCAACAAGGATTATGCGTTAAACATTTCAAAAAAGGGATATTTATTTTATTCTGAAAATTTCACATTTTCAGATTTGAACGATAAGGGCAAGCCATACATTAAAGATATTCCGCTTCAAAAAATAATAACCGGCAGTAAAATAATTTTAAAAAATATATTTTTCGAAACGAATTCATTTGAACTGAAACCTGAATCGACGGCAGAATTAAATAAAATAATCCAATTTCTTAATGATAACCCGACATTGAAGATTGAAATAAGTGGCCATACCGACAATACCGGGAACAAAATTTTAAACCAGAAGTTAAGCGAAAACAGGGCGAAAGCTGTTGTCGATTTCCTGGTTTCAAAAGGGATTTCCATATCGCGGTTAATTTCGAAAGGCTATGGCGAAACACAGCCCGTTGCCGATAATTCTACCGATGAAGGCAGGGCGCTTAACCGCAGAACGGAGTTTAAAGTTATTGGCAAATGATTGCCATGTTCACTGTTGCTGATTTCTGGCATTGTATCTGTTAATATACATTCAATCCTGCCACCTTATTTTCTTGGTTTGTCCATTAATATTGATTTTATAGCTTTGCATTTTAACGCCGGACAACATGAATTTAACCGCAAAGTGGTTATAAGAACTGTTAAAAAAATTATAAAAAACTTTATATTTACATTCTGAAAAAACGATATTTTTTTTCTAATCTGAAAGGGTTCAATACTGATTCAATGAATAAGTTTTTGTACAGATACTTTTATTATAAGTGTTTAAAAATAAGGTCAAAGTACATATTAGTATATTTATTAATATTTTTTTTATTAATGCATTTTAATGTATTCCGGGTTAATTCTCAAACTCCGGTAAAATTAAGATCAACATTAAGTATAGGATCATCGAATATTCTTAACATAAAGAAAAATAATAATTCTGTTCAGCAAAGCATAGGTCAAACCAGTGTAATTGGGCCATACCAGGCAAAAAATTATTTGTTGCTTCAAGGTTTTATACAACCCTCTGTATTTATAAAAAGCAAAAATCAAAACATAAGTCAAAATCAAGGGAAAAATTTGAACTTAATGAACTTGCAAGGAATGGTTTATCCCAACCCATTTTCAGAAAGTATTACTATTTCTTTTAGCGAAGAAATATCGGGAAATATAAATATTGAAATTGATGATTTATTGGGCAGAACCGTATATTGCAATAAATATAGCGCCACCCAGGAATTGGAAATTGGTTTAAGCAATTTAACTTCTGGCTTGTACAATATTAAAATACAAACCGGCAATAAACATCTTATTGCAAAACTGATAAAAAAATAAAATATGAAAAAAGTATTTGGATGTTTACTGACTGCTTTATTTGTTTTTACTGCTAATGGTCAAATGGTATATTTTGGAACAGGTAAAACAATATCTGATTTTGAATATAAAAATTCGAAAGGTACCTCACTGAACAATTTGTATGGAAGCAACCATAACAGTTTGTGTTTGGGACTCCGATATTCTTTATTTCAAACGGCATGTAATTTATCATGCGATGCAACCTACAATGAATACGGAGCAAAAGGAAGCGATGCAACATTAGGCAACTATTATCAGTGGGATGTTACTTACCTGGGTGCAAATTTAGGCGTAGATTATGAGTTTTTTAAACCCCATTTCTATTTAAACGAACAAAACGGGTTATCCTTTTACCTGAAGGCTTCTGTTGCTTCTGAATTTTTATTGGATGGAATACAAAACCTGAACAATCAACTATATAATTTGTCCGGGGTAAAGGATTTTGATAAACCGTTGTATTTTATAAGAGGAGGAGTGGGCTTAAACTACTACTTATCTAAAGAATATGTTATATTTCTGCAGTATCTGGGTGGCAGGAGTTTCCTGATTGGCAATTATGAAAATAAAGGGCAGCTACATATAGTTACAAATAACATTAGTGTTGGTTTATCAATCAACCTTGCTTTTCGGGATTACTAATTTTTGAACTTTTGAGAAAATTTATTTAATTGGTTTAAAGAATATGAAACACCCATGATTCTGCTTTTCACAAATACGAATGAAGAAAATATGGGTATTCCATACGACCATAAAAAATTTAATTATCTACGTATGAAAAGAATTGTTTTTTTTGCGTTGTTATTTTTCATAATGATAAAGCTATCTGGACAAACCCAGGGCATAAGTTACCAGGCGGTAATTATTGATAATAGTCCTCAGGAAATACCTGGGGTCGATATTTCGGGAAATATCCTTCCAAACCATCCAATTTTAGTTCGTTTTACAATACTTGATACGGCAGGCACAATAAATTATCAGGAGGAACAGGCAACAACAACCGATGCATACGGCATGATTAACCTTACTATTGGCAAAGGTACGCCAACAACTTCAAGCCCTACGACCTTTCGGGGCATTGACTGGGATGGCACTCTTAAAAGTTTAAAGGTAGATATCAGCCTGAGCCAGACAGATATATTTTACACCGACTTTAGCTTTCAGGAACTTTCTTTTGTGCCCTATGCCTATCATAAAAATATCACCGCAACCGGAACATTAGCTGTTAACGGCGCTACAACCTTAAAAAGCAGGCTGGATGTTACCAATGGAAGTTCCACTTTTCTATCCGGTAATTTACAAGTTGATAAATCAACCACCTTACAAAAGGACCTCACCGTAGATTCAGTAAGTAATTTAAACGGCCAGGTTACCATAAACGCTAATGTTAGCGGAGATAAGTCATCTGATAGTTCCTATTCCCTTCGGGTTGAGGGAAGCAATCAGGGCATAGGGGTAAAAATTAAAGGTTCACGTTCCAGCAGCAATAATTTTGTCACTTTCTGGGACGATGGAGGCGTACAAGGAAGTATTCAGGGTCAGACAGTAGATGAATTGCTAAGTGATCCTGATTATATATTTCAGAATGTGGTTTTTGCCAATACAATATTAAATGCAACTGCATCTGAAGTTCAGGCAATTGCTGGTCTTGCAGC
Source organism: uncultured Bacteroidota bacterium (assembly GCA_963808135.1). Classification (GTDB taxonomy): domain Bacteria; phylum Bacteroidota; class Bacteroidia; order Bacteroidales; family DTGW01; genus CAWEFA01. The sequence goes on from CAWEFA010000135.1 coordinate 34,495, forward strand.
TGCATCAACATCATCTACGGTATGCGTGGGTGTTGGGGCTTGTGTAACCTCGCCGGTTCCCTCCCTAATTGTAGCTGCTGTGGCAGGAGTTGTAGTGCAGTCGGCAAACCTGGCAGTGGCAATTGCTCAACCTATTGAATATAATGTATTGCAGGTCCAGAATATAGGTGTAACCTATTCATCGGGATCAGGCGATTATGCTGAATGGCTTCCAAAGTCAAATATAAACGAGGAATTCCTTTCTGGCGATATTGTTGGTGTTAAAGGCGGGTACATTACCAAATCGTCCCTAAATACAGATAAGTTCATGGTTATTTCGCGCAACCCTATTGTTTTAGGTAATATGCCGGCGAAAGGTAAAGAAGCCAGTTTTGAAAAAGTCGCCTTTTTGGGACAGGTACCTGTAAAGGTTCTTGGAAAAGTTAACACGGGAGATTATATTTTACCGAGTGGAAAAGATGATGGCTCTGGTGCAGCTGTTTCGCCTGAGAACATTCAGCCGGAACAGTATCAAAAAATCGTTGGAATTGCCTGGTCAAACTCCGATTCGCTTAATTACAATTATGTAAATGTTGCAGTTGGCATAAACACCAATGACATTGCCAAACTGAGCATAAAACAACAGAAGAAAATTGATGACCAACAAGCCGAAATAGACACCTTAAAAGAACAGATAAATCACATGAACCTTGTGTTGGCACAACTTGTTCCTAATTATTCGACTTTCTTGGGAAACACTAAAAAGGCTGCCACTAAATCAACAGACACAATTACTGTTCAAAGCGAGCGCACAGTTGTTTATTATAATGTTACCCGGGATCAGATTCTTGAAGGCATAGACATGGCTGCACAAAAATTAAAGGAAAAAGGCGTAGATTTGGATAAGCACCCGTTCTTTTCAAAGATAAATTCTGATGCTGATTATAAGGAAAAATATATTAGTAAATTACAATCATCGATGCAAAAAGAATTGGATGCAATGTACCAAAAGGACTTAAAAACCGGCGCTAAGATAATTAAGTATTAAAATTTAGGAATATAGCACATATAACCATATTATCATGAAAATAAAGTTTATAGTCCCATTTATTGTTTCTATCTTCTTCATAGTATTCTTTGCATGTCAAAAAAAAGAAACAATTTCGCTACCATCCGTCGAAACTGCTTCGGTTGATGAGACATATAATACTTCCGCAAGGGTCGGTGGAAAAATTTTAAGTGATGGAGGCGCCGAGGTAACAAGTCGTGGTATCTATTGGGGAATATTACCGAATCCCGATTCAACGGGGACAAAGATAATAATTGGCAAAGGAATGGGAACATTCTACGATACACTTTCAGGACTTACTCGTGGAACTAAATATTATATCAAGGCTTTTGCCACAAATAGTCAGGGAACATCGGTTGGGTTACAAACCTTCTTTACCACACAAATTAATTTGCCAACAGTTACTACTTCGGCGGTAACAGATTTAACGACTACTTCAGCAAAGGTTGGCGGGAACGTAACAGACAACGGTGGTTTTAGTGTTACACAAAGGGGCGTTTATTGGGGCAATTTGGCTAATCCGTTACTCACAGGAAATAGAGTAAATGTTGATACCGGTAAAGGCGCATTTTCTTATTCCCTCACTGGCCTTAGCCTTGCAAATATTTACTATGTCAAGGCTTTTGCCACCAATATTAAGGGAACATCTTATGGGGATGAAATCAGTTTTTCAAACACAGCCTGAATTACCAACCGTATCTACCTCAACTGTTTTAAATATTACAGCTAATTCGGCAACCGTTGGCGGCAATGTCAGTTCAAGCGGTGGCGCTACCATCACGGAAAGCGGTGTTTATTGGGGTACAACCACAGGAACGCAAACTAACGGGACTAAATTGTCAATTGGTAAAGGATCCGGTAGCTTTTCAAGTGCTTTATCTAACCTGAACCCTGGCGGGAAGTATTATGTAAGAGCTTACGCGATAAATAGTTTAGGAACTTCTTACGGCAGTGAAATCAGCTTTGTTACTTTGGGAAAAATTCCAACAGTAGCTACTCTGGGACTAACAGGTCTTACAGCCACAGGCGCCACATTAAACGCGTTAGTCAATGCCAACAATTTAAGCACTGCGGTAACATTTGATTATGGCACAACTACATCTTATGGCAACACGGTTACTGCTGCAAAAAGTCCTACCACTGGCAGCGCCGATACCATGAGAGCTACATTAAGTAGCCTATCGTCCAACACAAGATACCATTACAGGGTGAAAGCTGTAAATGCCTTAGGAACCGTCTTTGGCAATGACACAATGTTTACCACCGTTCTAACCGGAGTAACCGGCACTGTTTCTGATAATGATGGAAATACTTATAATACCATTGGCATTGGATATCAGGAATGGATGACCGAGAACCTGAAAACTACAAAATATAACGATGGAAGCGCAATTCCATTAGTTGCAAAAGACTCATTATGGACAAACTCAAATACACCTGGTTATTGTTGGTACAATAACGATGAAAATACTTATAAAAATGTATATGGAGCTTTGTACAACTGGTACACAGTAAATACGGGAAAACTTTGCCCGGTTGGCTGGCATGTCCCAACCAATGATGAAATTACACAATTGGTAAATTATTTGGGTGGAGCGAGCGTAGCAGGAGGAATACTTAAAGGAACTGGAACAAGCCATTGGAGTTCGCCTAATACAGGAGCAACCGATGCAAACAATTTCAAAGCCCTTCCCGGAGGTATACGTTACGATAATGGACCATTTGATTTGACAGGCGTTCAAGGCGGCTGGTGGAACTCATCAAATTACAGCACTTTAACTGCATGGTATCTTTATCTGACTTACAATTACAGCAATTCATTTCAGGGAAACTTAAACAAGAAGAACGGAATGTCTGTTCGTTGTATAAATAATACATCTACTAAATAATTACAGTCAGGTGAGATTTGTTTTTATTTATAATTGAACAGATTATATTATCCTACAACTATGAAAACCGGATTTGGCCTGAAATTTCTTTTAAGTTTTACTGTCTGCTGTTTTTCATTTTATAATGGCGGTTGCCAGTCTGCTGATTTGTTCAATGAAAAGTTTACTGCAATAAAGAAGATTGAAACTACGCCTGTAAAAAATCAGTACATCTCTATAACTTGCTGGAGCTTTGCCGTGATATCGATGCTTAAGTCCGATCTGATGCAAACAGGACAAGGTAAAATTGATTTGTCCGAAATGTATATAGTTTACAATGCTTATATTGAAAAAGCAGAACGGTTTATTCGAATGCACGGAAATATAAATTTTGGCGGCGGCGGCGAATTAAACGACCCTATTGACATTATTAGAAAATATGGCATTGTGCCAAATGAAGCATATAACGGGCTTATAGCGGGCAATTTAAACTATAACCATATTGAAATGGACAATAAATTGAAAGATTATGTTGTAAGTTTAGTAAAGAAGGAAAATATAGCTCCGGATTGGAAAAATGGGTTTGTAGCAATTTTAAATAATTTTATGGGAAAACCGCCAGACGAATTTTCATATAACAACAAAAAATATACGCCAGTCTCGTATGCAAAATCGCTTGGTATTGATCTGGGTAATTATATACTTTTTACCTCGTTTACACACCATCCTTATTATCAGAAATTCATTTTTGAAGCGCCCGATAATTGGTCGTGGGGAATGGCTTATAACCTTCCGCTCGATGAGTTTAAACATGTTATTGATTATATATTGGACAACGGCAATTCACTTGCAATAGCATCGGATTTTACCGAAAAAGGATTTTTTAAGAAAAGCGGTTTTGCTGTTGCCTTAAACGAAGCCGGCTATGATAATGATAAATCAGCAATGCCTGGTAAAAAAAATACCGAAAATGATACCGGCAAATTTTCCATTCCTGAAGTTAATGTAACCCCCCAATTAAGGCAGGAAGCTTTTGATAATTATGAAACCACCGACAATCATGATTTCCATCTTGTTGGAACAGCCAGGGACCAGAACAATAAAAAATTCTATATTGCCAAAAACTCATGGGGCACGGAAGGTTTGAATTATGGAGGGTTCTTTTATTTGTCAGAGCCGTACCTGCTTTATAAAACGCTTACTATTTTGGTTAATAAAAAATATTTACCTTCCGATATTTTGAATAAGCCCGGGATACAATAATTTCAACTTAATAATTTAATCTGTCCGATGGAGAAAAACAGCAAGAAGGTAATCAATGCGTGGTGTTCTTATGACATAGCCAATTCAGCCTACAACCTAATAATAACAACAGTTTTATTCCCGATATATTACCAACAGGTTACGAAAACAGCATTTCACAGTGAAATGTTGCAATTTCATGGTATATCCATCAAAAACACCGTTCTGTACGATTACACAATTTCATTTGCCTACTTTGTGATAATCCTTCTCATGCCTTTGCTTTCAGGAATAGCTGATTATAGCGGTTACAGGAAAAGGTTCATGCAGTTTTTCACAACTTTAGGTTCTATATCCTGTTTTTTAATGTATTGGTTTAATGGTAACAATCTGAATTTTGGAATTTTATTGGTTGCCATTGCAGTTATAGGATATGCAGGTTCACTGGTTTTTTATAATTCATTTTTGCCGATAATTGCCACTGCCGATAAACAAGATAAAATCAGCGCCAAAGGATTCTCATGGGGATATGCAGGCAGCATGATATTGCTAATTATTAACCTTATTACAATTGAAAATTACAAGTGGTTTGGTTTCGGGTCAAAATTAGACGCCCTCAGGTTTTCATTTCTTGAAGTCGGAATTTGGTGGATAGGCGTGGCGCAATTTGCATTTTACTTTCTGCACGATTATCCGGGACACGAAAGTATTAAAATAAATGTCCTGACCAAAGGCTACCGGGAAATACTAAATGTATTCAACCAGGTGAAACATCAATTACATATCAAACTTTTTTTGATGGCATTTCTTTTCTTTTCAATGGGTGTACAAACTGTAATCCTTGTTGCATCATTATTCGGAAGCGCTGAACTTGGGATCAGCAGCGGCAAACTAATTTTTACAATTATTATCATTCAAATAGTGGGAATTATAGGGTCAACAATTTTTGCAGAAGTATCGACAAGAAAAGGAAATAAGTTTTCTCTTTCTTTTATGCTTGTAATTTGGATTGTTGTTTGCATTGCCGCATATTTTGTTAAAACCGAATATGAATTTTATGCAGTTGCTGCTTCTGTTGGATTGGTAATGGGAGGCATACAATCGCAGGCGCGTTCGACTTATGCTAAAATGATACCCGAAAATTCACATGACACTGCATCGTACTTCAGTTTTTATGACATAACTGAAAAAATAGCCGTTGTATTAGGGATGTTCAGCTTCGGTTTTATTGAACAAATAACCGGAAGCATGAGGAACAGCACTATTTCATTAGCTTCGTTTTTTATAATTGCCCTTTTTATATTAGTTTTTGCCAAATTGCCCAAGGTAAACAAAGCCATTGAAAAATAGGGCAGGGGCGCTTTGGCATAAAATAATGAAAGCAAATACAGCAAAACTTTTTTAATTGCCACTCAGGTATGGGTCAATGTCAAATTCTGTAGTCGGGATATCATCGAAATAATATTTCTTTGTTATTGGTGAAGGAAGAGTTGACTGGTCAGTGGAATCACGCAGTTTGGGAAGGTCTTCCACTTCCTCAAGCCTTACCAAATCGAACCAGCGGCCTTCGGGTTCGCCGCAAAGCTCATAAGCTCTTTCCAAAACTACAAGTTTGACAAATTGTGCAGTAGTAAATTCCGGGGTTAAGTCGTAATTTGAAGGAGAATTAATATCAACATTATGGGCACGGCGACGTATCATATTAACCGCTTCGTATGCCGAAGCATCCAAATTTCCCGACCGGGCTTTTGCTTCAGCGTAAGTTAAAAGAGTTTGTGCATACCGGAAAATATATATGCTTGTATTTATTTGCGGGTCGATTAAACCATTTAAATTAATTATTGCATAGTACCAGGGAAGATTGGACGTGTAAATTAAAGTATGCCCACCTGGAAGGTTAAAGTCATAAGACACTCCAAATTTTTTGTAAACAGGCCTGATACAAGGAGTCATGCGCTTTACATTAGTTATTATTATATTAGTTGTTTGGCCATTGTTCGTTAAACTCATCCTCGGTACCCTTGTTTGAAAAATTGCGCGTTTCCTGAAACTATCAGGATATTTATTAAAAAATTTAATACCCGGATAATAGCAACGAACAGGGCCGGGGCATTGCCTATATGTTGTAATTAAAATAGAAGGGAAGAAATAGCACATAACATCTAAATTGGTATATGCATCTGGATTAATAAAATTTAATGCAAAAACAGCTTCATTATTTTTAGCATTTCCGGAAAATAAGCTGTTACAATTGCTAAGCAGGTTAAATCCGAAAAAACCGGCGCTGTCAATAACTTCTTTTGCTGTTTTGGCAGCCAACGCATATTTTGTAGAATCTTTTAATGGATAGCCGCCCATTGTCAGGTAAACTTCAGCAAGTATAGCTTTGGCGGTCCCCCTGTGCGGAGTAACATAAGGTATTCGCGCGGCATTGCGGTTTGGCGGCAAAAGAGAAGCTGCTTTTAATAAATCCGATTCAATAAAAGCATAAATATCTTTATATGACGACTTTGGTAAATTAACATTGATGGTATTATTCTTAACCAAAGGAACTTTACCGAACGTCCGAACCAACCTGTAATATGCATATGCCCTTATCATGTATGCTTCGCCCACTTGGCCCCTAAACTCATTGCTAATAATTGAATCATTCACGAATTGATCAATAATGTTATTGCAGTTTAGAATTATGTTATAAAGTTCTCCCCAGGGAGCTTTAAGAGAAGTAATGTTTGTGAAGACATTGCCACTGCCACATTGCAAGTTATATGTAAAATCGTCGCCTTTAATGTTCGGCTCATCGAAATATCCATACTTAAACATAACTACAAGCCTGTTGTATATTCCGGTTAATGCCACTTCCATTTGCTTTGGGGAACTGATTTTTGCAAGTTGAGTTTCCTCTTCGTGCATTAATTTATTGCAACATGTAAAAAATAATATAGATAGAATTAATATATTTTTTTTCATGCCGCTTAATATTTTAAAGAAATACTTAAATACACGGCTTTGGGATCTGGATATGCGCCGCGGTCGATTGCATTATCGGAGAAATTATTATCAGTATAAATTGTTGCCTCGGGATCGTAGCCTTTATATTTTGTAATTGTTATAAAATTTTCAAAGCTCAGTGAAAAGGTTGCCCGCATTTTTTTAAGAAATGTCAGGAAGGCTGATAATTTAAGGTTACTTGTTTGAGCCTTATGAAACTGGCATCCTCGATAAAGTATGAGGATTGGTAAATTCTCCAATCGAAATACCCATCTACCCCTGCATTTATTAAAGTATTTACTCCCCTGTTTGTTCCGGCCATATAGGTACTTGCCATTGTAGAATTGAATTTGCTTATTCCTTCCACAGCATACCATAATATATCTATTGAAAATTCCCTGTACAGAAAAGTGTTATACCAGTTCCAGGTATAATCGGGAACTGATTTTCCAATAGGCACCTCATCA
>CAWEFA010000136.1:0-4715 GCA_963808135.1 uncultured Bacteroidota bacterium
CTTTTTGCTTTTATTCGCAGAGAAAAATAGTATGGGCTTATATCTTTGCTATTATAGGCGGCTCGGCTTTACTTGCCGATGGTATTATTACCCCTGCAATTACAGTAGTTTCAGCTATAGAAGGCCTGAACATTGTTTACCCGCACATTTCAGTTATACCTATTGTTTTATTTATTATTACCATACTTTTTTTATTCCAGCAATTGGGCACAAAGTTTTTAGGAAGTTCTTTCGGCCCGGTTATGTTTGTCTGGTTCCTAATGCTGGGTGTATTTGGCTTTAACCAGTTAATCCATGCGCCATATGTGCTTAAAGCATTTAACCCATATTATGCTTATGTTTTGCTTGCAAAATATCCGGGAGGTTTTCTTTTATTGGGCGCGGTTTTTCTTTGTACTACAGGAGCCGAAGCATTATACTCCGATCTGGGCCATTGTGGAATTTTGAACATTCGTATAACCTGGATATACGTAAAAATAACGCTAATCCTGAACTATCTCGGGCAAGGCGCATGGTTGTTAACACACAGATTTACCGGGATCAACCCGTTTTACACAATTATGCCAGCATGGTTTTTAATGCCCGGAATTGCTATTGCAACATCTGCCGCTATAATTGCCAGTTTAGGCCATATTGAGCGGGTCGTTTACGCTTATCAGCGAAGCCATTTCCCTAAACTTCTGGCCAAAGATGAAAAAAATATTTCCTACAAATATCAGGGGCCAAATATATATGCCTGCCGTTAACTGGTTCTTATTTATAGGATGCGTTTTTGTTATTCTTTACTTTAAGGAATCATCGAAAATGGAAGCAGCTTATGGGTTGTCCATTACAATAACCATGATGATGACTACCACACTGCTTATGTTTTATTTAATGATGAAACGCATAAACATTTATTTCATAAGCGCTTTTATTTTTATTTATACCATAATTGAAGTATCGTTCCTGGTGGCAAACCTGCATAAATTCGCTTATGGCGGCTGGTTTACCCTGCTTCTTGCAAGTTGTTTCTTTTTTATTATGTATGGTTGGTACCATGCCCGTAAATTACGAAACAAGTTTGTTGTATTTGTGAAACTGTCTGATTATTCCGAAGTAATAACGGCATTAAGCAAAGATAAAAGCGTATCAAAATATTCTACAAACCTGGTTTATATTACAAGGGCAAATAACCGGGACGAAATAGAATCGAAAATAATTTACTCAATACTAAATAAACAGCCAAAAAGGGCTGATGTGTATTGGTTCCTCCATGTTGATATTTTGGATGACCCTTACACTTTTGAATATGAGCTGACCCAAATTGTACCTCAAACCCTTATAAAGGTTGATTTTCGTTTAGGATTTAAAATCGAGCCGCGGATTAATTTATACTTTAAACAAGTGCTCGAAGAAATGGATGTGAATAATGAAATCGACCTGATTAGCCGTTATGAATCGCTACGGAAGTTTAATATCGACAGTGATTTTCTTTTTGTTATAATTGACCGAATACCCAATTATGATTTTGACTTTTCGCCTTATGAAAAATTTATAATGTCATTATATACCATACTTCATAAGTTCGGGATCAGTGAAGTAAAGGCTTTTGGTTTAGACACGAGTAATATCATAGTTGAAAAGGTTCCTCTAACAGTTGATACAAGCCAAAAAAGATTTATAAAGCGTAAAGTTCCTTTATCCCAAAAACCATTAAATTGAAATAGCATGATTTTTTTTCAATCAGTCTCTTTCTGAAAGAATTGCTTTAATTTAGAAAAATTTTTCAAAAATAATGTCCATAAGCTGCCTATTTTATTCACTCTTAAAGCCAAAAGGTCTTCCCTGCTTTTTTGCAAAATATTTTTTAAATTTCGATTGCTTGCCCCGCCAACACGCATGCGGGTAATTACCTGCGGCAGGTAAATAAATTTTAACTCGGGCTTATTCAATATCCTTAACATGAAATCGTAATCGGCAGCAATTTTAAAACGGGTATTGTAATTTCCGAATTTTTCAAACAGATTTCTTTTCAGAAAAAGCGTTGTATGAGGTGGCATCCAGCCTTTCTCTATCATTGAGATTTTAAACGGAGCACTTTTCCAAAAGCGGATTATTTTTTCAGGGGAATCTTTACTTACATAGATCAAATCGCCATATACCCCGTCTGCATCGTATTTCTCAAACGTTTGGGCAACCTGGCTAATAACATCTTTATTTTCAAAAATATCATCGGAATGAAGGATTCCTATTACATCACCGGTAGCAATTGATATTCCTTTGTTTAATGCATCGTAAATACCATTGTCTTTTTCGTAAATATACTTTGAAACCTTGTTTCCATAAGATTCAATAATTCCCTTTGTGCCATCGGTTGAAGCACCGTCAACAATAATATATTCAATACCAGGATAAGTTTGTGATAAAACAGAGCCTATCGCATTCTTAATTTCAGTGTGGTTGTTGCACACGGCAGTAATTATGGAAATCTTCATTCAAAAAAAAATTTAAACTTCTATTACCCTCTGCTTGATAAGTATTGCAGGGTTTCCCCGATAAATTCCAAATGGTTCCGTATTATCAGTAACCACAGAACCTACAGTTATTACCGAATGCGATTTGCAGGTAACGCCGGGGCACACGGTACATTTAGCGCCAATCCAAACGCCATCCTCAATAATAATATCGCCGGTATACAGCTCAAAAGACGATTTCCTGTAATTATGATTTCCGCATAACAACAATGCCCCCTGTGATATGCAAACATTGCTGCCTATTTTCACAATTCCCAGGTTATCGATCCAAACATTTTCGCCTATCCATGAATAATCGCCAATTGTTAGTTTCCATGGGTATTTAATATTTACCGAAGGTTTGATATTAACCTTTTTACCGATTTTTGCACCAAATATTTTAAGTAATATTACTTTCAATTTTGAAAAGGGGAAAAAAGAAGATTTAAAAAATAAGGCGCTGATAATATACCAAAGTACCTGCCTGATTTTCGATGCTCCAGGCCTGTACCAGGAATTGTCAAATTTTGAGAGCTCGGTTGTTATCATAAATTATATGAAGAAATTTGATTATAAAAATACTCGAATATTTAAAATTTCATTACTATTCAGGTTATTTAGACTGAAGGCTGAAGGCATTTAGGACAAATCCTTCAACTATATTCGAAGGGACAAAAACTACTGGCCTTCTCATTTGCGAAGTTAATCCATATATTTCATCTTTAGGAAAATCATTGGTTATCTTATATCTTAAAACTGCCATTTCATCGGCAAGTTCAAATGCCCTGAATTTAGTATGATCTCGCATATTTTCCTCCTATAGTCTGTTAGTCTAAAGTCTATCTACCTGAATAGTTACAAAATTTCATTACTGAATAAATTAACGTGAGTTCGATGTATAAGATATTTAAAATATGACTGTTGCGTTATTCCCCCTTGGCGAAGGGGGTAGGGGGATTGGATTCTTATTTGCTAAATTGCCAAAAAATATCAATCCCCCTGCCCCCTTTTCAAAGGGGGACTTGCTTTGTTCTTGATTATATGAAATTTACACATATATTATATCGAACTCACGTTAAATTAGATAATTGTTTGATTTTAAAGAAATAACCGGCATTTTATTCAAACAACATCCGGTTGGCTTTTAAAACATCAGGGTTATTAATAACAGATTTGGCATATTCATAAGCATTCCTGCTCATTTGGCCATATTCTTCCTGGCCCATTTTGCTGCAATATTCGATAACTTCTGTCCAACTTTGAGAATTGTCAAGTGGAAGATCCCAACCAATTGAATATTGATTATTGATTATTGAAGGTTGAGAATTGAAAATTGAAAATTTGGAATCAAAAATGTTTTGCAGGTTTTTCCATGGTGTTCTATCGCTTATGATAACCGGCCTTCCGGCAATAAAGCTTTCCACAATCGAATGTCCGTAATTTTCGCCAATCGATGGCATAATTAAAAAATGATTGTTTCTCAGGGCGCCCAGAATTTCTTTTTTTTCAATTGGCCCTTTATATGTAACCTTAATGTTTGTTGGAAGTGAGTTAATAATTGCCTGGCATTCATTCCAATATTCCTCATTATACACCGATCCATACAAATCAAGGGAAATTGTTCCTGAACTGCATTTATAAAGCGCCTGCAATGCAAACAAAGTATTTTTCTCCTCCGAAATCCTTGCTATGCTTATCAAATTTAATTTTCCTGCAACCTTTTCTAAAGCTGAATATTCCGATAGAATTTTCGGCGGAAGGTTCGGCGCAACTTTTATATCTCCCTTGAATTTTAAAGTTTCTCTGATGTTTTTTTCTTCATCATTATTTGTGGCATGAATGGTAATGCTGTTGTACAGTTTTACCAATCGCGCCAAAAGGTAAAAAAATCTTTTTTTTATTTTTTTTGAAGAAAAGGTTTGATCAGAAAGCATGCCCCTGGCTGAAACAATGACCTTTTTCTTAGTGAAATATTTAAAATAGATTAAAGGAAAAATTGAGAAGTATAACGAATATATACCATTTATAAAAACAACGTCAAACTCAATTTCTTTTGTTGCTTTGATAATATTTTGAAATGATAGGCTGGATTTCGAAAAATAAAAAATATCGTAATCTTTGAATTGTGACCCGGCATCTGCTTTAACATTTTCGTAGGGCTTGGTTTCGCAGTAATCAGTATTTGTAGTAATTATTAAAAATTTAAATTCGGAGCCCAAA
>CAWEFA010000137.1:0-3562 GCA_963808135.1 uncultured Bacteroidota bacterium
ACGCCAAGATTGCCTATTCCAAACAGAGAATTTAATTGAATTTCATTAGAAATTTCAATTGAAGAACTTGAGCATTAACAATGCTTTAAAAAGAAATTTGTAATTTGAAACTTGAAACTTGAAACTTGAAACTTGAAACTTGAAACTTGAAACTTGAAACTTGAAACTTGAAACTTGAAATTTGAAACTTCTATTTAATATGCCTTAGCGAACAGTACCCTTCCATTCGATGGTTTACCTGAGTAAATGCACTTGCCTTTTTCCTCAACCTGGTTGAAAGGTATGCACCTCACGGTGGCTTTGGTTTCTTCTTTAATTTTCGTTTCGGTTTCAGAAGTGCCATCCCAGTGGGCTGAGATAAATCCCCCTTTTGTATCAAGTATTTGTTTAAATTCTGCGTATGTATCGATCTTAAAAATATTTTCATCCCTGAATTTAAGGGCTTTTTGGTAAAGGTTCAATTGTATCTCGGATAGCAAAGTTTCAATTATTTCTTCAATTTTATCAACCGGGTAAATTTTCTTTTCAAGTGTATCGCGCCTTGCAACTTCAACCGTATTGTTTTCAATATCTTTTGGGCCAATGGCTATACGTACAGGCACGCCTTTTAATTCATATTCGGCAAATTTCCACCCGGGCTTGTGTGTGTCGCGATTATCGAATTTTACTAAAATATTTTTTGATTGCAATATCTTATAAATTTGCTCAGCCTTTTCAGCAACTTTAGCGTGTTCTTCTTCATTTTTGTAGATAGGGACAATTACAACCTGTATAGGGGCTAACTTTGGCGGAAGCACCAATCCATTGTCATCGGAGTGTGTCATAATTATTGCGCCAATCATTCGCGTTGTTAAACCCCATGACGTGGCCCAAACATAATCGAGCTTACCTTCTTTTGACGTAAACTTCACATCGAATGCTTTGGCAAAATTCTGCCCTAAAAAATGAGAAGTACCGCATTGAAGCGCTTTACCGTCCTGCATCAATGCTTCAATAGTGTACGTATCAATAGCGCCCGCAAATTTTTCATTTTCAGTTTTACGGCCTTTAATAACCGGGATAGCCAACCAGTTTTCAGCAAAATGAGTATATACGTCAAGCATTTTATTCGTTTCTGCTATTGCTTCCTCAGCGGTTGCATGGGCGGTATGGCCTTCCTGCCAAAGGAACTCGGTAGTACGCAGGAACAGGCGTGTGCGCATTTCCCAACGGACAATATTAGCCCATTGGTTTATTAAAATTGGCAAATCGCGATATGATTGTATCCAGTTTTTGTAAGTGTTCCAAATAATAGTTTCGGAAGTTGGCCTGACGATAAGTTCTTCATCAAGCTTTGCATCCGGGTCCACAATAATCCCATGGCCATTGGGATCGTTTTTCAACCGGTAATGGGTAACCACGGCACACTCTTTGGCAAAGGCTTCAACATGGGCTGCTTCACGCGAAAAAAATGATTTTGGGATAAAAAGTGGAAAATAAGCATTTACATGACCTGTATCTTTAAACATTTTGTCAAGGGCTGCCTGCATTTTTTCCCAAATTGCATAACCATGCGGTTTTATAACCATACAACCCCGAACAGCCGAATTCTCGGCCAAATCGGCTTTTATTACCAAATCGTTATACCATTGTGAATAATCAACGCTCCTGCTTGTCAATTCTTTTGCCATAGAAATAAATGTTTGTAATTTAAAAGGCTTACAAAGTAAGTAAAAAAACTTGTTATGTTGTTAAACCCGGATTTGGATTATTAAACAAGAAGAAATTTTCAAAGGTCAGCAGCCAATCAAAAAAATTCCCTTCCATAAAACCTAAATTTTTTATAACTTCGCAAACACATTTTTAAAAACTGCAAAGAATGATTTTTGTTATATTAATTGTGGTTGGTTATTTGCTTGGCTCAATTCCAACATCAGTATGGGTTGGCAAATGGTTTTTCGGGATTGATATACGCGAGCACGGAAGCGGCAATGCTGGCGCCACAAACACAGTTAGGATTTTGGGATGGAAAGCAGGCATACCTGTTTTTATTATCGATGGGCTTAAAGGGTTTGCAGCTATTGAACTGGCTTATTTATCGCCTATTGAGTTACATTCAAATTGGTTTATAAATTTTCAGCTTGCGCTTGGGTTAACCGCATTAGTCGGGCATATCTTCCCTTTATTTGCATGCTTTAAAGGTGGAAAAGGAGTGGCAACGTTGCTGGGCATTGTGCTTACCCTAACTACCTGGCCTGGTTTATTGGTTTTCGGAACTTTTCTTATTATTCTTTTGTTATTTAAATATGTTTCATTAGGTTCAATAGCGGCCGGATTTTGTTATCCTTTTGTTGTATCGTTCATTTATCCGAGCACTCCCGATGCTTTAAAAATTGCATCTATAATAATGGCGCTGGCTTTATTATTTACGCACCGAAAAAATATTCAAAGGCTTTTAAGCGGAAAAGAATTAAAAGCAGACTTTTTACATAAGAAGAAATTATCTGCTGGTAATTAATTTATTTTTTAATAAAAACCAATCCTTCCCCAAAACTTTCTATTAAAATACGGTCAGATTTATTTAAGCTGCCTGCTAATATTTGCTTTGATAATTCATTCAGCATATACTTTTGAATTACACGTTTTACAGGCCTTGCACCATAAATTGGATCATAACCTGCACTTGCAATCCAATCAACCGCTGCATCGCTGATATCAATTGTTATTCCTGATTCTTCCAATTGCTTTTGAATATTTTTAAATTGCAACCTTACAATATCGGCAACATTTTTTTTCGTTAATGGAGTAAACATGATAATTTCATCAATCCTGTTTAAGAATTCAGGCCTGATTGTCTGGCGCAGCAGATTGAAAACATCTGCTTTTGTCCGTTCTAACATTTTTTCACTGTTGGCTGCATTAATACCGGCAATATTTTCCTGGATCAGGTGTGAACCGATGTTCGAGGTCATAATAATAATAGTGTTTCTAAAATTCACAACCCTCCCCTGGTTATCGGTCAAACGGCCATCGTCAAGCACTTGAAGGAGAATATTAAATACATCGGGATGTGCTTTTTCTATTTCATCGAGCAGTAAAACCGAATAAGGTTTGTGCCTTACAGCTTCAGTAAGCTGCCCGCCTTCTTCATAACCCACATAACCCGGAGGCGCGCCTACAAGACGTGAAACAGAATGCCGTTCCTGGTATTCCGACATATCAATTCGCGTTAGAAGATTTTCATCGTTAAAAAGAAATTCAGCTAAAGCTTTTGCAAGTTCGGTTTTTCCAACGCCCGTTGACCCAAGAAAAATAAATGAGCCAATCGGCCTTTTGGCATCCTGGAGACCAGCCCTGCTGCGCCGGACGGCTTCAGCAATAGCGCTGATAGCATCATCCTGGCCAACTATTCGTTTATGAAGCTCATTTTCAAGGTTAAGCAATTTTTCTTTTTCGCTTTGCAGCATTCGGTTAACCGGGATGCCAGTCCAACGCGAAACAATTTCAGCAATATCTTCCGCATTTACTTCTTCTTTTATCAATGCCATATCGACCTGGCTTTTTTCGAGATCGGCCTTCAGTG
>CAWEFA010000138.1:0-3729 GCA_963808135.1 uncultured Bacteroidota bacterium
ACGCCTCATTTTGAATTAAAGGAAAAACTGTATCTAAATGCCCTGAAAATGGCTTACAAAAATTTAAAGCAGATTGAAACTATTCCTATTTTTCAAGCTGCGTAACATGAGTTAATAATTTAAAAAATATTTATCCTCACGGATACCAAACTTCAAACAGAATTGAATTCTGAGAATATTATTATAGAAACTTTGAAAAACATCTAAAGAAATTTGTTAGGATAAGGAAAAAGAATAAAAATTTACTAAATTTAGATGTTTATCGTAAAGCTCTTCTTGTTATTGCAATTCATATTAAGTTAAGTTTTCATATTAACCATTTTATCATTATTATATAACCAAAAAATCAAACTTATGGGAACAAAAAATTCAATTTTAATGACCCATGCCAGGGAATCGTTATCCGGTAAATGGGGCTTAGCAATAGGCACATATTTGTTGTTCTATATTTTAATTATCGGTGTTCAGTTTATACCGATTTTAGGAATAATTGCTTCACTAATATTTTCCGGCCCATTGTTAATAGGTTTAGCTATTTTCACATTGAACATTTCCAGAAATCAAGATCCTCAATTACCCCAGATTTTTAATGGCTTTATAAAATTTACAACAGGTTTGGGAGCTTATTTATTAATGATTGTATTCATAGTACTCTGGTCGCTTTTATTAATAATACCTGGAATTATAGCGGCTATTTCATATTCGCAAACATTTTATATAATTGCCGAAGATGATAATATTGGCGCTATGGAAGCTATTAATAAAAGCAAGCAAATGATGTACGGACACAAATGGAAATTTTTCCGCCTTGAACTTAGGTTTATCGGTTGGGCATTGTTATGCATACTTACATTAGGTATAGGATTTTTGTGGCTGATTCCTTATATTTGGGTTAGTACAGCCAAATTTTATGACGATATTAAAACATCAACGGCACAATAATATTAGCCTATTTAAAATGTTCAATCCCAAATTCTGCTTTCATGATACGGAATTTGGGATTGTTGTTCAATATTTTTTAGAATCCATATTGCCTGTTAAATTAGGCGAAGAATATTTATCCTAATACAATTCTAAACCCGGTTTAGTTTTTTGGTGAAATATCTTTACCGGCTTCTAATACATTCAACAGGAGAAAATAATTACCGTTTGTGTCTTCAGAATGTTCATCAATTACTTTTATATGTAAGGTATGTTCCCCATAATTCAAATTTTCCTCAACCAAAAAAAACACGGTGGCTGGTCCCCACGTTTGGGTCCAATATGCATCAAGGGTTTTGTGTTTACATGTATCGATCCAAATTTCCGCCCTTCCCCTGTTTAATGCGTTGTGCTTCGAATATAATACTGAAATAGCTTTTCCTTTAACTTTAAAGGTCATCTCCGTTCCTGCTTTGGCCGAGCTCCAACCTGCTAAATCATTTTCCCATCCCGTATTAGTTAATGGAGTAATACTTGAATTATTGAACATGTTTGTGTTTTCGAATAAATCGCTAAAAAAAGGTTTGGGCAGATCATTATTTATTTTGGGAATATTTTTATCGCCTGGAAAATTTTTATAAATAAGGTTAAGTTCGTCAGTTATAAAATCGGCAATGTACTTCATGCCGGCATCAACCGGGTGCAGCCCGTCAAGAAAAATACTTTTCAGGGTTACGCCATTTTTTAATACTTTATTATCTATAAGCCCGGCAAAATTAATTACAGGTATTTTATAATATTCGGCTACAGGCTTGTGGTATTTTAAAGCAGTTTTACCATTATCCTGTTTTAGAATGAGCATCATAATTCCAGGATGGCCGGGATATTTAAGGATTTGTCTTACCAAACCTTCCATCGTAATTGAGGCCAGCTTTCCAACTGTATCATTAACCGAAAATTCAATTACAACAAAATCCGGTTTGTATTTAAGCAGGTCGCTTTGCACGCGATGGGAGCCAATATCGGAACCTGTTCCCCCGATTCCTGCATTAATAAGTGTTACTTTGCTTTTTGGGAATTTTGTTTTCCACCAATCTGCCATTAGGTTTGCCCACCTTGTTTTTTCTGATGATGCCGCATATCCGTTGGTAATTGAACCTCCAATAACTCCAATAACAATGGGTTCGCCATTTAGCGCTTTTGACATCGCCTTATAAATTCTTGAAGTATCATAACCTGTATTTTCCATACCAGTTTTAATATTTTCCTGACTATTAATTATGCCAACCGAAATAAAAAATAATATTAAAGAAAAAACCTGTTTGTAAATCAATTTTATAAAATCTTTTCTCATACAAATTAATTGATATTTTTTTTACGGTATAAACATATAACTTTTCTTTATACGATAATATCGAAAACATAAATAATTTTTGGATTAAGCTTATTACAATAATTTTGAGGAATTTCAAAATTCTATAATCTTAGTTACTCTAATTCCAAATTTATTGAATGTTTAAACATATTTTCTATTTTTGTGGCCAAATTCATTAAAACATTAAAACAATGAGAAAAAAAATAGTTGCCGGAAACTGGAAAATGAATACAAATCTTAATGAAGGGATAAAGTTAGCCCGTGATGTCGATTTCCTGGCCGTGCAGGTTAAAAACGCTGCAGCAGTTGTTATTTGCGTGCCTTTTATTCATCTTTCAGAAGTGAAAAAAGTTATTAAAAAAGCAGAATTAGGCGCGCAAAATTGTGCTTCGGAAGCAAGCGGGGCTTTTACAGGCGAAGTATCGGCCAATGATAGCGTCAACCGGGGCTAAATATGTAATTATCGGCCATTCTGAGCGCCGCACATATTATGCTGAAACCGATTCAACACTTAATAAAAAGGTAAAACTCGCATTATCAAATAACCTAATCCCGATTTTTTGCGTTGGCGAATTATTAAATGAAAGAGAAGCCAACAGGCAATTTGATGTGGTTAAAAGCCAGTTGACAAATGGCTTATTTGATTTATCCGAAACCGATTTTGGTAAAATTATTATTGCGTATGAACCGGTTTGGGCAATCGGAACAGGAAAAACAGCTACTTCTGCTCAGGCACAGGAAATGCATAAATTTATACGCGAAATTATTGCAGGTAAATATGGTGAATCAATTGCTGAAAATACATCTATTCTTTATGGCGGCAGTTGTAATGATAAAAATGCAACCGAGCTATTTGCAAACCCTGATGTTGATGGAGGTCTAATTGGCGGGGCATCGCTTAAACCCGAAAGTTTTCTCGGGATTATAGAAGCTTTTTAAAAAATATTAGTTTATTTAAAAGCTGTATTTTGGATTATATTGAGTTAGAAATAACTGTACAACCCTATTCAATTATAATTGCTGAAATAATATTGGCAGAATTGAGCCAAATGGGGTTTGAGAGTTTTATGGAAACCCCTTTTGGCTTTTTTGCTTATATCCAGCAAAATTTCTTTAACCCCGACTTGGTTCAAAAACTAATCGACGAAAATGTTTTTAATAATTATGCTGTTTCATTTAAATACAAATTAATTCCTTCACAAAATTGGAATACTTCTTGGGAGAGCAATTTCGAACCTGTTATTATCAAAAATAAACTTATAATCAAAGCGCCTTTTCATAAAATTGAAAACAAATTTGATTATGAAATTATAATTGAACCAAAGATGTCGTTTGGCACAGGACACCACGACACAACTTTTCTTATGTTGGAACAAATGTTAGAAATGGACTTTAGTGATAAAACCATTTTGGACATGGGCAGCGGCACGGGA
>CAWEFA010000139.1:0-56247 GCA_963808135.1 uncultured Bacteroidota bacterium
TTGATATTCAGAATCCTTTTGCCTAATCTTTTCCAACATTTCAGCTTTTTCCTGTAAATTACAGAATTTATTTCCTTTTCCTTTTCATATAAACCTTTCAAATGCTGTATGTTGGTTTGCAAAGTTTTTATTATTTCTTCTTTATCATAAATCATTGTCGGCGCTTAATCTAAATACAAATATAATACAGGGTTTATTAATTATAAAAAAAATCAAATCTATTTTTATAAATAATATTATTAATTTAAACGGTTAGAAAGAATATTTGTTTTCTGTTGGACTTATTTATTGTTTTAGGCAACGGATAAAAGCAAAATGTTTTGTGTTTTCGAAGTTATTTTGAAACGGTTGTCAATACGTATGCCAACAATCCAAGCTATTTCGCCTGCGCTCGTCAATATCCATGTTTTTTCTTTTCAGGATGGATAATTTCAAGTCGATAAAAAAATCACTGACTTTTTTCATGCCTTCCATGCCAAGGGGCTGGAAATAATCGCCTTTCTGCCAATTTCTCAATATTAACGGAAAGGTTATTTTGTCCGCATCAATTGCAGCTATATTATTATCGGGGTTAATTTTATAGCCTTCTGCAGGAACAATTTGTAATTTAAGATGGATAGGTTCTGTTATTTCTGAAATATCGGAATCAATATACATTTTAATTTCATTGCTGCTTTCAATACTTGTTATTATTAATTGATCCCAATCTTTGACAAGCCTTTTTTCGTTAGAATAATATAAACACCCGGAGTTACTATCGAGGTTTTGAAATATTTCAGAAGAAGTTTTTGATGAGAACCCGTAATCTTTAAGTATTTCGAAAAGCAATGCCTTGGGGATAAGGTTCTCTTTGAGTTTCGTAATTGAAATATAAACTTCATCTTCATTTGTGTAACAAATATTTTTGATTGCATCAGTAATATAATGAGAATATACTTTTCAGTATCGGATAAATGAGAGAGGTTTTCTTTCATTATTGTCCGGAATTCCGGATTTATCTCAAGAATTTTCGAAAGCAAAGAATGGCGTATTTTATTGCGTAAATATTTTTCAGAATTATTGGATGAATCGGTACGATAAGTTAGCTTGTTTTTCGAGCAATAATCTTCAATTTCTTTTCTGAAAGCAAACAATATTGGATGCACAATATTTCCGCTTCGTGGCCTGATACCGGTAAGCCCCTGGATTCCTGAGCCCCTGAACAGGTTGATAAAGAAAGTTTCAATTGCATCGTCTGCATTATGGGCAGTGGCAATATAATTATAATTGTGTAAACGCCTCAGGTTCTCGAACCAGTTATAACGTAGCTCCCGGGCTGCCATTTGTATGCTTATTTTCTGTAATTCGGCATATTCATTGGTATTGAAATGCATTGAATAGAACGGCATGTTGTATTCTTCTGCCAATTGCTTTACAAAAACTTCATCGCCATCTGACTCTTCACCGCGCAAACGAAAATTGCAATGTGCAACGGCCACATTAATTCCGGAAATATGAAATAAGTGCATCATCGTTCTTGAATCGGCGCCGCCGCTAATAGCGAGAATAATTTTATCGGTGGGCAGGAACAATTGATTTTCTTCAATATATTTTAGAAAACGATTCAGCATGGTTATATATGTAAAAAAGCAATAAGAGATTGGAATAGTCTGATAAGTAAATAATATTTTTCATGTTTGCCGTAAATTGTATTATAATATTCAGGATTAATTTGCGTAAAAAATATTTTTCCATGCAAAGGTCGTAGAATCTGCAACAGATATACTCCAATCTCCTTTTCAGGTTGAGTTGAATTACCATCGCCATTGGTATCTCCTTTGTAACTATCATCAAAAATTGAAGTAAGTGCCACTCCTGGCCCGTCAATATTTCGAAGCGTAGTATCAGTTCCTTCTAGTATCATTTTTGTATTTCGCATAAATTTTAAAGTTACGCTATCGCCAATTAAAAGCGAGGCATTTGGCGATATAGAAAAAGTTGGCCCATTAATAACGTAAGCCACTTCAGTTTCTTCCCATTGAACTGCTCCACTTAAATGCATTGAAGTAATTACTTTTATAGCATTGTATTTATTTTTTACCGGATAACTATTTGGGTTATGAAAAATATTTGAATTATCTGTGTTTATTGAAGCATTGATACATAAAGGAAGATTATTTGAATAAAAAGTGCTAAAACGAATTGACATGGTTGCTTCAGCATCTGAAGCATCAATTACGCCATAGCCGGTTTCTAAGTTGCCGCCATCGTTATTAGCGAAAATGCAATTCATTATATTGGCTGAAGCTGTACTCCCAAATTGCAGGGTAGAATGCCTGTTTCCACTTCCTCCATAGTAAAATCTACAATTACTCAGAACAGATTTTGAATTATTATTAAATAGAATTTCATTCCAATTACCTACTGAAGGCTTCTTGGCGCCGTTGTCTTTATTACTGGCTCCGCCATATGAATCGTCGTAATAAGAAGTAAATACAATTGGGTTTGATCCGGTTCCCTGTGCAAAAATACAACCATGATTTGCAACAATAATTTCACAATTACTATCGGGCGCAAATTTAATTACAGTGCCAGCCTGGATTATTAATGTGTCATTTATTGCAAATTCCGGTTTCTTTATAACATACACCGATGCGCTGTTCCAAAAAGTTACTGTATCAATATTTTCATTTAGTTCCCTTGTAATAGATTTGGCCGGATTAAGATTTTCGTCTAACGAACAGGACATTATAGAAACAAGAAACAGAACATTCAGAAATAAAATTTGCTTCATTCTTTAATGCTTTAGGATGCCATTGAAATCAATAATAAATAGAGATCACTGAGGCAAATTTATGTAGAAATCGGTTCAAATTTATAATATTTGATTTTTATTTACTGAGATTGGAATAAAGGCAGGCGTTATTAGAATTAAAGATTAATATATTAACCTAACATCGTAAACTCCCCCGACTATTTGCCAGCAGGGAGTATCGCAATCGGTTTCTTCCTGAGTTTCAAAATTACCGCCATCGACAGCGTAAATTATTTTTTGGCCTGATTTGTATTTTGCTTTTACCGAATAATATTCACCAACGGGAAGATAAATGCTATCATTAGCATTTATAATAATATTTTTCAACTTATTTGATGAGTCAGCAGGATTAAACCTTCCACGATAAATTGTAACAGGCACCTTAGGATTTTCATTATTTATTGTAACTTTTATATTTACTAAGGCGCTATCAGGCTGATCAGTTTTACAATTAAAGCAATTCGAAAGACTGCTACTGCTGCTTTTGCATGAACACATGATTAAACTAATAACCGATACATATAAGAATACCAGTAAAACAGGCTGCTTTATAGGTTTACTTTTTATTATTATTCCCATGGTTTATAAGCTTTTGATTTTGAACCACCGCCAAAAATAAATTTAGCATTAATATTAATTCTGTTAGGCGATACTCCGGTTACATTAAACTTTACATATTGGTAAATTGCCCCCAATTGTACATTATTTAAATAAATAAGTAAACCTATTTCAGGAGCAAGTAAAAAATCATTATGAACATTTAATACAGTGCCCCTGTAAACTCCAAAATTATATAGCTCTTTTATTCCAAAGGTTATCTCTTTTTTTATTTTTTTGTTAAATCTTGAAAGTGCAACATTTTTATTTATCCCGATATAAACAAAATTGCGCCGTTCCCAGTATTGATAATAAATATTTCCGGTATCGTGAAGCAATATTCTTGTTGCATAGGGTCTTAAAATTAGCCCGGTGGAAATATCGAAGTTATATTTGTATTCTTTTGTTCCAAAATTTGCGCCTGTCATAAAATCGTCAAAGTTCCATGTTATTTCAGGGCCAAGAAATAACCTGCAAAAATCGGGAATATGATTTTGTTTTGCGCCTTTACTTTTCAAAGTTTCAATTATAAAGTCGTCTTTTTTATGATAATATGCAATAGTAAGCGGTGTTTCGGCAAGCGTTAGCCTTTGGTTGACATCGGCGCCTCTTTTTCGATTAAATATTGCAGTAATATTTCATCGTTTTTTTCGATTGCAATAGTTAGGGCTGTTTGGTTAAATTTATTTTTCTGGTTTATATTGGCTCCTTTTTTCAATAGAAGTTCAATTATCGGATAACTATTATTAAAGGTGGCAACTAAAAGCGGGCTTGTACCATTTAAATTATGGGTATTAGGGTTGGCGCCTATATTTAATAAATACGAAATAAATTGATCTTGTTGATTGATAACAGCGGCCATTAAAACATCGGTGCCATCATTATCCACTGAATTTATATCAGCTTTGTCCGAAATTAATTTTTCACACATTGCCGAATCACCGTTAGCGGCTGCATACATAAAGGCTGTACGGCCCAAATCGTCAGATAGATTCACTCCTGCGCCTTTTTCAATTAAAAAGTCTACGATTTGTTGATGCTTTTCCTTTACAGCCGCAATTAATGGAGTGCTGCCAATATGTGGTTTGAAATTTACATCAGCGCCTTTGGCAACTAATAATTTACATATTCTGAAATGTCCAGCTTGCGACGCATAAACTAAAGGTGTAACACCATCTTCTAAAATTACATTTGGGTCCATCCCATTGCTTAAAAGTTTTTCAACAATTAAATAATCACCTTTGGTGGCAGCTATTTCCATGTTGTGCTCATTATCATTTGGGATGTATTGCAGTGAATCATTATCCGATTGTAATTTTTTAATTAAATAACCGGCGAATGAAAAATTTATATTAAAACAAAGTAACCCAAAAACAATACACAGGTGCTTAATTTTCACATGTTTTATAAGGGCTTTCATAAGGTCTGAAATATTTTGATTAAAGATAATACTTAAAATTTTATCTTGTTTCATCCGTATAAAATTTAATTTTCAAAGGTCGGATGGAAACCCACATGTTCTCAGCATTCAAACTATTTGTGTTGTTTGCTAAGGTTTTATTCATCCGTTCTTTGTGTTACACTTGCTTAACATGTGGGTTTCATTCATAAATAATTTATTTTAAAAGTTGAATAGTTTGTTCTGCAATTTCCAGAGAACACTTTAAAAATGGGATATTAATATTTGAAGAAGTTGTAGTTGTAAAAGAACCGTATTAATTTTAACAGATGGGATAAGTAAAAATAAAATTAAACCTACTCTTGCTGCGTTTCAATAAATGTAAATTTAAAATCGAGTATTGAAGAATAATATTCGCCTCTTTCATAAATATCTTCGTCGCCGGCTTCATAATACCAATTAATTGTAATGTTATTTTCTTTATTTCTAAGATCTACAATTATTCTTAAAATATGTAGAAGCGCTTTTGACGTTCCGCTATTAAAATATTCGAGTTCAACATCAACAATTGTTGTAGGTTGCGGATGGGTGCAATATTCAAAAATCCATAAATATAAAACATCATAGAATTTTGAAGGGTCCTCCGGGATGGAACGCCCTTTAATTTTCAAGATGCCATTTGCATTGAAACTGACTTCGGGGGTTTTTTTAGTTCCTTCAATAAATAAACTTTCCATAATAATCGAAATTGCGTCTAAATTTAAGGCAATTAAATTAAAAAAAAAAAATTATAGTTATTTTTAATAATAATTTTAATACATAAGTTACATATTATGAATAATGTAAGCAAATTAATTAAAGCAATGGAATTTGCGGCTGAAAAACATAAACTTCAAAGAAGAAAGGGATATTTAAAAATTCCATATATAAATCATCCCCTGAAAGTTTGCAAACTAATTGCCGATGCAGGAGAAACTGATATAAATCTTTTGTTGGGGGCTGTCCTTCACGATACATTGGAAGATACAGACACTGCCGAACAGGAATTATTTAAAAATTTTGGAAAAGAAATAACAGGCCTGGTGCTTGAAGTAACCGACAATATGAAGTTGCCGGATGAAGAAAGAAAGGAATTGCAGGTTAGGAATTCATCCAGTTTATCTAAAAACGCTAAATTGATAAGAATTGCCGATAAAATTGCAAACATTAGCGATATTATCAATTATCCTATAAAGTGGACAAAACGCAGGAAAAGAAAATATGTAAGCTGGTCAATGAAAGTTTATGAAGGTTGTAAAGGACAAAACCTGCAACTCGATATGAAGTTCCAGGAGATTTGCAAAAAAGCAATGGAAATAATTTAGAATTATGAAACCAAGATGAAACTTAAAATTTAATAAGTGATGAATTTTCATTTAAAATCATCATGGCAACTTTCCTATCTATTGGAAATGTAAATGTTTCCTCAACAATATTATTTAATTTAACCCAGCGAAAAGATTGTTTCCCGTTTTCGTCTGTTTCAAAGTCAAATGGCTTATCTGAAATTTTAAATTTTGGCTTTTCCTGAAAACGTACTTTATAGTATATGCTTATTAATTGTTGATCTTCGAAAAATGTAGCTTTTTGAAAAAAATCCGTGGTATAAAAATGACTTATAATTTTAATTTCCTGGCCGAATTCTTCAAAAGCCTCACGCATAAGGCAGTCAATAGTACCTTCGCCAAATTGCAAACCGCCGCCCGGGAACTTTGTCATCCGCATTCCCAATTGAAACTCATCGCTTATAAGAATTGCATCATTTGTTTCATTATAAATAATGGCGTAAACCCGTATGTTAAAACTTTTAAGCTGCAAATTTTTAATTTTAATACATAAAAGTAAATAGAAAAGCTGCATATTGAAGCAGCTTTTCTATTGAGAATATTTGTTTTCCTATCGTGGATTCAAATTCGCGGACAGGAAATAATTTACTTTGAATAAACCATTGCAGCCATACGTTGATAGCTATTATATCTCCATAATGAATTTACTTCCGCAGCTTTAAACAACTCATCGGCATCAGCAGGGAATGATTTTCTTAATGAAGAGAACCGTACTTCACTATTTAGGAAGTTTTGAAAATCAATCCAATTAGGCTCTTTTGAATCTAATTGAAAAGGGTTTTGCCCTTGTGCTTCGAGTAGCGGATTGTAACGGTACAAATGCCAATAACCACACTCAACAGCCAATTTGGCCTGGTTTTGCAATTTTCCCATTCCTTTATGCAAGCCATGGTTTATGCAAGGCGAATATGCAATAATAAGAGATGGCCCTGGAAATGCCTCTGCTTCGCGCAAGGCTTTGAGATATTGGCTTTGGCTTGCACCCATCGAAACCTGGGCTACATAACAATACCCGTAACTAATGGCCATCATTCCCAAATCTTTTTTACGGATTCTTTTTCCCGATGCCGCAAATTTTGCAACAGCTCCTATAGGTGTAGCTTTTGATGATTGGCCGCCGGTGTTTGAATATACTTCGGTATCGAGGACAAGTAAATTTATATCTTCACCTGTAGCCATTACATGGTCTAATCCACCATAGCCAATATCATAAGCCCATCCATCGCCTCCAAATGACCAAACTGACTTTTTAATAAGATATTGGTCAAGTTTTTTAATTTCTTCGGCAACAGGATTTTTTTCAGTTTTAATTGCTTCACGAACTTTTTCTGAAGCAATTCGCGATTGTTCAGCATTATTCATGTTAGCCATCCATTCGCTAAACGCTTCTTTCGTTGAAGCAGAAACTTTATCCATTGATTCGTTCATCATCGCAGCCATTCGTTCGCGAATCTGGCGGATACCTATTGCAATTCCATAACCATATTCGGCATTATCTTCAAATAATGAGTTTGCCCAAGCTACGCCTTTTCCATTTTTCTTGGCAGTATAAGGAGTAGAAGGAGCAGAACCTCCATAAATAGAAGAACATCCGGTAGCATTAGCAACAATCATCCTGTCGCCAAAAAGCTGGGTTATCAGTTTAACATAAGGAGTTTCACCACAACCTGCACAAGCGCCGGAGAATTCAAATAAAGGCTGGGCAAACTGAGAATTTTTTACTGCAGCTTCCTTAGGCATAAGGTTATCTTTATAGGTTACATTTTTATCAATATAATCCCAACGTCCAACCTCAGCCATTTGGGTTCCAAGAGGCTTCATTACAAGAGCCTTTATTTTTGAAGGGCAAACTTCGGCGCAGTTACCGCAACCATTACAGTCAAGCACGCCAATCTGCATTTTATATTGCAAACCTTCGAAGGCTCTACCTAAAGCTTTTAAAAGTTTGGTACCTGCCGGTAATCCTGCTGCTTCTTTTTCATTAAAAAGAAATGGCCTTATACATGCGTGAGGGCAAACGAATGAACATTGATTACACTGAGTACAGTTTTCAGGTATCCATTCAGGTACATTCACTGCAATACCGCGCTTTTCATAAGCAGAAGTGCCCGGAGGGAAAGTCCCGTCTTCGCGGCCAAGAAATACACTTACGGGTAAATCATCGCCTTTTAGTGAATTAATAGGTATAACAACATTTTTAATAAATTCAGGAACATTGGCAGTTGTTTTACCAACTGTGTTTTCTGCCTTAATATTTTTCCATTCTTTAGGAATTTCAACTTTTGTAACTGCTCCTCCACGATCAACAGCAGTATGGTTCATTTTTACAACTTGCTCGCCTTTCTTGCCAAAATCTTTAATAATTGCTTTTTTCATTTCTTCAATAGCCTTTTCATAAGGGATTACATTTGAAATTTTGAAAAATGCGCTTTGCATGATTGTATTGGTACGGTTTCCAAGCCCAATTTCTTCGGCAAGTGCAGTGGCATTAATTATGTAAAAGTTAATTTCATTATCTGCAAGGTACTTCTTCATATGATCGGGCAGGCGTTTTTTGGTTTCTTCTGCATCCCAAATACTATTCAGCAGAAAAGTACCATTTTTCTTCAAACCTGCTAACATATCATATTTGTCTAAATATGAAGGAACGTGGCAGGCAACAAAATCAGGGCTGATAACCAGGTAAGGCGCGTGGATCATTTGATCCCCAAAACGAAGGTGGGAAGTTGTAATACCACCTGATTTTTTTGAATCGTATGCAAAATATGCCTGGCTGTATTTATCGGTAGTGTCGCCGATAATTTTAATGGAATTTTTATTTGCGCTTACTGTTCCATCGGAACCAAGACCATAAAATTTGGCTTCAAAAGTTCCGGGTTTAATAACATTTATCTCATCTTCAACCGGTAATGATTTATTAGTAACATCATCTACAATACCTACTGTGAATTGATTTTTAGGTTCGGCCAGTTTCAGATTTTTAAATACAGCTATTATCTGGCCCGGGGTTGTATCTTTCGAGCTCAAACCGAAACGGCCGCCAATAATAACTGGGGCATCAGGCTTACCATAAAACATATCTTTAACATCGAGATATAAAGGATCGCCGTTAGCGCCTGGTTCTTTTGTCCGGTCGAGAACACATACACGCTTAACAGTTTTAGGAAATGCTTTCATGAAATATTTAGCCGAGAAAGGACGATATAAGTGTACAGAGATAAGCCCGACTTTTTCGCCTTTGGATATTAGATAGTCAATAACTTCTTTTGTGGTATCAGTTACTGAACACATAGCAATAATTATATTTTCAGCATCTTTTGCACCATAATAGGTAAACGGGTGATATTCGCGCCCGGTAATTTTGCTTATTTCCTGCATATATGATTCAACCATGTCCGGAACTGCATCGTAAAAACGATTTGCAGCTTCGCGACTTTGAAAATAAATATCAGGATTTTGAGCGGTACCTCGAGTTACAGGATGTTCAGGATTAAGCGCCCTGTCCCGAAATTCCTGGAGCGCTTGCTGGTCAAGCAGTTTAACCAATTCATCCTGATCGGCCATTTCAACTTTTTGAACTTCGGCAGATGTCCTGAAGCCATCGAAAAAATGAAGAAATGGAATACGGGATTTAATAGCGGTTAAATGCGCAACAGGGGACAAATCCATAATTTCCTGTATACTTCCGGTAGCTAACATAGCGAAACCGGCCTGGCGCGTACTCATAACATCGCTATGATCGCCAAATATCGAAAGGGCCTGTGCTGCCAAAGAGCGTGCCGAAACGTGAAATACTCCCGGAAGTAATTCACCGGAAATTTTATACATATTCGGTATCATGAGCAGTAAACCCTGCGAAGCAGTAAATGTACTTGTCAGTGCGCCAGCCTGTAACGAACCATGAACTGCCCCGGCAGCCCCGGCTTCACTTTGCATTTCTGCAACCCTCACAGTTTGGCCAAAAATATTTTTCCGGCCATGGGCAGCCCATTCATCTACATATTCAGCCATCGTTGATGAAGGAGTAATCGGGTAAATTGCAGCTATTTCACTAAACATATATGCTACATGTGCAGCTGCATAATTGCCATCGCATGTAACAAATTTTTTCTTTGCCATTGGTTTTATATAATTAAGTAATTAAATAACAGTTAATTATGTTTTTTTAAAAATAAAGTACAAAAGTAATGAAATTGCTAATATCTTATTCAAAGAAAATGAAACATTAATATTATATAGATTTATTTTAAATAACTATCATATTTTGTTTAACTCATAAAACATTACATTCAAATAAAATTATTATGGATAAAACTAGTCTAAATTTTTTTGTGTTCAATGAAAACATAAGAACCTCTTATAAGCTTATAAGAGGTTCTTACTAAGCGACTCCGGCAGGACTCAAACCTGCAACCTTCTGATCCGTAGTCAGATGCTCTATTCAATTAAGCTACGGAGCCGTAGTGTAGCTTATAGTTTTTAGTGCTTTAGTTGTTAGGGACTTTGATACAATTTACAAATGAGTGATAATTTCAATTCAACAAAATTAGAAATAATACTGAGTAATAATAATCAACCACTAAACACGAAACACTAAATTAAATGGCTGCAAATATAGAAAGTTTTATTGCTCTCACAAAAGAAAAAATAGCAGATTTAACTTTTAAATTTGACCATTTTATTCTAAATTGTTTAGTTTTGGCACAAGGTTTGATTAAAATTACTTAAACTAATTTTGGGAGGAAAAGCAATGAAAACAAAAATAACAATAACAACAGCGCTTTTTATTTTGAGCGGATTTTCCCCAATTAATATAATTTCAGTTATTAATGCTCAAGAAGAAATATATTATACTCCATCGAAAAAATCGGAAGTGAACAACACACCAACAAAGAATGAAATAAAAGATTCTGTGGGTATGACGAATTATGAAAAATACTGTGCAATGAAAGAAAAATCTTTGCAGAATGATCCACAAGTTTCGACAGATACTTCTCTTTCGCATGAAGATTTAGCAAAGAAAAAAGGTATGACCCAGTATAATGAAGGTTATTCTGCCGAGATAGATTCCACATCTCCAGTAAATGGGAACCAAAATTATTCCCAAAATACTGCCGAAAATCCTCAACAAGGCAACACTGTTGTGAACAATTATTATTCTGGAAATGATTACCCTTTTGGATGGTACCATAATTTTTATTTCGACTATTGTTATGATCCTTTCTTTTATCCCTATGATTATTGGGGTTTAGGTTTTTACTGGGGTTGGCCTTATTTGGGTTTTGGTTGGTCCTTTCCAGGTTATTATTATGGATATGCACCTTACAATTATTGGGGATATCCTAATTATTATGGCAGAAATTATGGTGGCGCCAGGAGGTCAATGGGTGGTTATAGGTCCCCCTCTGGAGCCAGACGCGCTTCTTTAATAAACAATAATGCTTTAGTTGAAGGAACATTTGGTAGAAGGCTTGTATCAGATAAACCGATTACACCTGTTACTGAGAATGGTGCAACTTATGATGATGCCCGCAGGAAAGCATGGCAAACATACCAAACCAAGAACGTCAATCCTAATAATGTTCCTAACAGGAGGGAGCCCAATGCTGTTAGCAGGTATAAAGCAATTCAAACAACCAGGCCTAATGTTATTTCGAAAAATTATACCCCGAGCTATAATACAACGTCTCATAATTCTACCAGACCTCTTTATAATGAAAATTTAAATTATCGAAATGCTGCACCAAAAGATAACGGCAATAATAAAGTTAAAGCATATTCACCAGGTACAGGAAATGGAACAAATCAAGTCCGTGCGCGGAACAGCTATAGTAATTATACGCCTGTTCCTCATCGAAGCAATGAAGTTGCATCTTCCGGTAGTTATGTTGTTCATAGTGGCAATTATTCGGGTTCTTCAAGCCATAACGTAAGTTCAGGCGGTTCTCATTCATCCGGAAATACATTTAGCTCAGGTTCATCATCACATGAAGGTGGAGGCAGCCACAGCGGTGGTGGCGGACGACGCTAAAAAAATCATCAGTTGTTTCTTTATCTGAATAAAAACTAAATTTAATTAAAATGAAAAGGTCGGTTATAATTTTAATTATCCTGTTGAGTTTTTCATTAATATTTTCTCAAAAATCCAAAGCTCAACTTGACGGTTATTATATTGATGGAATCAGGATGGCGCAAAATTATTATGGAAGCACAGCACGCAGTATTTCATTAGGAGGGGCTGTTGCTTCATTAGGCAGCGATTTGGGAAGCATATCCGTGAACCCGGCTGGAATTGGCGTTTACAGGAAAAGTGATTTTTCGTTTACAACGGGCTTAAATGCCATAAATACTTCGTCTGATTATTTAGGAAATAAAAAAAACGATATTGATTATAAACTAAACATAGGAAATTTAGGGGCAGTTTTTACATTTAATAATGGTAGCAGCGGTTGGGTAAGCACAAGTCTGGCTTTCGGCTATAATAAACTAAATAATTTCAGTAGTTCATATACTATTGAAGGAACAACAAAAGCAACAAATCCGACTTCTTTGGTGAATGAATTTTTATCTTATGCAAACGCAAACGGGCAAAGGCCTGAGACTTTAGATCCTTTCTGGGAACGACTTGCCTTCGACGCTTATGTTATTGATACTGTCCCTGGTACAACAAATAAATATCAATCCCCTTACAGCGACAGCATAAGTCTTTCACAAAAACATACCATTGAAATAAATGGTTCAGGCGGGGAATATTACCTGGGGTTCGGGGCCAATTATAACAACCAGCTTTACCTTGGAGTTTCAGTAAATATTGAGTCGGTTAATTACGATGAAAGTTTTTACCATACCGAATCCGACGTTAACGCTGTTACACCAATGAGCTATTTTAGGTTTTCACATTTTATAAGCACTTCGGCTACAGGCTTCAATCTTAAATTAGGCGCTATTTATAAACCAACCGACATGCTGCGCATTGGTTTGTCCATTCATACGCCAACAATAATGGATGTCTCCCAGGAATATGACAGCCGCATGTTCTCTCAAATGAAAGATGGCAGTTGGCATTCTACCAGTCCGACCGACATTAATGGTTATCCTATTCCGGCAGCTATTGACGAATATAATGTTACAACTCCTTTTAGCGCTATTGCAGGTATTGCTATAACGTTTCCACAATACGGATTAATTAGTTTCGATTATGAGTTTATTGATTATAGAAGCTTAAGGTTTTCTGATAGCAATAGCGACTACGACTTTAGTACGGATAATGAAGCCAATAAAGATTTATTCAGGGCTACCAGTAATTTCAGGGTTGGCGGGGAATTAAAACTTGGTTCGATGTACATTCGCGGTGGTTATGCTTTCTATGCAAGCCCGTATAGTGGCAGCGAAATAGATAAAAATGCCAATACCATAATTTACTCTGGCGGTTTGGGCTATAGAAACGATAACTTCTATATTGATTTTGCATATTCCCTGCTAAACAGAAGCGAAAAGTATTTTATGTATGATAATGCCACTGCTGCCAATCTCAGTATTAATGATAATAATATTACAGCTACTTTTGGTTACAAGTTTTAATACAGCCGGTTAAAATATCATAGGCGCTTGAACCATATTGAATAACAAATCAATAATACTCAGGTTTGGAACAAATCCAAACCGTGTTTCATAACCTGGTAATAGCTTTTCGGTACAAAGTTGTTATCAGGTTTTTGCATTCTTGTTTTGGGATGAATGGCATCGGCGAAATCATCAAAAGGGTAGGGGATTGCTTTAAAATCCGAAGTAAAATTTATTCTTACTTTTATATTTAACAGTTCCAAAATAATTTGTTGCAGTTCATTATTGAAGTCTATCAGGAAATCAATTTTTTTTTTGTAAACATTAATCAGCTCATCAGAATAATATAAAAAGAATGGCGATGATCTGTAAGCAGCTTCAATAGCCCTTATATGCACCGCTTTCCATCTCTTGTCATTATCCAGTTGGATATCCTTTGTAAACATTTTCGTGTTATGTGATTTTTTAACCGGAATGCTTAAACATAAAGGCCCATTGGCGCTTAATATTATGCAACGGTTACGAAACGACTGCTTTGAATAATGTTCAAAACGCTCAATAAAAATCTGATTGTATTGAATGATTTTGCAATAATATTGAACAGGCCCAAGATAAGCGGTTGAAAGAAGAGCCGTTGTTTCAATATTTTGAACGGCCATATTTTACAGCTTATTAATCATTCCGGCCAAATATGCTGCGCCGAAACCATTATCGATATTAACAACACTTATACCGCTTAAACAACTGGTCAGCATACCGAGCAAAGCTGCAATGCCGTTAAAAGCTGCACCATAACCAATACTTGTAGGAACGGCAATCACCGGTTTATCAACAAGCCCGGCGACAAGGCTCGGAAGCGCGCCTTCCATGCCTGCAATAACAACCAGGACTTTCGCGTTGCGGATAATATCGATTTTGTCATAAAGCCTGTGGATACCAGCGATGCCAACATCAAACAATCTCTCAACTTTGTTGCCGAATAATTCGGCCGTATCAGCCGCTTCCTCGGCTATGGGAATATCCGATGTGCCGGCAGTTATAATTGCAATATAGGTTTTTGTTACATCATGTTCTTTCTGCTTTATTGTAATTGTCCTTCCTTCAGAATTGTATTTAGCTAACGGGCAAATTTCTTTTACTGCCTCATAAATTTTTTTATCAGCACGTGTGCCCAAAATATTGTTGCCTTGAGGCAGCATATTTGAAACAATGCCTTTAACCTGTTCGGGGGTTTTGCCGGAACAGAAAATTACTTCAGGATAGCCGCGCCGCAACTCACGGTGATTATCGACTTTGGCATAACCAAGATCGGCATAAGGGAAATCCTTTAATTTATTCATGGCGGAATCAATGTCCAAATTACCGTCTTTAACAGCTTGCAGGATATTTTTTATATTTTCCGGTTTCATTCGTAGATAATTTATTTTAATGATCGAATAGCTTGTCCCGCAATTGCGGGAGAACACCCATATTATATTCATTCCAGTTTGCAATTTGCCGGATCATGGGTGTTTCACAGCAATTAATATTTTTTAATCGTAAATATATTCATATTGAAATGAATAATCAAATGTTAGAAATTCTACAATGTTTTATTGAATTGCATGAAGTTTTTTAAATTCATCCACCCATTTTGCCTGTTCGGTATCCTTCCAAATCGAAGCATACAAAACGGTAACCAATATCTTTTAAAAAATTTACAGCGTTATTGCGTATTTCGGGATTAAGCAATAGCGGGAAATAATTTTCAGTAGTTTCAATGCGGGCAATGTTGCCATGTTCACGGACACGTATGGCTTTTATCCCGCTGTCGATTAAAAATTTTTCAGCTTTTTCTACCCTTCTGAGGCTGTCGAAACAAATTTCGTTATCGAAAGGCAAACGCGTTAGAAGGCAGGCATAAGCCGGTTTATTCCACGTTGGTATATTAAATTCCTTTGAAATTTCCCTGATTTCATTTTTTGTTATTTCACATTCAAGCAAAGGGCTTTTTATTTCCAATTCTTTCAGGGCTTTTATTCCCGGCCTGTAATCCGAAGTATCGTCAAAATTGGTACCGTCGGCAAGGTGATTAAAACCTGACGATGAGGCTTCTTTCTTGAGAAGACTGAAAATCCCGTGTTTACAAATATAACACCTGTTTAAAGGATTATTGCGAATTTGCTCGTTGAACGGAACTTCAATAATTTTATGACTGATATCATGTTTTTTTGTATAAGCAATGGCTTCATCAACTTCCCATTGCGCAATATATGGCGACTTCACTGTAAATGCAATTGTGTTTTTACCCAATATTTTATGGGAAATATAAAGAAGGAAAGAACTGTCAGCGCCTCCTGAAAATGCTATGGCCAGTTTTCCAAGGCTTTTGATGTAATTTTCAAGCGCATCAAGTTTCTTTTTTGTTGTGGTTTCCATATTTCGGAATAAGTTTGGGAGTTTAACCCGATAATTTTAAGACGAATTAGTTATCTGATGGCAGTGAGCTATCACCGGATTAAACCCTGGCATGGCAAATAAAATCGTTATTATTTTATCCGGATTTATTATTTATTACTAAGATATTCGGCAACGCTTTCCTGGGTTTCTTTCAGGCCTTTTTTACCGGGGCGCCAGTCGGCGGGGCAAACTTCGCCATTTTTTTCATAAAACTGTAAAGCATCGACCATTCTTAAAGCTTCATCTACGCTACGCCCGAGCGGCATGTCGTTAACAACCTGGTGGCGCACAATGCCGTCTTTATCTATCAGGAACAACCCGCGGTAAGCCATAGGTGTGCCAACAAATTCGGTATCCCCGCTATCGCCAATATCCAAATGCCCGGCTAATACATCGTAGTTTTCAGAAATAGTTTTTGACAAATCGGAAACCAAAGGATATTTCACCCCTTTAATGCCGCCTTCGCGTTGTTCGGTTTGCAGCCATTTCCAATGCGAAAATTCAGAATCGACTGAGCAACCCACAACCGCAACATTTCTTTTTTCAAATTCTTTAATCTTTTCCTGGAATGCAATAATTTCAGTTGGACAAACGAAAGTAAAATCGGCAGGATAGAAAAAGAAAATCACATATTTTTTCCCGATATATTGTTCCAAAGAAAATTTATCAGTTATTTCATGGCCTTTTACAACAGCCTTTGCGCTGAATGTCGGCGCTTTTTTACCTACTAATACGCTCATAGTTTATAAAGTTAAAATTCAGAAATAAAATAATTTATTTAATTATTGTTTAAAAGAAATATCAACAGAATTAACACAATAAAGTTCGCTTAATCATTTTACACATAACAAAATTACAATATTATTTGTGAATTATTGGAAATTTATGATCTCAGGCGACTTGGCATTGAAATTATATGTATTAAATTTCGATTCATTAGAAACAGTGAAATATTCACTGCTGGCGCTTTTGGGGAGAAAGGGATAAAATGCCAGGCGCATTTGAAAAGTTTTAAAAACAAGTTTTTCGTTTCTCACCCTGATCCCAAAACCAAAACCGGAATATAAAGGAAGATTAAAAACAAGTTTCGTAGTTTTTCCAATATATGCAAAATCGGCAAAGCCAAATACGGCAAACCTGAAGCCGGCCAAATAGAAAGGTGTAAAACAAACCGATTCGAAATTTAATGCCAGCTTTTGGGAACCTACAGCCGAATCGTTTATTAAACCCCTGATACCCGACAAATCGTTTATATTCAAATATTCATCGCTAAAACGTTTATATCCTTTAATATAATTAACATTGGTAAAAAGCCTGAATTTAAAAGAGCCGAGAACCAAAAGGTTTGTAAAAAAGCTCGGGTTCAATTTCAACACTCCCTGTTCAAATTCACTTTTTCTGATAAAGCCGCCCAATGACAGGTTTATGTAAGTGTATCCGAAATTGCCAAGGTAGTTGCCTTTAGAAATTGACAGGCTGTTGTAGACGCGATTATAAAATTCATTTTTTTCTATGCCATTTGTAAATTTGATTAACAGGCCAAAAGGTATGTCTTCAGTTCGACCGAAACTATAAATAAGATTTGATTTGTAATATCCCTGGCTCGATAAAGCGTAGCTTATAAGATAATAAGTCCTGTTTTGGTAATTATACATGGTGTTTTCTGTTACAGCAGGTGGCTGCTTAGAAAAATAATAATTATATATTCCTGAAGAAAATATTAAATTACTGATGTTTGTTGTTAAAAATCCAAACGGTCTTATGGTAAAAGCGCGTCCTATCCAAAATCTCGAAATAGTTCTGTTTAAAGGATAATATTCTGTTGTATTTTGTTCAATATTATTAATAGCGGCATAAGTATTCATTTTTTCAAAATTTAATTCACCGGCATATTTAGTCCGCTGTGTAAAGAAATCTCTTGTCAGGTCAACGTTAAAACCTTTCGAGCCATAAACGCTGTAACCGATTCTGCAGTCGATAAAGCTGCCTTCAATATTACGGATGTTATAATATCCATTTAAACCCGAATATGGCAATTGCCCTGGATTTCTATAAATAAGGTTATTCGTAGCCATTCCGCTGCCTAAAATATTATGGTCCCAAACATCCATATAAAGATTTTTTAAGTCGGCTGTTGTAAAGTCTAAACCTATGGACCATGTGTCTTTGACAATTATATTAATATCGGCCGAATCCCCATTTGCTGAAATATTTTCAACATGAATACGGGCATCTTCAATATAGGGCAATTCACGTAATATACGTTCGTTATCAGCAAGCGTGTATGGGTCAATCCGGTCGCCATGTTTAAAAAGAAGGTGCTTGTATAAAACGCCATCACGGGTTTTAATGTGTACTTTATTTGCTGTTCTTGAAAGCCAACTTTTAGCAGGTTTATTGGTATCGTCAATTGTAGGGCCGAATACATCGAGTTTTTGAAATTCAATGTTTCTTATTACCAAATTTTTGTATTTAAGAAAAGGCACTTCACTTTTTTGTGTTTGAATGGTGTCTTTTATTCTCGTGCTATCGGAAGATACTATAATTATATTATGCAATTCCTGAGTCCATCTTCTTTTATATGCCTCTTCCTTAAGGGAAAGATAAAGATTGTCAAGCTTGGAAATATTTTTTCTTTTAATATAAAAATCTGTTGATATAGGAAGTTCAATTATCGTATCTTTTTTGGCAACTATTACTTTATCGTTGGCAAATAAAATGTTGCCTGCTTTAAGGTTAATAATATTTACCTTTGGCTTTATACTATCATTTTGGGCAAATGTATAGCATGAGGCAAATGAAAAAAGAATTATAATATGTATTATTTTTTTTATAATCTGATTTTGCTTTTTTAATTTAACAATTTAAATATTTCATTCATTGAAAACGAAAGTTTAAAACAAAATTTTAACCATGACAGGAAACAACTTGTTTAATTTCAATCAGCAATATATGTTCGAAAACCATTAAAATTAAAAAATTCATTAAAATGAGATTTCAAATTTATCGTCTTCTCAAGGAATAACAATATTAAAGTTTGGTTTTATTATTATATTAACAAAACAAATTTTGAATATGACAAGAAAAGAACGGTTTAACAATGTTGTAGAATATTTCAGCCGGGTTATGCCGGTTGCAGGTACGGAATTAAAATATAAAAATCAGTATGAACTTATTGTTGCAGTAATTCTATCGGCACAATGTACCGATAAAAGGGTGAATATTATAACCCCGCAATTTTTTAAACGCTTTCCTAATCCAGAAGTTCTTTCAAAAGCAGATGTCCACGAAATATTCGAGATAATTAAAAGCTGCTCATACCCCAACAATAAAGCGAAAAATTTATCAGGGATGGCAAAGAAGCTGGTATTGGAATATCATTCACAGCTCCCATCCGACAGGGATTTGTTACAAGAGTTTCCCGGCATCGGACGTAAATCGGCTAATGTGTTGGCTTCGGTTTTGTTCAATAAACCGGTAATTGCGGTCGATACTCATGTTTTCAGGGTTTCTGCCCGTTTAGGCCTGACTAAGAATGCAAAAACACCACTTGAATGTGAAGAGCAACTGACAAAATATTTACAGCCCGAAATTTTACCGCTGGCGCATCATTGGCTTATTTTACATGGAAGGTATATTTGTATTGCACGTAAGCCAAAATGTAATGAGTGCGGACTAATGGGAATTTGCGATTTTTATATAAAAGCAAACGATAAAACTTCATAAAAGATAGTTTTGATAAATACTGAAAACTTTATAAACTGCTATTTAACTGGATCATTACAATATAAACAAATCGGAATTATTATATCTCCTGTTTTATTTATCTTTGCGGTCGAATTCTGATATTTAGTTTTAATAAATATGGATATTTCTGTTGAACAGGTTTACGATTCATTGCGGCATGTAAACCATCCATCAAAAGGAACAGATATTGTAACTTTGAAAATGGTGCAGGATATTTCTGTAAAAGGGGATCAAATCAGCTTTTCACTTGTTTTAAATAAGCCCAACGATCCGTTTATTGCATCCATTAAAAAAGCCTGCCAGAAAGTAATTGAAGGAATGTTAGGAAAAGAATACCAGGTGTCAATTAAAGAACAAATTTCCGAAAGAAAAACCGCATCGGCATTTTCAGCAATTGAAGATATTAAAAATATTATTGCAATAGCATCGGGCAAAGGAGGCGTTGGAAAATCCACAATGGCTATCAACCTTGCAATTGCAATAGCTCAAACCGGTGCAAAGGTAGCTTTGTTGGATGCTGATATTTATGGGCCTTCTGTCCCGATGATGTCGGGGGCTGTTGATTATAAACCTTTGTTGGGTGAAGTAGATAATAAAGAGATGTTGCTGCCATTAGAAAAATTCGGTATTAAATTACAATCGCTCGGTTTTTTTATTAATTCCGAAGAAGCAATAATTTGGCGTGGGCCGATGGCTACAAATGCGTTGAAACAGGTTATTAACCAAACAAACTGGGGGAACCTCGATTATCTGTTTATCGATTTGCCTCCGGGAACAGGCGATATTCACCTTACAATAGTCCAGGAAATGCCGGTTACAGGGGCAATAATTGTTAGCACCCCGCAAAATATAGCTTTAGCCGATGTTGTTAAAGCAATTCATATGTTCAATAATGAAAAAATTAATGTGCCTATTTTAGGTTTGGTTGAGAATATGTCATGGTTTACGCCTGCAGAATTACCTGAAAACAAATATTACATTTTTGGTAAGGAAGGTTGTGTGAATGTTGCAAAAAAACTGGGTATTCCTTTTTTAGGGCAAATTCCGATAATCCAAAGTATTTCTGAAGATGGCGATAAAGGTGTGCCTTCGGCCATTAATCCGTCCACTATAGAAGGAAAGGCATTTGCGTTGTTGTCTGAAAATGTTCTAAAACAAGTTGAAATCAGGAATAAAAATCTCCCGCAAACTAAAAAGGTTGAAATTAATAATCAATAATATTTTAAATCAGAAATTATGGAAATAAAAAATAAAGAAGATATTATCGTAAAAATAAATGAAGTACTGGAAAAAGTTAGGCCTTACCTTATTGCCGATGGCGGCGACGTTGCATTTGTTGAGCTGACACAAGAATTTGAGGTTAAAGTAAAATTAAGTGGCGCATGTAGCAATTGCCCATTTAGTATGGAAACCCTTAAATTAGGAATTGAACAAATTCTTCAGGAAGAAATCCCTGAAATTAAAAGCGTATTTGCCGTATAATTTTATAGATATATTTTAGTTGGTTGTAATTTATATTTGTCTTGCACAGATTGGCATACAAAAAATTCAACTTTTCAAACACAAGCAAACGAACATCAAAACTTGATACGCATTAAATAAATCAATATTATAATTAGCCTGTCAAAGCAGAATGGAATTGAAAATTATATTTTCCTTAATTAAACAATAAAATAAAATCAAAACGGTTATTCTTTTCGGGTAATGTTTTCAAACAAACTTTAATTCATTGAACTACAAAATTAAACATATTTTATTTGTCGCAACAGTCCTATTATTAAGCTGTTCAACAAAAAAGAATACGCTTGTTACACGAACATACCACAATATTACTTCAAAATACAATATTTATTTTAATGGAAATGAAAGCTACAAAAAGGGTATAAAAAAATTAACGGAAGAAGAAAAAAACGACTATAATATGATATTGCCGATTTTTCCATATCCGAACAGCGAATCTTCAAAAGGTTCATTCCCGGAAATGGAAAGGACAATTAAAAAATCATATAAACTTATAGCTTCTCATTCTATTACAGCTAAACCTGATTACAAACACGGTATCCGTACCAAACGTCAAAAAGATTTTTATAATAAAAAACAATATAACAAGTGGATAGATGATGCTTATCTTTTAATTGGAAAGGCAAACCTGATAAAAGGCGATTATGGTTTGGCTACCGAAACTTTCAGATATATTATTAAGGAATTTCCGAAAGAAAACACATTCGATGAAACGCAAATTTTACTTGCAAGGACTTTAATCTTGCAGGAAGAATACCTGGAGGCTGAAGAAATACTTTCCCAAATGGTTGATAATAAAGAGCTGTCGAAAAAACTTGTATCAACTTTATATGCAACTTATGCTGATTATTATGTGAAAAAAAAGCGCTACAATGATGCTATAGAAAAGCTTGCAATAGCAGCTGATAAAGCAAGGGATAAACACTCGAGGATAAGATATACTTTTATTCTTGGCCAGTTATATCAGGCAACAGGCCAAATGAAATTAGCAACTGATATGTACCTGAAAGTAATTAAAATGAATCCTCCATACGAAATCACATTCAACGCTAGGATAAATTTAGCCGGAACATATGAGGCGGGAAATACAAACGCCGATGAGATTCGCAAGCAACTTTATAAGCTCTTAAACGATGAAAAAAATAAAGAGTACCAGGATCAGTTGTACTATGCTCTTGCCAATATCGATTATAAACAGGGCAATATTGATAAAGCTTTGGTAAATTACAGTTTGTCGGCAAGAAAAAGTGTTTCAAATCTTAGGCAAAAGGCCAGAAGTTACTTGGCAATTGCAGATATAAAATACGACAGGAAACTATATCTGGTTGCCCAGGCATATTATGATAGCGCCATGCATTACATTGATGAGTCTTACCCTGGTTATGATAAAATCAACGCACGGGCAAAAAGCCTTAAGCGTCTTGTAAAATATTTAAATAATGTATCGTTTGAAGATAGCGTCCAGTTTATAGCAAAGATGTCGGAAAATGAACGAAATATGTTTATTGATAAAATAATAGATAAAGTAAAAGAAAATGAGGCCGAAGAACAAAAAAAACGACAAGAGGAACAGATGGCCATTCAAACAAACATGATCAATGCCAGTGAAATTGAGTCAGCCGGGGCAACGAATCAAACTGATGGAGGCAAGTGGTACTTTTACAGTCCTTCTGCAAAAGGATATGGCGAAGCAGATTTCCAGATGAAATGGGGAAACAGGAAACTTGAAGACAATTGGAGAAGAAGCATTAAAAAATCAGTCGCTTTCGATTCAAATGAAGAACAATCCGAAGAAGAAGATAAGGAAACCAAAAAGAAGGTAAAAGATAACAAAAGCAGGGAATTTTATTCTGACAACCTACCGCTCACGGATTCATTGATGGATGTTTCGCATAATAATATTCGCAAAAGCTTATTTAATTCAGGAATGATTTATAAAGACGAGCTTAACGAATATAATTTTGCAGCAAAACAATTTGCTGACATAAACAGACGCTATCCTACAAATCCTATGGTGGCTGATGCTTCGTACCAATTGTATATTATTTACCGGCAACTGGAAAATACTGCTAAAGCCGATGAATATAAAACATTGCTTATTACTAAATTTCCTGAAAGCATATATGCAAAATTGCTAACCAATCCGAATTATGCAAAGGAACTACAGCAAAAAGAAGATTCGGTTTACAGGCTTTATGAATCGGCCTATAATGATTATATCGCAGGCAATTTTAATTTATCGCTTTCAAAAATCGACCAGGGCTTAAAGAATTACCCAAACCATAAATTGGTTCCAAAATTTTTATTGCTTAAAGCCCTTGATAAAGGCAAACTTCCAGATTTAACAAGCATGAGAAATGGGCTCAATTCATTGATTAAAGATTATCCTAAATCCGATGAAGCCTCATCGGCAAAAGATATAATTACCATGATGGATTATCAGCATCCTGAAATAAAGCAAGTTGAAGAAAAAGCAATAGCTAAAGAAATTTATAACGATTCAACCGAAAATTTAAAACATTTTTTTGCAGTCGTTGTTAATCCTAAGAAAGCGAACCAAAACCAAATGGTATTTAACCTTATAAATTTCAACCTCGATAATTATTCAAATGCAAACCTTACAGTTAAGGCAGATAATTTTGGAAAAACCAACCAGGTTGTATTGGTAAGGGAATTTAAAAACAAAGCTGAAGCTTTGAACTACTACGATGCGGCAATTCAAAACACAGAATTATATAAGGATGTGGGAACAGGTGTTTTAGCCACTTTTATAATATCAGACCTTAATTTTGAGATACTAAAAAAAGATGGTTCGGAAAGCAGGTACATGGAATTTTTTAAAGATAGTTACGAACGTTAATTTCAAACGGGATGATTAAAGAGGTTACTATATTATGGGCAGATGATGAAATTGACCTGTTAAGGCCACATATCCTTTTTCTCCAGTCAAAAGGATATAAAGTTATTACAGCTTCCAACGGCGATGATACGCTTAAAAAAGCAACAGAAAATGATATTGATCTGGTTTTTCTCGACGAAAATATGCCCGGTAAAAGCGGTCTTGAGGTACTTGCGCCGTTAAAACAATTAATTCCGGGTACGCCAATAGTTATGATTACAAAAAGTGAAGAGGAAAATATCATGGATGAAGCTATTGGCGGACAAATTGACGATTACCTTATCAAACCAGTCAACCCAAACCAGGTATTGCTTTCAATAAAAAAACATATTGATAACAAAAGGCTTATTAATAAACGAACCACATCGGCATATCAATCCGAATTCAATAAAATTGGAATGCAAATTAATAACGCGCAAACTTACCTCGATTGGTTTGATATATACAAAAAATTGATATTCTGGGAAATTGAGCTTGAAAAATCAGGCCAGGATTTGGCCGAAGTCCTGAAAATGCAGAAAGTGGAAGCCAACAACGAATTCTCGAAATTTATAAAAAATAATTATCAACAATGGTTTAAGCCGGATTATATTGATAAGCCATTGCTTTCACCTGGAGTTATAGGTCAAAGGGTGTTGCCATTGCTTGAGCAAGGCCAGCAGGTAATCCTAATCATTATCGATAATTTAAGATACGACCAATGGCAAATTATTTTTCCGGCAATAAGTGAATTTTGCAAAATTGAAAAAGAAGAGCTTTATTTCAGCATACTTCCAACATCTACGCAGTATGCGCGCAATGCCCTTTTTGCTGGGCTTATGCCTTTAGAAATACAACAGCTTTATCCGAAATTGTGGATTAGCGATGAGGACGAAGAATCGAAAAATATTAATGAAGAAGCGTTGCTTGAACTTCAGATGAACAGGATTGGCAAAAATTTCAGTTATTATT
This sequence comes from uncultured Bacteroidota bacterium, assembly GCA_963808135.1. Lineage (GTDB taxonomy): Bacteria > Bacteroidota > Bacteroidia > Bacteroidales > DTGW01 > CAWEFA01. The sequence continues at coordinate 25,296 of CAWEFA010000139.1, forward strand.
ACAGTAAAATCAATAATCAAAAAGCCGCAAAAAAACTTGCCGATAATTTTGGCAACCTGAAAAGCAATAATTTAATAGTTACAGTTTTCAATTTTGTTGATATTTTGTCGCATGCGCGCACTGAAACAGAGGTTATAAAGGAATTGGTAAACGATGAATCGGCCTATCGTTCCATTACGTTATCGTGGTTTCAGCATTCTTCATTATTGGATATTATCCGTGAAAGCGCAGCCAATAATATGAAAATTGTTATTACTACCGATCATGGAACCGTTAAAGTTACAAACCCGGTTAAAGTAATTGGCGATAAGCATACTTCAGCGAACCTTCGTTATAAACTCGGGCGTAACCTCAGTTATAATCCCAAAGAAGTATTTGAAGTTCGGAAGCCTTCTGATTTACATTTGCCTGGGATAAACCTAACTTCAACTTATATTTTTGCATATAATTACGATTTTTTTGTTTATCCAAATAACTATAACCAGTATGTGAATTACTACAGGAACACATTTCAACATGGAGGTATATCAATGGAAGAAATGATGATACCTTTAATAGTTTTGTCGGAAAAATAAGATTTATTATGCCAGTTTTCACAATTCATAATATCAATGAACTAAAGCCTTTTGTAAAGAAATTACTGCCTGAAATATTCATGAACCGTATTGTAGCCTTTTATGGAAAAATGGGAGTTGGAAAAACCACGTTAATAAAAGCTATATGCAAACAAATGAATGTTATGAATGTTGTTACCAGTCCAACATTTGCCTTAGTTAATGAATATAAAACCAAAAATGGGGATACTATTTATCATTTCGATTTCTATCGAATAAATAAAGTTGAGGAGATTTACGATTTTGGTTATGAGGAATATTTCTTTAGCGAAAATTACTGTTTTATCGAATGGCCTGAGCCGGCAGAATCAATTTTACCCCAAAATGTATTAAAAATCAATATTTCGGAAGATCAAATTGGAAACAGGATAATTGCTTTACCGGATTATATTTCTATATAAAAAACTGAAAGTAATAAATGAAATGCAATATTTAATCAATAATTCAATTAAGAAGTTCAAAGTATTGTAAATCTTTTATTATTAGTATAAATTTGAGCATTAAAAATTTTTCAATTAAAGTTTAAATTTATGTGCGCTCAAAATTCAGCTCTTCGTTTTGCTTTTGGAAAGGAAGGCTTGCTTCCCCAAGAGGAAATGATAGAAGTAGCTAAAAAACAAAAGAAAATAATTATTGGACTTCCGAAAGAAGACGAAGCTATTGAAAGCAGGGTTCCATTAACTCCTGAAGCAGTTGAATTGCTTGTTAATAATGGGCATGAAGTAATTATTGAAAGTAATGCAGGAAAAGCAACAAATTATTCAGACAGCGATTATAGCGAACGCGGCGGATTTCTTGTAAAAGAAAAACGTTCAATTTTTCAGGCCGATGTTATACTAAAAGTAGCGCCATTAACATTAGACGAAATAGGGTTACTGAAGGGGCAGCAAACAGTTATTACCTCGCTGTTGCTCATAAATCAGACAGAAGAATACATTCGCAGCTTAATGAATAAGAAGGTTACGGCAATAGCTTTTGAAAATATAAAAGACGAAAATGACTATTACCCTGCCGTACATTCAATGAACGCTATTTCAGGTACTACTTCAATACTCATTGCCGCTGAATATTTAAGCAATGCAAGAGGTGGGAAAGGCGTATTACTTGGCGGGGTCGCAGGAATTACACCTGCCGAGGTTATTATCATTGGCGCAGGCACAGCCGCAGAATTTGCTGTCAGGGCTGCACACGGATTAGGGGCTTTTGTAAAAGTCTTTGATAATTCCGTGAATAGTTTAATACAATTGCAAAATAAATTGGGCATTCGTTTGCATACATCTGTATTTCATCCACAGGTTTTGGAAAAGGCTTTAAAATCAGTCGATGTGCTCATTGGTGCGCGACAATCATTCGATAAAGGGCCAAGATTTTATGTAACAGAAGAGATGGTGAAAGAAATGAAAAAAGGTTCGGTAATAGTTGATATAAGTATTGCGCAAGGAGGATGCATCGAAACTTCGGAATGCAGAAACCAACAGGATCCAGCATATACGAAATACGGTATTATACATTACAGTATTCCGAACTTGCCTTCCCGCGTTGCAAGAACGTCTTCCATTGCATTAAGCAATGTATTTCTTCCTTTATTGCTTAAAACCGGGGAAGCAGGAGGCATTACCCCTCATTTAAAAGAAGATGTCGGCTTACGTCATGGAGTGTATGTTTTTAATGGCATACTTACAAATCAATTTATCGGGAATCATTTTGGCATTCCATCCAGTGACATAAATTTATTAATGGCTGCATTTTAAAAATTACAATCATTTTCAAACCAAATTAATAATTTATGTAAGCAATTGGTTACATAAAATGGTATTTTAAATATCATCAATTTGAAACATTTTATAAATAATTAGTATGATAAAAAAACTTCTTTTTATAATTATATCCATAACGGTGTTTATTAAATGCACCAATTACAGGGACATTACATATTTAAGAAATTTAAAACCATCTTCAAGCGATTCACTTTTTAAAACTGTTTTAATAAACTACCGGTTGCAAGCTGATGATATTTTATATATTAAAGTTAATAGTATTGACGAAAATATTAATAACATATTTAATGGAACTTCACAAGCAGGGCAAACTTCCGGTTCTTCCTCTTCTGGCGAGAGCGGATATTATATTTCAGGCTATACAGTTGATGCTGACGGAAACGTTAATTTGCCGGTACTTGGAAAAATTTCGGTTATCGGACAAACAATTACTGAGGCACAGAATATCATACAAAAAATAGCAGAAAAGTATATTGCAAATGTACGCGTAAATGTAAAATTGGTGAGTTTTAAAATATCAATATTGGGAGAAGTGAGAAAGCCAGGGCAATATAGTATATTCTGCGACAGGTCTAATATTTTCGAAGCATTGGCTTTGGCCGGAGATATTAATTATTACGGCAACAGAAAAAGCGTTTTAATACTGCGAAATAAACCGGGCGAAACAGTTACCTATACAATTGATTTAACGGACAAGAATATTATTTCTTCAAGTTTGTATTATATGCAGCCAAATGATGTTGTTTATGTTGTGCCATTGAAAAGCACAGGGATTAAACTTTCCGCATCGGACTATTCTACGCTTATTTCTACTATTTCAATAACTTTAACGACAATAGTTTTAATTATCAAATTTGTGAATTTGTAAGAAGATGAATCAGGAAAACAAAGTACAATACGAAGAAAATATTGATATTAGGCATTATTTGATTAAAATATTAGCAAATTGGCCATTATTTATAATATCATTGGTTATAGCTTATGCAATAGCATATTTAATAAATCGTTACAACGAGCCCATTTATGGTGTTTCGTCTACATTGCTTATAAATGAAGATAAGAAATCAGCCTCGGAAGCGCTTTTGCCTGCGCTCGATAAATTTTATTCGCGCAGGAATGTTGAAAATGAAATGTCGATACTTAAATCATATACTATAGCCCACAGGACACTTTCCGAACTCGATTTTACTATTACTTATTACACGGTTGGAAGAGTGAGGGAATCGGTTTTATATAAATCTTGTTTTTTTAATGTTAAACTGGATTCAACCAATGCCAATAGAAAAAATCATCCGGTTTATATAACGGTAATCGATGAAAATAAGTATTTATTAGAAATAAACAGCCAGTATAATATTAAAAAGATTTTACAATTTGGGGAACCTTTCAAGCACCCGGATTTTAATTTTACTATTTTCTTAAATAAAGATTATTATAGGAAAAATCCCCCGGAATTTAAAAATATGAAAATTGCTTTTGTAGTTAATGATTTAAATTCCCTTACCAATCGTTATGTAAACAAACTATCGGTTTCAAATTCTGAAAAAAAAGGAACTATTTTAACTTTATCCACTTATGGCCCTAATCCAAAACAAGAGGCCGATTATCTTAATAAACTTTCAGAAGTTTATATTATGATGGGGTTGGAAGAAAAGAACAGGGCTTCAACAAATGCAATTGAATATATTGATACAATATTAAGTACCATTTCCGACTCGTTAAAATTGGCTGAATTAAAACTTCAGAAATTTCGCCTCGAAAACCCTACTGTAATGTATGATCTTAACACACAAAGTTCTCAAGGGTTACAAGGGACACAAGGAAGCCCTGTATATGACAGATTAAAATCATTACAGTCAGACAAAGCTATTGCAGAAATGCAACTAAAATATTGTTATTATCTTAAAAATTATATTGAAAGCAAAAACAATTACAATGATATTGTTGCGCCTTCAATGATTGGAATTAATGAACCGGTATTGAGTTCCGTGGTCAATGATTTAATCCAAATATACGATCAGAAAGCAAGTTTATCATATAGCGCACAAAATGATAATCCTTCAATTAATATAATTAATCTTAGAATTCAAAAGGCTTTGGAAGCGATAAAAGAAAATATAAATCAAAGCATCAATACTACAAACCTTAATTTGAAAAATATTGAAAATAATCTTTTGAAGGAAGAAATTAAGTTACAACAACTGCCAATTACTGAACAGCAGCTGCTAAGCATTCAGCGCGTTTTTGATATAAATAATAACATTTATACTTTTTTGCTACAAAAAAGGGCTGAAGCAGGTATTGCAAAAGCTTCCAACATGCCGGATAACAAAGTTATTGATGTGGCAATGCCTGAAAACGCTTATCAAATCAGTCCAAGGCGAACAAAAAATTATATGACGGCAATACTTATTGGTGGTATTATTCCTCTTATCATCATTATCTTAACTGAATATTTTAACACAACGATTACTGATTTAAGAGAATTTGAAAAATTAAAACATTGTAACGTTATTGGCACTATTGGCCATAATGATTTATTTTCAGAATTGCCTGTTTTTGAAAATCCAAAGTCATCGCTTTCAGAGTCATTTCGTTCACTGCGGACAAATTTGCAATATTTATTAGTGGACAAAGATGAAAAGGTAATTATGGTTACTTCTGCAATTAGCGGGGAAGGCAAAACATTTTGTGCTGTAAACATAGCTACTATTCTGGCTTTATCTGATAAAAAGACCATAATAGTTGGATTGGATTTAAGAAAACCGAAAATTCATAAATTACTTAATTTGCCTAATGATAAGGGCATTAGCACCTATTTAATTAACAAGAGTGAAAAGGAAGAGATAATTTTTGCCACCAATATTAAAAACCTTTATGCGTTAACATCCGGGCCCATACCACCAAACCCAGCTGAATTGCTTGAAACAGAAAAAATGGAAACTTTAATAAAAGAATTAAAGAAAGAATACGATTACATAATTATCGATACACCTCCTATAACTATTGTAACTGATGCATTTCTGGCTTCAAAATTTGTGAACACTACAATCCTTGTTATCAGGCAAAACCTATCGTCTAAAAATGTCCTTTATCTTGCTGATGATATTTCCGAAAAAGGCAATTTGAAGAAATTAAATATTTTAATCAACGATATTAAAATCCCCAGTTATTATGGATATTCATATAAATATGGTTACCGGTACGGCTATGGATATGGTTACGGTTATTCGTACTACAATTATAACCAGGAATATTATGGCGATAAAGAACAGACTGTAAGTATAAAAGATAGAATTAAAAAATGGATGGGGATTTAAACTTTCCAAGCAGTTACGGAATTTCAAGCTGTGAATTATTGGCAATATAATTTTATAAGCTTATTAAAGCGAAATAGTGTCTTATAAAAATTTAGTATTGTTCCATTTCGTTTGGGAATTCCCTTGATTTAACATCACCGATATACTGCTGTACAGCTTTTGTTATTTCGTCATTTAAATTATGATATCTTCTTAAAAAGCGCGGAGAAAATTCCTGTGTAATGCCAAGCATATCATGCAATACAAGAACCTGCCCATCTACGTCTTTTCCTGCGCCGATACCAATAATAGGGATTTTTAAATCTTTGGCAACTCTTTTGCCTAACGAAGCCGGTATTTTTTCCAACACTATACCGAAACATCCCAATTCCTGAAGCAATAAAGCATCGTCGTATAATTTGTTTGCTTCTGTTTCTTCGCGTGCGCGCACTATAAAAGTTCCAAATTTGTGAATGGATTGCGGCATAAGTCCTAAATGGCCCATAACCGGTATACCGGCCGATAATATCCTTTCTATGGATTCTTTAATTTCATTACCTCCTTCAAGTTTAACAGCGCCGGCACCGGTTTCTTTCATAATGCGGATTGCAGAATTTAGCGCTTCTTTTGAGTTTCCCTGGTAAGTGCCAAAGGGCAAATCGCAAATAACGAGGGCGCGTTTAACAGCCCTGACCACTGAAGCAGCGTGATAAATCATTTCATTCAGGGTTATTGGCAATGTGGTGTCATAGCCTGCCATAACATTCGATGCCGAATCACCGACCAGCACTACATCAATGCCTGCCTGGTCAAGTATTTTGGCTGTTGAGTAATCATATGCGGTAAGCATTGAAATTCTTTCGCCGCGCGACTTCATTTCAATTAATTTATGTGTCGTAACTTTTTTTATATCGCTGCTTTCAATTGACATTTTTATTGTTTTTAATTAAATAAATATATAAAATTTGCTTATTATTTTGCCTTTATAGTACAAAATTGTGAATTAATATTGAGCGCTGCTAATATTTATGCGTCTTTTTTCCAGTGTTCAATTATTAAGAATACAAATTAAGAGTTGGAATATTGTAGGCGGCAATTCCCTCTTTGAAAAGAGCCAGTTTAGATTAATAATCTTAACTCTTAATTCGCATACTTAATAAATAACTATTTCGGTTGCGAGTTCGAAGCTTTACTTATCAATGCATTATAAACAACATCCTGAATGTTTGCCCTCAGGTTGGTTTCAACAAGTTTGTTTGAGCTTGCATCAGGATATACGCGGTTGGAAAGAAATATGTACACCAAACCGAACTTTGGGTCGACCCAAACCATAGTGCCGGTAAAACCGGTATGCCCAAAGCTCAAGTCTGAAGCCATTTTACTGGCAGCAGATGGCCAGTTGGGGTTTAACGGCAGCTTTTCAAAACCAAGAGCCCTGGAATTCCCGGTTTTCTCAAAAGGCCGGGACGTAAAAAGATCAACAGTGGATTCGTTAAAATAACGTTTGCCGCCGTAAATGCCTTTATTAAGGTATAATTGCATAAGCTTCCCCAAATCATTTGCATTGGCGAACAAACCGGCATGTCCGCATACACCGCCCAACATGGCGGCTCCGGGATCATGCACATAACCCCAAACAAGTTGTTTCCTGAAAATCTTGTCATTTTCAGTAGGCGCAATATTCTTCCTGTCAAACTTTTTCAGCGGGTTAAAACATAAAGTTGCAGCGCCTAAAGGTTTGTAAATCGTATTGTCGAGGTAATGGTCAAACTTTTTCCCGGTAATATTCTCTACTGCCCTGTACAAAAGCATAAACCCGAGGTCGCTGTATAAATATTTCGATTTTGAAAGCAATTCGCTTTTATAAATATAATTGTAAATTGAATCGCGCCATGTTTCGCGGATAAATAAGCTATCGGCAACCTGGTAAGGATATTCGTCCGAGTATGTTTTGCTATAAATGCTATCTCTATATTCTGTTTTACAATTAATAAAAGTAGTGTTGTTCACCTTGTACGATCCGGCCGAGCCTGGTTTAGAAGAAACAAAACTTTCCTTCTGGTTTGCGCATTGTACCGTTTTTACATAAAAAGGTATCCATGCCTGAAGCCTTGCCTGGTGTGCCAATATTTCATTTATTGTAATCTTCTTTTTATTTGTTTTATTAAGAACCGGAAGGTATTTTGACAGGCGTTCAGATAGCTCTATTTTTTTCCTGTCGTAAAGCGTCATAAGCGCCGGGATTGTGGCCGAAACTTTTGTAACTGACGCTAAATCGTAAATATCGGTGGTTTTAACGGCGCTTGTTTTATCATATCTCGTATAGCCGAAAGCTTTGTTATAAAACACCTTGTCGTCCTTTGCAAAATAAACCACACAGCCCGGAATGGCTTTTTTATTAATTGCATCGTTCACAAGTGAGTCGATAGGCTGAAGCTTTTTCGAATCAATGCCCAATTCTTCTGGAATTGTATATTTTATGCGAATGAGATTGTCCCAGGTAATACCCGTTCCTGCCAGATATTCTTCCGAACCTTTAACCGGAAGTTTGCCTTTCGGCGTTATTCCGCCATAAATTAACTGTGCCGAAAGCTCCTGGTTTAAATCCCCGTTTTCATAAGATACAATGATGGCTTTGAATTTCTCAGAAGGTGTAAATCTTTCTAAAGAATACGGATTGGCAAATAAATCAAGTACTACCGGCACATGCGAGGCAAGCTTATTGACAAAATTTACACTTTTATCCGTAATCCCGAATTTATATATAGCCCGCATGTCGGGACTGAAAAGCCCTGCAATTACAAGGTTATATTTCTTCAGGCTGTTTAAAAGCTGGTTATAAATGCTATCGGGCACATCCCTACCGATAGAATAGGCATCAACCGGGCCATACAACTCAAGTGTTTGCTGTAATGCCGATTTTCCTGACAACCCTATCGAAATACAGGCTACCCTCAACGTATCGAGCCTGGTTAAAGGAAGTATATTGTTTTCGTTTCTTATAACAGTTAAACTTGATTCGATTAATTTGCGCCTTGTCAGTTCAAAAGCCGGTTTATGAAGGTCGTCAATAAGGTTTTTTGGCTCAACTGGTTCAAAATGGCCCAAACCTGTCCAATATTTTGCCAATAGTACTTTCCTGCATTTCCGGTTAATATCGTTTAAACTGATAATCCCTGAACTGATAGAATTTTTAATAGTTTCAATTACATCGGGAATATCGTCAGGCATTAACAAAATATCTATTCCGGCTTTTATACATTGCAAAGCAATTCCCGACTGTGTTCCCGAATTTGAAAGCGCCTTCATCGACAAAGCATCGGTAATAACAAGCCCTTTAAAACCAAGCGTATCAATTAACAAATTATTTACAATTTTTGATGATAATGATGCCGGCATGTTAGTCGAATCCAAAGCAGGAATATCGAGATGGGCAACCATGACGCCTGAAACCCCTTTGTTAATAAGATATTTGAAAGGGTATAATTCCAATGTGTCAAGTCTTGAACGATTGTATGGAATTAAAGGCAATGACAAATGCGAATCTGTCTCAGTAGCGCCATGCCCCGGAAAATGTTTGGCAAAAGAAAGTATATGGTTATCCTGCAAACCCGCCATATATGAATAGCCTTTAGAAATTACCCTGTTTTTGTTTTCGCCGAACGAACGGCTGTTTATTATGGGATTGCACGGATTGTTGTTAATATCAACGACAGGAGAAAAATTGGTTTGAAACCCCAATCTTTTCAACTGCCATGCAATGTCGCAAGCCATCTGATAAATTAAGCTGTCGTCAGTCAGCGCCCCCAACATTATTTGTTTCGGATAAACCAAAGTGCTGTCCATTCGCATTGACAAGCCCCATTCCCCGTCAATGCCCATAAGAAGCGGCGTTTTTGCGAAGCATTGAAGTTCGTTAATATAGTTTACGGTTTTTGCCGGTCCGCCATTAAAAAAAATAATTCCCCCGACATTATATTTTTTTACAGTTTCAACCAACTGGATATAATTGCTCAAATCTTTGTTAGGATACGCCGGGGCAACGATAAGCTGCGCAATTCTTTCTTCAATAGTCAAACTATTAAACACCGAGTCGACCCATTTTGATGTATCAGATAAAAATTGGGGCGAAATTCTATTAATGCCGCCTTTTTCAGTTGCATTAATATTTTTAAAAGGAACAATAAAGAAAACTATTACAAAAACAGTTCTTTTGAAAAAATTTAACATCACGAAGAAATGACAAGTCCGACAATACATTTTAAACCTGCAAATATAGTTTTTTGAAAGTGAGAAAATCGTTAATATATACAATCTATTTATCATTTCCGGTTATTATTAATGCGAAAATATTTGAACATCTAACAATGTTTTTATAATTTTATAGCGATGAGATTTGGTGGAATTCTTAAAAAGAATTAGAAATAATGGCTGATAATAAAGAAAGAAGTGTGTTGATCGTAGATGATTCCAAACTAAGCAGATTTGTATTGGTAGATTTTCTTAAAAGTAAAGATTTTAAAATTTTTGAAGCCGAAGATGGTAAAAAAGCGTTAGAACTTATTGAAACAGAAAAACCGGATGTTGTGCTGTTGGACTTGATAATGCCAGTTATGGACGGTTTTCAAACCTTGGAAGTTTTACAAAAAACGGGCAACAGCACTCCGGTTATTGTTATTACAATTTATATAAAAGAAAATACTTACAAAAGGTGCAAGGAACTGGGCGCAAAAGGGTTTTTAAATAAACCCGTTAAAATGCATGAATTATATAACATGATCTCTAAAGTCCTTGAGAAATAGAACAATTAAACTGTCCGCCAACTATTAACCCTGTTAGAAGCATTTATTTTGTTGTAACATTTTCAAGAATTTTTCGAATTTATGTAGGTGCAAAATGCTTAAATTAATCATATTTTCAAATGTTTGTTTTATTTTTTAACAATTCAGCAAGAGGATGAATTAATGAAATTGACAGGTTTACAAGTTGTATGTAAAAGAAAAACACCTGATGAATCTATCGATAGTTAAGAAACGCATTCTTATTGTCCTATTATCATTAATCATTTTATTTTTAATTTATTTTTCTATTCGTGGATACATCCTTGGGCTAGCGATAAAAAAAATAAGTTTCAGTTTATACCACGAACATAAGTTAGAGCTTACCATTAATAAGTCGGAAATAAGCGGTTTTAGAACTATTGGTTTTTCCGGGCTATTAATACTCGATTCCCTTAAAAATACTGTTGTTTATGCTGATACTCTCGTTCTCCAGGTTAAACTGCTGCCCATGCTTACTGGTAAATTGCGATTCGGAAAATTATTAATTAAAAACTTTAATGCAAATATTAAAGGGGAATTATCAGATCAAATATTTCGTTCTAATAAAATAATTATAAACAATATTGAAATAATTAAAAAAACGAATTATTCAAAAACCATAAACCACATTTATTATGCCCTTTTCTCGTTTGTGCCAAATGAAATAAAAATATACAGCGCAAATATAAATTTCGAACGGAATAAAATAAAGTTTAATATACTTTGCCGACAATTTAAACTTCTGAATGGCATGTTTAATGGGCTTTTCAATTTTTCCGACTCACTTAATAGTTCCTTTTGCCAGGTAAAAGGTAATATTAATAAAGCCAACAAAGATATTAACTTAGAAATCTTTAGCGTTAGCAAGCAAGCTGTTTCTATCCCATATATAAACCCCAAATGGGGACTGTCAATCAAATTCGACACCTTACGTTTTTCACTGAATTATATTGAATATAAAAAACAAAGGCTTGGTTTTACGTTGTATTGTGAAACCAACAACCTGCAAATAAAACATAAAAACATTGCGCCTTCAGCCGTAACTATTAACAATGCAAATTCCAACCTCATTTTCTTTGCTGGGGACAGGTATGTTGAACTCGACAGTTCATCGGTAATAACAATCAATCATTTTAATTTGTCGCCTTATTTTAAATATCAGAATGACACCGACCGTGAAATATTCGTCCGCATCCCCCCGCTATGAATTTTCTGCTATCAAGCTGTTTGAATCATTTCCCGATGGCCTTTTTACAAGTATTCGCGGCATGAAAGTTTTTGGTAATCTTATTTTCGAACTTAGCGCATTTATCAATTATGATAAGCCCGATAGTTCTAAATTTTCATCTTTGTTAAATAAAGATAATTTCCAGATAAAGCAATACGGATCAGCCAATCTGGGAATGATAAACGATACGTTCACTTACCGGGTGTACGATTACGATCAACCGGTACGGACAATTTTTATAAGCCCCGACAATCCGAATTATGTCGGTTCTGACGAAATTTCGCCATATTTAAAGTATTCTGTACTGGCCGCTGAAGACGGTTCTTTCTTTTACCATAATGGGTTTAATGAAGAATCCTTTAAAAATTCAATCATCCAAAACATCAAAGAAAAAAGGTTTGCACGCGGTGGCAGCACCATTACAATGCAATTGGTGAAAAATGTTTTCCTTAACCGCAACAAAACCATTTCAAGAAAACTTGAGGAAATGCTAATTGTTTGGATAATAGAAAATTTTCACTTGGTGAGTAAAGAAAGAATGTTTGAAATTTATCTCAACATTATTGAATGGGGACCAGGTATTTATGGGATAAAGCAGGCTGCTTGGTATTATTTTAAAAAGCGCCCTTCGGAACTAAACCTACAGGAAAGCATTTTTCTGGCAAGCATTATTCCTTGTCCGAAATACTTTAAATATGCTTTCAACGACGACGGCAAATTAAAAGATTATTATTCCTGGTTTTATAAAAGGTTGCCCGAGTACATGGTACAAAGAAATCAAATTTCTCCCGAAGACACAATTGGTTTGAAGCCCGACATTAAATTAAAAGGGAACGCTAAAGAATATTTGAAGAAAGCCGATACACTCAGGATTGATACAACTGAATTTAATGAACAGATATTTTTAAGAAATGGAGAAATAGGTCAATAAAAAAGACTGCCACTTTTCAGGACAGTCTTTTAAAAACTAAAACTAACTAAAAAAGATATTACATTAAAAACCGCTTATTCACTTCATTCCAATCAATGATGTTCCAGAAAGCATATATATAATCTGCCCTCCTGTTTTGATATTTTAAATAATATGCATGTTCCCATACATCTAAACCCAATATGGGTTTCCCTTTTACTTCAGTAATGTCCATTAACGGATTATCCTGGTTTTGAGTAGATGTTACTGCCAATTCGCCATTTTCTTTCACTACCAGCCATGCCCATCCACTGCCAAACCGGGTTAAAGCAGCATTCGAAAACAATTCTTTAAATTTATCGAACGTAACAAAATATTTATCAATTGCATTTGCCAAATCGCCTTTAGGTTTTCCTCCTCCATTCGGAGACATTATCTTCCAATATAGATTATGGTTGTAATAACCTCCCCCATTGTTACGGACTGAAACCGGGTACTTTGAAATATTTTTCAAAATATCTTCAATTGATAAATTTTCTTCCAGCTTGTTATTTAATGCATTATTCAAATTTGTTGTATAAGCATTATGATGTTTTGAATAATGCACTTCCATTGTCATAGCATCGATATATGGCTCAAGGGCGTTATAGCTATAGTCCAATTTAGGCAATTCAAACGCCACGGTTATATTTTCTATATTATTCATTTCAGTTTATTTTAATTTGACATCAAAGTTAATTCTTATTTAGACTAATTCCAAATAAGAATTTTAAATCATTATTAATAAAAGTTAAAAAAATATCGTTTTATAATATTGCTAAAGTTATACAATTTGAAAATCGGGAACAGTATTGCATTATTTTATGTTTTCACGGGAAACAATTACTTTTTTGTATCTATTCTCGATTCAAAGCAGAAATTGTATGAACACTTTTTTATAGTTTAACATTGTGGCTTTTTCTAAAAAGAAACTAAATAAAAATGATAATAGATTGCTTAAACTATTAGCCATAATACAACAATTTAAAACTATGTATTCAAGGAGTTGACAAAAAATTTATGTATATTGCATATTAACTTATTTTATATAAAAATTTGAGGTAACGATATACAATTATTATTCATTATCAAGATAATTAAGAAATCGAAGAAGGTTAAAGGCATTAAAATGTTTAGCTAATACCTGAACTAAAATAATTTCAATATAATTTATGATTGTTCAATTCATTAAAATATTATCCGCTTCCCTTTTATTGTTATATGGATGTTCCGTGGAAACTTCAATGGATAAAAATACTACGGATGTCATTGTTCATAAAACGCAGCAAATTCAGAAAAATAGAATTGTTTTAAATGTCATAGGCCATTGGATGAAGGAAGGGAAAAAAGGGTTACTTGTGCGTGAGCTTGCCAATGAATTTGAATTTTTACACCAGGAATGTAAAGTAAATTTAGTATTCCCCGAACAATTATATTGGAATTTAAACGATCGCAGATATAGTGATGCCAAATTCGTTAAAGCTTTGTTGACCTCGGACTCCGCTCCAAAGTGGGATGTGATAAGGATTAATGACGATTATCAAACAATCGCCGATTTTATGAACGATCCTGACTGGGCAAACAAATATTTGGTTGATTTTAGCGAAATCCCGGAATTTCAAAAATATACCTTAAAAGATTTATTATCTGATTCTGTTAAACGCTATTGGAAAGGCGTAATACCGGGCCCGTTTCTCGAAGGTTTTAACTGGTCTGTATGGTTCAATAAAGAACTCGCTAACGAAATTGGCATTAACGTAAAACAATTCGATATGACAGCTGATGATTTTATTGGTTATATTAGGGCTGTTGATAATTATAATAAGAAAAATAATAAGCATATCTTCCCAATCTTTCATTGTAATTCGTGGTCAACACTATATGTTTTGGGTATTGAACTCTATCTTTCAGAGGCGGGCTATTCTATTGCTGATTCTTATAATGAAAAGAAACTGGAAGCATGGCATAAAACCTTAAAATTTTTTGAAGAGCTTGCAAAGGCTAATGCATACAATTACAACTGGCAAAATTTTAATTGGGACAATTCCTGGGATTATCCTCTTACCAAGAAATGTTTGTTTTATATTAATGCTTCATGGATGTATCCTATTTGGGAGAATGTTAATGCAAAATTGGTACAAAATATGGAACCGGCGGAATTACCCACATTTAAACCTGCTTCCATTTATATGGGAGGTTACATGATTCCCTGGGCTGTTCCCAAAAATTCACCACATAGGGAAGAAGCAATTAAATACCTTTTATTTCTGAATAAACCTGATTATGCTGAAAAATGGTCAAGATATACCAAATGTCCTACTGGAATATTAGGCAGTGTTTCATCAACTGCAATGGGAATGGACCATTTTGAAGAATTCAATTATCAGATTGAAAAGAAATATGGTTTAAGAAAATTTAATTTTCTTGATGATGCCATGCTAATTTTTGGATCATCAAGAAAAAATCTGAACCTTTTCACAAATGAAGTGGCCTTTGGCAAAATTACTGCCGACGAAGCGATGATAGAAATCCGCAAAGAATTAAATAATTTCAGGGTCAAATAAATTCCCGGAAAATTATTTAAAATGATTTCATCGGTTTCTTAGCAACTAATTTATAAATAAATATAAAGTGATCCTTTAAAAATTTCACTGCCTTTAAGGCATTTTAAACAAATCGTACTTCTTAGTCATCAATTTTATTTTTCTGTAATTCTCTGATAAAATAGTTTTTGATTCTTTCCTCTTTATGAAATATTGTTGAATTTTATTATTAGACGGATCAAGACTGATATTAAAATGACGAATTAAATAAAATTGAAATGACCATTCCTTGTATATTGAGCTTTCAATATTTATTGTACTTTCTTTTGGAACTATAGAACCGATAAGATAAACATCATTCAGTGTATCTATGTCTCTTCCGGCCTTCCCAAATTGCACTCCGGAATATAATATACCGCCCGATACAAGCATAATTGAAAATATTTTGAATTTTTTAAATGATTTTTTCTCAAAATCAATAAGACCAATAAGTTTTTTTATCATTCCAAGGCATAAAATTGCTAATCCGATTGCAAAATATGGCAATGATGGTACTAAATAAAATGTTCTTTGGACTAAAGTCGCTGAAAGTGGCAATGAGCCGGACAATCCCAATAAAAAGAAAAAAAGTATATGTTTTTTATATTTGCTATTTAACTTAGCATAGCTTGTTTTTGTAATCTTTAAATAAATCTGAAGAATAACACCAATTACAATAGCTGGAATTAGTTCGATTAATAATCTTAAAATGATATAGAACCTGCTTGTAACAGTAGGTTCTTCGTTAATTCGATACAAAAGCCTGTGCTTAAAATAAAATATCAGGCTATCATAAGCATCATGGTTTAATAATAGTAATGAATATATTACAACTGGAATAAATATTAAAAATGCCGAATATAGTATCATTTTATGGAAAGAAAAGTTTTTATATATGAGCCATATCAAAAAAACTGTAACAATAGGAAATAAACCAGGAACACCTTTTGAAAAAGAAGCTAAAAATATTGAAATCCCTGAAAGAAGAAGAAAAATGAAAATATAAAAAGTTGATTTAATTTCTTTTTTTAAAGCCTTAATAATGAAATATACAGATAAAGTGGTAAAAATCCCCATTGTATTTTCCTGCAAATTATTTCGGTACGACCAAAAACATACAGGCATAATAATCCAAAACAATACAGACAGCCATGCTAAATTTTTTGTTTCAGAATCATTTTCAAATATTGTTTTCCATATCAGAAATATTAAAAAAGCTGTAATAACAGCAGTACATAGCGAGTAAAGCCTTTCTACATATATTCCGTTTCCCAAAGCTTTAAAAAAAAGTGATTGTATTCCAAATACTAGTGGCGGATGTTCAAGAAAAAAATTCGATCCGTTTTTCCACCATGTAGAACAAATATAGGGATGCCAGAAACTACCCAACCCATTTGCTAAATTTTTTGCTACGCAAGCATATTGCAGGCCATCCATAAACATACCATTTTGTATTAAAGTTGGTAAAATCTGAATGATAATAATGAAAATAGTAAATAACCAGAAAGGTAAATTTTGTTTGTTCATACGTTTCTTTAAATTGGAGACTTTAAATATTTTTTAGTTTCTTTGAGGAAATTTAAAATCAAAAATAATATTTTTTGTAGTTTAGTGTTTTTCAAAATTTTAAAAAAACAGTGAAAGTACAATTTAACCATATCTCCACATTGGCAAAGAGGCTTGGCCTCATTTTTGTTGTTTTTATATTATTACGGTTTCTTTTTTATGTTTTCAATTATTCCAATTTTGGAAGCATTGGTTTTGCCGAAGCAATTAAAATATTGGCTGGCGGTATTTATTTTGATATTTTGGCCATAATATATATCAACTCCTTGTTTATTTTTTTGCATTTAATGCCATTTAGTATCCGGCAGAATGATTGGTATAAAATAATGCTAAAAATAGTTTTTTACTTTTTCAATGCTATCGCGCTCATCATTTCAATTGTTGATTTGGAATATTTCCAGTTTAATAACAAACGGCTCACGTTTGATATTATTAAAATTGTGAATGAAGGTGAAGGCACAGTAATGCAATATGCAAAAGATTATTGGTATTTATTGGTATTGCTGATTGTGTTAATTTTCATAATTGAGTTTTTTTACCGAAAAACAAGCAGGAAAGAAATAAATTTTAACGAAAATTTTTGGGTGCAAGGTTTGCTGTTCCTTTCTGGTATGGCTATACTATTTATAGTTTTTAATGGAAATTCGGGCTTCTGCATTGTTTCACCGGTAACGGCTGCAAAATATTCAAAAGTCCAAAAAGTTCCTTTGGTAACCAATTCTCCATACACCTTTTTGTATTCATTACGAAAAAATAAATTAAAAGAAAAGAATTTTTTTAATGAAAATGAAATAGACAGATATATAAATTTAAAAAAGCAATATCATTCGATAGCGCTGATAATTATGAAAATGTAGTGATAATTATACTCGAGAGTTTCTCTACGGAATTTATCGGCAGTTTAAACAATTACAAAGGATACACGCCTTTCCTCGATTCACTTATCAGCCAAAGCTTAGTATTTCGCTATGCGGTTTCTAATGCCGAGCGGTCGAATAAAGGGATAGCCTGTGTTTTAACCAGCATTCCTGCGCTCATGGACGAACCGCTAATTACATCACCGTACAGACAGAGTGTTACCACCGGGCTTGGCAATTGTTTAAAGCGGTTAGGCTATCATACCAGTTTTTTTCATGGTGGAACAAACGGAACAATGTGCTTCGACACATTTGTTAAAACCGTCGGGATCGACAATTATTTCGGTCGTAGCGAGTTCAACAATGAAAAATATTTCGATGGCTTCTGGGGAATTTATGATGAAGAATTTTTTCAATATTTTGCCGGAACACTCAATACTTTTCCCGAACCCTTTATGTCGGTTATTTTTTCGCTGTCGTCCCATCATCCTTATATGATTCCTGCAAAATATAAAGGCAAATTTCCACGCGGCCCACAGGAAGTCTCAGAATCTATAGGCTATACCGATTTTGCATTGCGAAGGTTTTTTGAAACCGCTTCAAAACAATCATGGTTCAAAAACACTTTGTTTGTTATTACAGCTGACCATCCTTTTAAAATAGACGACCATTATTTACCTTGTTACAAACCTACTGCCAGGAAATATTCAGTACCAATTATTTTCTATAAACCGGGAGAAATTAAACATGAAATAAATACCTGCATTATTCAACAAATCGATATTATGCCATCTGTGCTCGATCATTCAGGATATCCTTTCAGCTTTAATTCATTCGGGAATAGTGTTTTCTCTGAAAATAAAAAATGCTACGGTTATCAAATCAGAAACCAAATTTTCCAGGTGTTCGACTCAAAGTATATTCTTTATTTCGATGGCAAAAAACCTATCAGCTTATATAATTATATTAGCGACACTTTGGAAAATGTAAACCTGTTAAAAAAAGAGCCAGCCAAAAGGGAGGAGCTTGAAAATTTTATCAAAGCGGCAATACAAAAATACAACCATACGTTATTAAGTAATAACCACTGAGAGATTAATTTATTCTTTTTATAATTTACAAAATCATTTACATGTTTAAGAAATTCAGGAAAACTTATACGGCAGAAATAAACCTTGTATTCTGCTACAGGATATTGATTGTTTATTTACTTTATACCTTTAGCCGGCTTGTATTTTATGTTTATAACGCAGATCATTTTAATAACCTTAATCTCCACAGGCTGATTACCATGTTCCGCGGCGGCCTTATTTTCGATACTTCGGCTATTGTTTATACAAACTTGCTTTTTATTGTAGCCAGTTTCCTTCCTTTTAAATTCAGGCATAACAATGCTTACCAAAATGTATTAAAATATATCTTTATTATAACAAATGCCATAGCTCTTTTTGCCAATTTCGCCGATATTCCTTATTTTAATTTTATACTGGAACGTTCCACAATAAATATTTTTGGAGAATTTAAGCATGAAACAAATTTAGCCAGGCTATTTATAAAATTTATTATTGACTATTGGCCTGTGGCCATAACTTATCTTTTTACAATAGTTAGCCTCACATTTTTGTACGGCAGGATAAAAATTTCTGAACGTTCAATTAAAAAGGCTATTATTTATTATCCTTTTTCAACAATTTTGTTTCTATTGGCTATTCTTTTGTGCATTGGCGGGGCGCGTGGAGGTTTCCGGCACAGTACAAGGCCTATAACACTCAGCAATGCCGGACAATATGTTAAAGCGCCTGTTGAAATGGCAATTGTTTTAAATACACCTTTTTGCCTAATACGAAGTACCGAATCCAAGGCATTTGACAGGGTCGGTTTTTTTAATTCGGAAG
Organism: uncultured Bacteroidota bacterium; assembly: GCA_963808135.1. Lineage (GTDB taxonomy): Bacteria > Bacteroidota > Bacteroidia > Bacteroidales > DTGW01 > CAWEFA01. The sequence continues at coordinate 44,884 of CAWEFA010000139.1, forward strand.
CTGAACTTGAAAAGATATATACTCCAGTTCATAACCCTAACACAAACCATATATCCAGGAAAGACAATGTTGTTATTTTTATTCTTGAAAGCTTTAATAAAGAATTTATAGGAAGCCTGAATAAAAATTTAGACGGAGGAAAATATAAAGGCTATGCACCATTTCTTGACTCACTTATCAGATACAGTAAAACATTTAAACATTCTTATGCCAATGGCCGACGGTCGATTGAGGCGCTCCCTTCAGTGCTGACATCCATACCGTCCATTGACTTTCCATTTATACTATCGCCTTATTACAGCAATACACTTTCAAGTTTACCCGGATTATTAAAAGAAAAAGGTTATAAATCGGCCTTGTTTCATGGCGCGCCAAACGGTTCGATGGGCTTTCAGGCTTTTGGGCAGCTTATTGGAGTAGATGAATATTATGGCAAAACTGAATACAATAATAATAAAGACTTTGACGGTACCTGGGGCATTTGGGATGAAGAATTTTTTCAATATTATGCATCGATACTCGACACATTTACAAAACCTTTTGTAACAGCGCTTTTTTCTGTTACGTCCCACCATCCGTTTGTTTTACCAAAAAAATATGAAGGGCGTTTTAAAATGAACGATTTTCCATTGCAAACTTGTATTGGATATACCGATTATTCCTTGAAACGATTTTTTGAAACTGCTTCAAAAATGAAATGGTTTAAAAATACTCTATTTATTATTACCGCTGATCATGTTAGTTTAAACCAGCGCCCTGAATTTAAAAATGATATCGGGTATTTCTCGGTGCCAATAATTTTGTATAAGCCCGGAAGTGATATTGTTGGCATAGATTCGATTACCATTGCCCAGCAAATAGATATTATGCCAACTGTGCTTAATTATCTTGGTTACGATAAAAAATATATTGCTTTCGGTCAGGATTTATTAAACCCCGATAGTACAAAATTTGCCGTAAACAACTTAAATGGAACGTACAGGCTTTATAAGGGTGATTATTCATTACAATTCGATGGGAAAAAAATAGTTCACATGTACAATGTAAAAACCGATCCTTTGCTTTCTAACGATATTGTTGGCAAAGAACCTAAAATACAATCCAATCTCGAAACTTTGATAAAAGCTTTTATTCAACAATACAAAAACCGGATGATTGATAATAAATTATTTTTGAAATAATATTGATTAATAACCAAATTAATTTATCATTTTTTCAAGTATTTTAACTGAGTCTATAATACATTTTTCGCATACTTTTTCGTGCAAATTATTTGCTTTAACATATTCTTGCCCCTCTTCTGTATTTAAATCACAGTTCAATAATAATTTACAACTTGTTGTATTATAAATTTCTTTAAATTTCCTATCGAATTCTTTGATCATTTTGTACGCATTTTCCTTTATGTCTTTAATTTCAGAATATTTATTATTGTTAAACAGCCCAATTACCATAAAAGCGCCTGTTACCGCGCCACAGGTTTCCTGAAGCCTTCCCATGCCCCCGCCAAAACCACATGAGATACCTTGGCCAACTTTATCTTCTAAATTAAAATCTTTTGAATATGTTAATAAAACTGACTGGGCACAATTAAAATTATTTTTAAATAAATTAACTGCCGATACTTCTTTTGAATTCATATTGATAAAAGTTAAATTTAAGAAACTAAAGTAATTAAATTTTTAATATTTCAAAAATTGATTTTTTTATCTAACAAATTAATAACTTCTATAAATATTGTAAAGCATTGTAAACAAAGAATTAATACTTAATTCATTTTCTTTTTCCAATTTTTAAAAGTTTAATTTATAAAAAAATACTTTTTTAACCGATTGCTATATAATAAATTGTTAAAATTTCAAACTTTTTATTCTTATTAACCGTTAATGAATATAACTTTAATATTTAAAACTTTTTATGTTCTTTTTATTTTTCAATAAATTAGGCAAAATCATTTATGGCATTTCATTTTTATCTAACCTCTTCTTATAACAAAATACATTGTATCTCATATCTTTATAAGAAAAAGTTTGGATAATTAATTTATTTCTCTTAGATTTGCCCCAATTAACTATTTTTTTAATCAAAAGAATTCCTCGTAGCTCTGCTACGGGGTAAAATCAAATAATAGGTTTGCTATGCAAACTCCATTGTTGTATTTTCTTTGATACCTCGCAGCTCTGCTGCGGGGTAGTTCATTTAAACAACATTAAACCAATATATTATGCCAAAAAGTAAATATCACTTTGACCTTGAGTCTTTAAGTTTACATCCTAACAGGCTTGGTTTCAAAGGGCTATTATTCAAAATAATCACATATTTTTTTGCCGGAGTTGTTGTTTCAGTCGTGTTTTATATGTTGTTATCAAGATTTTTTGATTCTCCAAAAGAAAGAGTTTTAAAGAGGGAAAATGAACAAATGAAACTTCAGTATGAGATTATGCAGAAGAAGATCAACCAGGTTGCTGGTGTGCTTGAAGATCTCAGACAGCGCGATGATAATATTTACAGGACAATTTTTGAAGCAGAACCAATACCGCGTTCTGTGCGCGAGGCAGGCTTCGGTGGCGTCAATCGATATGTGGATTTGGAAGGTTATGAAAATTCCTCATTCGTTGTAGAAACTGCCAAGAAGCTTGATAAAATTTTAAAACAAATTTACATTCAGTCCAAGTCTTACGACCAGATCATACCAATGGCCCTCAATAAAGAAGGTATGCTTAAAAGTATCCCTGCTATCCAACCAGTTTCAAATAAATCACTTGAGCGTATTTCGTCAGGTTTTGGCTGGCGAATACATCCATTTTATAAAATAAAAATATATCATCCCGGTATTGATTTCGCTGCTCCTATTGGAACTGAAGTTTATGCTACAGGCGATGGAACTGTTGAAAAATCTGAAAGTTCATTTCATGGCTATGGTATGAGCATTATTATTGATCATGGTTTTGGATATAAAACACTATACGCACATTTAAGTGCATTCAAAGTAACTACGGGACAGAAAGTTAAACGAGGAGATATTATTGGTTTAGTTGGCAATACCGGTTTATCTACCGGTTCCACACCTGCACTATGAAGTAATTAAAAATGATGAGAAAATTAATCCGATAAATTATTTCTTCAACGATTTGACTCCTGAGCAATATGACCAAATTATTACTATTTCAAATAATAACGGTCAAGGCTCTCGATTAATTCATCTTGCATTTGGTTAATACTAAATTATTTTAACCCGCAATTATCTGCGGGTTTTATTTTTGAGTTATATATATTTTGATGAAATTTAAAACCCACTCATTAAAAAAAAGCATATAAAGAAAAAAGTATTATTTTAGCACCCGCTAAATTTACAGAGTAAATTAATGAACATAAACAATTCTCAATTAAGAAAATTAGGATTAATCACTACCTCTTCTTTTGTTATTGCTAATATGATAGGCACCGGGGTTTTCACAACTCTCGGCTTCCAGTACAAAGACATCCCTAACGCAATTGTAATATTAACCCTGTGGATAATAGGAGGTATAATAGCGCTTTGCGGTGCTTTAGTATATAGCGAATTAGGAGCAGCTATGCCCAGATCCGGCGGTGAATATCATTATTTGTCTAAAATTTATCACCCATGGATTGGATTTCTTGCCGGATGGGTATCAATTACAGTTGGATTTTCGGCGCCTGTGGCAATTGCCGGAATGGCACTTGGTGAATATTCTCACGGAGTATTCCCATTTTTATCGCCAAAATATACTGCGCTTACAGTAATATTTATAATAACAATCGTCCACACTTATGATATTAAACTCGGTGGTAATTTTCAAAAGATATTCACTTTGTTTAATATATTCTTAATCCTTGGCTTTGTGTTTTGCGGTTTCTTTATTACGCCTTCATTTCAAAATTTTTCAGTTCATATAAGTTCATTTTCTTTTAAAGATTTTTTTGACCCTAAAATTGCCATTGCATTAATTTTCGTATCATATGCTTTTTCAGGATGGAATGCTTGTGCTTATATTGCGGGTGAAATTAAAGAACCTCAAAGGACAATACCACGCTCTTTATTTTTAAGTACATTATTGGTAACTGCGCTTTATTTTTTATTAAACCTGACATTTATAATAACAGCGCCAAGATACGAATTAATTCTTGGGGAAAACATTAAAAATCCTGCTCTTATTTCAGCTTTTCATATTTTTGGCAATACCGGTGGAAATATAATTGGACTGCTTATATCTATTCTGCTTATATCAACTGTTAGTTCAATGATATTTGTCGGGCCAAGAGTATCGCAGGTAATGGGTGAGGATTTAAGAGTATTGAAATTTCTTTCATTCAGATTGAAAAAACATGGAACACCTGTATTTGCAATTATTATGCAATCGGCAATCAGCGTAATTCTTATAATTACATCTTCTTTTGAAACTGTTCTTGTTTCAACAGGCTTTATATTGAGTTTCTTTACTTTTCTAACAGTTCTTGGAGTTTTTATCCACCGTTTAAGGTTCAGGGAAATTGAAAGACCATACAAAACCTGGGGATATCCCGTTGTTCCCATAGTTTTTTTGATTATCGTAATCTGGACATTGTATTTTACTTTTTCAAATGAACCCAAATATTCAATGATGGGAATTTTAGCTGTACTTTCAGGTTCAATCCTATATTTTTTAAATATTTTTATAGATAAAAGAAACAATTAAAATCATAAAATTACAATTCAATGAAACGAAACTATCTATTTTTAGCCACAATTTTAGCTTCAGTTATTCTTATTAATGCTTGTAAGCGGTCGCCAAAAACTATTGGCAGCTTAAATAATGTAAAAGCCACAGTTCAGACGAAAGATTCTGCAACCCTTGCAATTGAAAAGATTAATGATGCCGCCCATTTGTTGCAGGTTTGCCGGTTGACTCAACCTCTTCAATTTACTTTTTAACACACCCCCTGAATGGCATAAATATGCTGCTGAATCGAGGCATGCATGGGTAAGGTTTGCTCTATAGCAAAAAGAATTAAAAAGTTTTCAAAATTGGAAAAAAAATATCCAGACCACACAACCAAAACACTTTTCTATCCATTTAGCGGATGGATTCCCTTTTGAAATATCATGTTCCCGAATGTTGACAAAATGATTTTAATCGGCCTTGAAAGCCAGGCAATACTCCAAAAATTGACACCATTATTAAAGACAGCATGAAAAATGTTTTAGAGCTTCATAAAGTTGCATTGGAAGATGCGATCCACCTGAGCTTTTTTCGCACAATAGAAATGAGAAACGAAATCGAAAATAAAACTATTGATGGAGTTACTCCGATTATTTTGCTTTTCTTGGCGCAAAACGATAAAACCATTAGCGATGTAGCACTAACGTACGTTAACTATAACGGCATTTTAACAAAATGTGAAAGCAAGAATGGAAAACCAATTGCCACTGCCGTGGAAATACATTATGACGATAAAGATGGCGACAGGCTTAAGAGCATAGTTTATCTTTCTACAAACCTTGCCGATTAGGCATCGTCTAAAAACAAACCATTTTTGAAATTTCTTAAGGGTATTCAGGAAGGTGTGCTAACCTACATAAAATCGGCATCGTATTTAATGCACAAGTCATATTTCTCAATTATCAGGAATATCTGCCTTAAAAAAATCGTCGTTATTGTTGCAGGACGATTCCGGAATTGCTTATAAATATTTTGATAAAAATAAATGGAACATTCAGTTATAGCGGTTCATACATAAAGGCAATCAAATTGTTCGAAGATTGTTTTGAACAAGATTATTTTGATGCATTCAAAAACGATAAACCAAAAACCCTTCATTTCCGTATTGGATACGGGCAAAAATCAAATTTGCTGTTAGCGACAAAAAAGTAATATAAACAATAGGATACATTTGAAAAACTTACACGGTATGATGTTGCGTGTAATGTTTCCTGTAAATTTTCATAAAAGAAAAAGGTTTAAATAAAAGCCGTCAATTAATATATTTATATATAAATACATGCGCATACTCCCAAGCGAATTCGATTTTCCAAAGTACTGTGATATGGTTTATTAGAGAACCCATGAAAAAAAGCTATGTTTTTATTCTGTATTTTTTTATTCTATCCATTCAATCGACATTTGCAATGCCACTTTTAAAAACTTACAGTTCCGTATGCGTTGCAAACGATAGTATTGAAAAAATTAAACATGATGATACAATTTCAAATGTAGAACAACAGGCAAGTCGGACTTTCAAAATCAACCTCGATACCGTTTTTAACAATAATGTTTTCTCAGGAATTGACACATTTGCCTGGAGAAAACAATAGTGAATCTATTTTAGGCCATTTCAATTCTAATGATTTGAAAGATACAATTAGAATAGTATTGGAAGATCGCATTGAAAAAGCATACAATTTCATTCACATCCATTTAAAAAACATTGGCTGACCTGTGGTTTTGTTCATGCCGTTGGATTTGGCATGTTGGAACAGATATAAAGTTAAATAAAGGCGATTCGGGTCGTTGCCGCATTTCGATGAATAGTTCGCGTAACCAAATATGACCGTGGGGTTTCGGATGGGTAGCTGTAATCAACAGCACCCATCGGGCTTAGAAACTATTTACGGCCATTTATCAAATTGTTCCGCAGAACCAGAAAGTTAAAGCAGGCGAACTGATTGGGTACGGCGGGAGTACAGGATATTCAACTGAAGCCATCTTCATTTCGAGTGTGGTATCGCGGCGAGCCCTTTATTTGAGTTGTTTTATTGATTCTAATAATTACAAACTACTCACCGATACGCTTGTGCTTACAAAAAACAACTTAGCTCGACAAGGTAAGCGAAGTTGTTTTTTGTAAGCACAAGCGTATCGGTGAGTAGTTTGTAATTATTAAAATCAATAAAACAACTTGGATCAAAGGGCTCGCCGCGATACCGCACTTCGAAATGAAGATGGCTTCCGGTTGAATATCCTGTACTCCCGCCGTACCCAATCAGTTCGCCTGCTTTAACTTTCTGGTTCTGCGGAACAAGAATTTTTGATAAATGGCCGTAAATAGTTTCTAAGCCCGATGGGTGCCTGATTACAGCTACCCATCCGAAACCCCGCCGGTCATATTTGGTTACGCGAACTATTCCGTCGAATGCGGCAACAACCGAATCGCCTTTATTTAACTTTATATCTGTTCCAAGATGCCAAATCCAACGGCGTGGATCAAAGCCGCAGGTCACAATGTTTTTAAATGGATGTGAATAAAATATATGTTTCGATGGATCTTCCAATACTATTCTAATTGTATCTTTCAAATCATTAGAATTGAAATGGCCTGAATTGATCATATTGTTGTTCCAGGCAAATGTGTCAATTCCTGAGAAAACATTATTGTTAAAAACGGTATCAAGGTAATTTTGAAAGTCCGACTCCTGTTGTTCTACATTTGAAATTGTATCATCATGTTTAATTTTTTCAATACTATCGTTTGCAACGCATACGGAACTGTCAGTTTTTAAAAGTGGCATTGCAAATGTCGATTGAATGGATAGAATAAAAAAATACAGAATAAAAACATAGCTTTTTTTCATGGGTTCTTCTAATAAACCGTATCACAGTACTTTGGAAAATCGAATTCGCTTGGGAGCATGCACATGTATTTATATATAAATATATAATTGACGGCTTTTATTTAAACCTTTTTCTTTTATGAAAATTACCAGGAAACATTACACGCAACATCATACCGTGTAAGTTTTTCAAATGTATCCTATTGTTTATATTACTTTTTTGTCGCTAACAGCAAATTTGATTTTTGCCCGTATCCAATACGGAAATGAAGGGTTTTTGGTTTATCGTTTTTGAATGCATCAAAATAATCTTGTTCAAAACAATCTTCGAACAATTTGATTGGCTTTATGTATGAACCGTATAGCTGAATGTTCCATTTATTTTTATCAAAATATTTATAAGCAATTCCGGAATCGTCCTGCAACAATAACGACGATTTTTTAAGGCAGATATTCCTGATAATTGAGAAATATGACTTGTGCATTAAATACGATGCCGATTTTATGTAGGTTAGCACACCTTCCTGAATACCCTTAAGAAATTTCAAAAATGGTTTGTTTTTAGACAATGCCTGATCGGCAAGGTTTGTAGAAAGATAAACTATGCTCTTAAGTTTGTCGCTATCTTTATCATGATAATGTATTTCCACGGCAGTGGCAATTGGTTTTCCATTCTTGCTTTCACATTTTGTTAAAATGCCGTTATCGTTGACGTACATTGGTGTCACATCGCTAATGGTTTTATCGTTTTGCGCCAAGAAAAGCAAAATAATCGGAGTAACTCCATCAATAGTTTTATTTCCGAGTTCGTTTCTCATTTCTATTGTGCGAAAAAAGCTCAGGTGGATCACATCTTCCAATGCAACTTTATAAAGCTCTAAAACATTTTTCATGCTGTCTTTAATAGTGCTGTCAATTTTTGGAGTATTGCCTGGGCTTTCAAGGCCGATTAAAATCATTTTGTCAACATTCGGGAACATGATATTTGCAAAAAGGAAATCCGGTCCGCTAAATGGATAGAAAAGTGTTTTGGTTGTGTCGTATGGATATTTTATTTCCAATTTTGAAAACTTTTTAATTCTTTTTGCTATAGAGTCAAACCTTGCCCATGCATGCCTCGATTCAGCAGCATATTTATGCCATTCAGGGGTTTGTGTTAAAAAGTAAATTGAAGAGGTTGAGTCAACCGGCAAACCTGCAACAAATCGGGCGGCATCATTGATCTTTTCAATTGCAAGGGTTGCAGAATCTTTCGTCTGAACTGTGGCTTTTACATTATTTAAGCTGCCAATAGTTTTTGGCGACCGCTTACAAGCATTAATAAGAATAACTGAAGCTAAAATTGTGGCTAAAAATAGATAGTTTCGTTTCATTGAATTGTAATTTTATGATTTTAATTGTTTCTTTTATCTATAAAAATATTTAAAAAATATAGGATTGAACCTGAAAGTACAGCTAAAATTCCCATCATTGAATATTTGGGTTCATTTGAAAAAGTAAAATACAATGTCCAGATTACGATAATCAAAAAAACTATGGGAACAACAGGATATCCCCAGGTTTTGTATGGTCTTTCAATTTCCCTGAACCTTAAACGGTGGATAAAAACTCCAAGAACTGTTAGAAAAGTAAAGAAACTCAATATAAAGCCTGTTGAAACAAGAACAGTTTCAAAAGAAGATGTAATTATAAGAATTACGCTGATTGCCGATTGCATAATAATTGCAAATACAGGTGTTCCATGTTTTTTCGATCTGAATGAAAGAAATTTCAATACTCTTAAATCCTCACCCATTACCTGCGATACTCTTGGCCCGACAAATATCATTGAACTAACAGTTGATATAAGCAGAATAGATATAAGCAGTCCAATTATATTTCCACCGGTATTGCCAAAAATATGAAAAGCTGAAATAAGAGCAGGATTTTTAATGTTTTCCCCAAGAATTAATTCGTATCTTGGCGCTGTTATTATAAATGTCAGGTTTAATAAAAAATAAAGCGCAGTTACCAATAATGTACTTAAAAATAAAGAGCGTGGTATTGTCCTTTGAGGTTCTTTAATTTCACCCGCAATATAAGCACAAGCATTCCATCCTGAAAAAGCATATGATACGAAAATTAATGCAATGGCAATTTTAGGGTCAAAAAAATCTTTAAAAGAAAATGAACTTATATGAACTGAAAAATTTTGAAATGAAGGCGTAATAAAGAAACCGCAAAACACAAAGCCAAGGATTAAGAATATATTAAACAAAGTGAATATCTTTTGAAAATTACCACCGAGTTTAATATCATAAGTGTGGACGATTGTTATTATAAATATTACTGTAAGCGCAGTATATTTTGGCGATAAAAATGGGAATACTCCGTGAGAATATTCACCAAGTGCCATTCCGGCAATTGCCACAGGCGCCTGAAAATCCAACTGTAATTGATACCCATCCGGCAAGAAATCCAATCCATGGGTGATAAATTTTAGACAAATAATGATATTCACCCCGGATCTGGGCATAGCTGCTCCTAATTCGCTATATACTAAAGCACCGCAAAGCGCTATTTACATCCTATTTATCCACAGGGTTAATATTACAATTGCGTTAGGGATGTCTTTGTACTGGAAGCCGAGAGTTGTGAAAACCCCGGTGCCTATCATATTAGCAATAACAAAAGAAGAGGTAGTGATTAATCCTAATTTTCTTAATTGAGAATTGTTTATGTTCATTAATTTACTCTGTAAATTTAGCGGGTGCTAAAATAATACTTTTTTCTTTATATGCTTTTTTTTAATGAGTGGGTTTTAAATTTCATCAAAATATATATAACTCAAAAATAAAACCCGCAGATAATTGCGGGTTAAAATAATTTAGTATTAACCAAATGCAAGATGAATTAATCGAAGACCTGACCCGTTATTATTTGAAATAGTAATAATTTGGTCATATTGCTCAGGAGTCAAATCGTTGAAGAAATAATTTATCGGATTAATTTTCTCATCATTTTTAATTACTTCATAGTGCAGGTGTGGAGCCGGTGAATAAACCGGTATTGCCAACTAAACCAATAATATCTCCTCGTTTAACTTTCTGTCCCGTAGTTACTTTGAATGCACTTAAATGTGCGTATCGTGTTTTATATCCAAAACCATGATCAATAATAATGCTCATACCATAGCCATGAAATGAACTTTCAGATTTTTCAACAGTTCCATCGCCTGTAGCATAAACTTCAGTTCCAATAGGAGCAGCGAAATCAATACCGGGATGATATATTTTTATTTTATAAAATGGATGTATTCGCCAGCCAAAACCTGACGAAATACGCTCAAGTGATTTATTTGAAACTGGTTGGATAGCAGGGATACTTTTAAGCATACCTTCTTTATTGAGGGCCATTGGTATGATCTGGTCGTAAGACTTGGACTGAATGTAAATTTGTTTTAAAATTTTATCAAGCTTCTTGGCAGTTTCTACAACGAATGAGGAATTTTCATAACCTTCCAAATCCACATATCGATTGACGCCACCGAAGCCTGCCTCGCGCACAGAACGCGGTATTGGTTCTGCTTCAAAAATTGTCCTGTAAATATTATCATCGCGCTGTCTCGATCTTCAAGCACACCAGCAACCTGGTTAATATTCTTCTGCATAATCTCATACTGAAGTTTCATTTGTTCATTTTCCCTCTTTAAAACTCTTTCTTTTTGGAGAATCAAAAAATCTTGATAACAACATATAAAACACGACTGAAACAACAACTCCGGCAAAAAAATATGTGATTATTTTGAATAATAGCCCTTTGAAACCAAGCCTGTT
>CAWEFA010000140.1:0-3973 GCA_963808135.1 uncultured Bacteroidota bacterium
ACAAAAAGCCTTGGGAATTTTTTATACAAAACAAAATGGGATAAAAGGTATTGCAGGCAGAATCGTATGCACTCCGCGTTGAATTAGACAATGGCGATATATTTGAATCGGTTCCCCAAAAAATGTTTCCTACTTTTAAAATTGATTCATTGTACGGAAAAATAGGCTATAGCTCCCCTGATGAAATGAACAGGACCGGCAGGAACTTTCCTGTTGCTACAAAAGGAGCTAATATCTGTGTTGACATGAATACGCCTGTAAGCCAGTTTTTCAGGTTCGAAACCAGGATTTATGATATTATATATCACGAACATTGGTATTTAATATATTATTTGGACAATAATTATACATATAAGGATACGCCTGTTGATATAAGATATTTTCTAATACATAAAATTAACAACAACATTCCTAATATTAGCGCTGGTTATAAGGCAGGAGGTAATTATGTAGTTAAAGGTAATCCTTTAGGATTTATTTATGATATTCCATTAACTTATGAAATTAATACAAATGATAGTGCGTTTTCTTACTATATGTACGGGCATATGGTAACTTGTACGGCATATGCAATCAGCAGTGAAGAATATTTGTTTTTGTCGAGCAACAATAGCCAGTCGGATAAAACTTACAATATCTTTTCCCCTATTCTATCAAATAATAAAGGAAATATAATAAGTAAAAATAATACCAAAAGAAAGGCTATTGGTTTCTTTGAAGTGGCATCAAAAACGAAAATTACAATGTGTACCAGGTTTAATAATTACGACACTATGACTTATAGCAAATATGTTACCCCAATTTCCGATGCTAAATTAAATAATGATAATTCAATAGCAGATGGAAGAGTTGATGAAATTGCAAATAAAAACAACTATACTTACTGGGATTATTTAATAGATTCTGTTTGGGTTAATCCGACTAATCCCAGAGATACAGCTCGAAATGATCTTTTTCCGCCCAAAGGGTATAAATCATCCAAACAAACGTTTTCAAAATTTTATAAATATTAACCTTGGTAATTTAATATCATATATATTTTTTAAATGAAACCTGTAATTAAAATATTCTTCTTAAGCCTTATTTTTGAAATCACATTCACTTTTAATATTCTTTGCCAATCATACCCGGCTTGTTACAAAGAGTTAAACGAAAAAGTATTTTTGCACCTTGATAAAGATGTGTATGTTACAGGTGAAAATATATATTACAAAGCTTATGTAGTAAATGCATCAAAAAATTCACTGAGCTTAAACAGTAAAATACTTTATTTACAACTTTCGAATTATAAATTGCAGGTTGTAATGTCGTTAAAGGCAAATTTGACAGACGGAATTAGTAAAAGCTGCTTTATCATTCCCGATACTTTATCAACCGGGTATTATAAAATAAAGGCCTTCACCAATTGGATGAGGAATATGGGCGAGGATTTTTATTTTTCCGCAAATGTTATTATCGTAAAACAATCCGACAGCAATACAGGATATTTTATTGAAAAGCCTGAAAGCAAAACTGAAAGTGCAATGTTTCTTCCTGAAGGCGGTAAATTGGTTTCAAATATTGAAAGTAAAATTGGCTATAAACTTCCGCTAAAATTTTGGGCCTTTTGATAAAAAAACCATGACAATAACCGATGAAATGGGCAATTCTGTTTCAACTTTTCAAATAAACCAAAATGGATTGGGCTATTTTACTTTAAAACCTCAGTCAAATAAAAAATATTATGCCCAATTTTTGGCAAATGATAATAAGAAGGTGAAAATAAGTTTGCCTGAAGTTGAGGAAAACGGTTTTGTTTTATCAGCCGATAGCAGTAACAAGGAAAATATCAGGCTTATGGTTTTAGCTAAATTTACGGGCAACATAAGCCGTAAAAATGTTCATTTATCGGCAAGTTCAAAAGGTTTGGTTATAATTGATAGCATAATTTATTTAAAAGATTCGATTAATATCGTTGAAATTTCCCGGAAAAGATTACCGAATGGCATATCAAGGGTTGTATTGTCCGACCAAAGCCATACATTGTTAAATGAACGTTTTATATACAATTATCCCAAGGAAAAAGCCCGAATTATTGTTAATTCAAATAAGCAAGTTTATAATGCAGGGGAAAATATTACGCTTGAGTTGGAAACAAAAAATATTGTTAATTCAGCCATTACAAATTTTTCAATTTCCGTATTGGAAGATAAAAACCTATTTATCAAGCCAAACTGTCCGATAAGTTCGTATTTCAATTTTAATTCCGATTTCCCTGATATGGGCAATTATGCAATAAATACCGATAATTTAACTGAAACCGACTTTGATAATTACTTATTATCTGTTAGTCCTGAAAAATATTACTGGAAAGAATTTCCCTACAATAGTTCCAATAGCAAGTACTTTGTGGAAAATAAAGGTTATTTACTATCAGGCAAAATAAAAAATAAAATCACGAAACAACCTGTAATAAACGAGTGTATATTTTTAGCTTCGGAAGACACTTTGCCTAATTTAAATTATTGCACTTCGGACTCTGCCGGGTATTTTATTTTTTTATTGGATAAATTTTATGACAACAAAAAAATTTACCTGAGCTTATATAACAGCAACATTAATATATTCCCCATCCATGGACATTCGCTATGGATGCATGCACAATTTTTATTATATTCTGGGGGAGCCTTTAGCCTTCGCTCATTCCGGGAATAGATGAGTTCAAGAAGCGGCCTGCTAAATATACTAAATTATGGAAAGCCAGAGTTGAGGAGGCGCTCGGGCATTAACCGTAAACTGGCGGCTTAATTCCGTCCAAAATTCAGCGACGGTCATAGACCGCCGCTACATTAGATCATTTTCCAGTTAATTAGTCGTATAATGGGCATCACGAAAGAAGTTGCGGCGGTGCGTGGGGTTAAACGTCGTATCGCCTTAGCCAGGGCTTGCTGGAGTTAGTCGAGCGTGCGGGCGGCGCCGCGCCACACCAGCTTTGCGTCGGACATCGGCGGAACCGGCGGTGGTTGCATGCCGTAGCCGACGTAAAAACCCGTGTGCGGCGGCTGGTTGTAGGCGACATTCTGCCAGGCGATGCTCAACCGGTATTGCGGATCATGCATGAAGGTGTAGAACGGTTCGTCGCCGGAATGTCCGTCGTGTAAATGTGCAGCGCCGTGCTGTCCGAGGTCCGCCAAATTACCTCTTCCCGCCAAGTCGCCGAAAATGTCGGCGGACAAACAGGGAGTGGATTTGGTTCCGTTGTTGAGGAACATTCATTAGCCGTCAGCAACCGGGCGTCACTGCTGAACCCATACTTGTAGATGTAGTCATTGTGCGTCGAGAAGTTCACGGCTCACGTCAGCATCCCACCAGACCAGGAAATTGTCCGACCCGGGCGTGCGGCCAATATTTTGGCCCTTGGTGTGAAAAATGATCCACAAGAGGCGGAAGACCACATTTGATATCCGAGCATGTTGGCAACCACGTTGTCGGCGCAGCCCCAGGCCCGGTGTCGCTCGTGCCCGGATAACCCCACAAAAGCGGCCGGTCCGGGCGTCACGAAATTCCCCGCCGCCGCAGGTGGGATTGGGGGTTTCATGGACATTCCACACCTCCAGGCCCGGCCGGTCGGATCCATGTCGGACAAATGCAGGGCGTCTCCATGCCCCCAGCCGGTGGTATAAAGCCGGTGCCGTCATGGTTGATCGCACAGGCGCCATAAACAATTTCATCTTGCCATCGCCGTCAACGTCGCCAACGCTTAAACTGTGATCGCCCTGCCCCATGTATTGACTGCCACTGACATTGCTGTCAAAACCCAGATGTTGGTCAGCTGGCCGTTTCGCCAGTTCCAGGCCACCAGCACGGTCCGCGTATAATATCCGCGGCACATCACCAGACTCGGACGCACGCCGTCCAGATACGCCACACACACAGGCCCGCCGCCGACATGTTATACGCGTCTTCGTTCAGCATCTTGCATCTCTATACGGCC
>CAWEFA010000141.1:0-4165 GCA_963808135.1 uncultured Bacteroidota bacterium
CGAAAAATGTTCCCCATGTTTTGTATATTGATAAACATTTAATTCACGAAGTTACGAGTCCGGTTGCATTTGAAGGGCTTAACAGGCGGGGTATCGGAGTATTTTTGTCCCGAACGCACGGTTGCAACCCCCGATCATAATGTGCCGACTTTAGGCCAGGAATTGCCCATTAGGGAAGAACTGTCGCGTGCACAGGTAAAAAAACTGGTAGAAAATTGTAATAAATATGGCATAACCCTTTATGGGCTTAATCATCCATTTCAAGGGGTCGTTCATATTATCGGGCCTGAACTGGGCATTACGCAGCCCGGTATGACAATGGTATGTGGCGATAGCCATACAGCCACACATGGCGCTTTTGGCTCAATTGCTTTTGGTATAGGCACCAGTGAAATTGAAATGGTATTCGCATCACAGTGCATTATGCAGGCAAAGCCAAAAACCATGCGGATTACAATAAATGGTAAATTAAGCAAAGCTGTAACTTCAAAAGACATTATCCTTTATATAATTTCCAAACTCACTTCTGGAGGTGGAACCGGTTATTTTGTAGAATTTGCGGGAGACACTATTAGCAGTTTATCAATGGAAGCCCGTATGACCATTTGTAACATGGCAATTGAAATGGGCGCACGCGGTGGCATAATTGCGCCTGATGAAGTTACCTATAACTATATTAAAGGCCGTGAATTTGCCCCGAAAGGAAGCGAATGGGACAAAGCAATAGCTTATTGGAAAACCCTGCCAAGCGATACAGGGGCAAAATTTGATAAGGAATATACTTACAATGCTTCGGATATTGAACCAATGATTACTTACGGAACAAACCCGGGAATGGGTATAAAAATTAATGGCGCAATTCCGGCTAATGAAACAAACAAAAAAGCTTTGGATTATATGGGATTGAATGCAGGCCAGAAATTGCTGGGAAAACAGGTAAATTATGTTTTTCTTGGAAGTTGCACCAATGGGCGCATTGAAGATTTCCGGTCGTTTGCAAATGTAGTTAAAGGCAGGAAAAAAGCCGACAATATAATTTGCTGGATTGTCCCGGGTTCAAAACAGGTTGAAAAACAGATAATCCAGGAAGGTTTAAAAGACATCTTCGAATCGGCGGGGTTTGAATTGCGCCAACCGGGATGTTCAGCCTGCCTTGCAATGAATGACGATAAAATTCCATCAGGAGAATACTGCGTTGCAACTTCAAACAGAAATTTTGAAGGAAGGCAGGGGCCAGGTTCAAGAACTTTTCTGGCAAGTCCCCTGACTGCGGCAGCAGTTGCAATAACCGGGAAAATATCGAATATCAGGGAAATAATTTAAAAATTTTATCATAAAAAATAATTTTAAAATGGAGAAATTTAAAACCATAATATCAACTTGCGTTCCTTTGAACGTTGAAAATGTTGACACAAACCAAATAATTCCTGCCAGGTTTTTAAAAGCTGTAAACCGTGTAGGTTTTGGCGACAACCTCTTTCGCGACTGGCGATACGATAACAACAATCAACCTAAGAAAGATTTTGTATTGAATAATCCGGCCTACACAGGTCAAATCCTTGTAGCTGCTAAAAATTTCGGATGCGGTTCAAGCCGGGAGCATGCTGTATGGGCTATATACGATTATGGGCTCAGGGTTGTTATTTCAAGCTTCTTCGCAGATATTTTCAAAAACAATTCTTACAATATTGGTTTATTGCCAATTCAGGTAACTGATGTATTTTTGTCCGAAATTTTCAGTGCCATTAAAAAAGATGCCAAAATACAATTAAAGGTTGATTTGAAAAGTCAAATGGTTACATTGTTAGGCTTAAACGAATCGGAACATTTCGATATAAACCCATATAAAAAAGGATGCTTGCTTAACGGTTATGACGATATAGATTTCTTATTAAGCATAAAAGATAAAATTGAGAACTTTGAAAAATCGAAAGTGTTAAATTGAAGCTAATTAAATTACCTTATAGAAAAATACTATGGTTAAAAAAATTGAAATCATGGACACTACATTACGCGATGGTGAACAAACCACCGGCGTATCGTACGGTAGTAGTGAAAAATTAAATATAGCAAAAGTATTGATAGAAGATGTCAGGGTCGATCGCATTGAAGTTGCTTCAGCGCGCGTTTCAGGAGGCGAGTTTAAAGGCGTTCAAACTATTGCAAACTGGGCGCTTAAAGCTGGTCATATAAATAAAATTGAAGTGCTTGGATTTGTTGATGGCAATCTGTCACTTGATTGGATAAAGAAAGCAGGAGCCAAGGTTATTAATTTGTTATGCAAAGGTTCAAAAAAACATTGTATCGAACAATTGCATAAAACCCCTGAAGAACATATTGCCGGAATAAAGGAGTCTATTGCTTATGCCGGTGAATTGGGAATTGATGTTAATGTTTATCTTGAAGATTGGTCAAACGGGATGCGCAATTCAAAAGATTATGTTATTAATTTTTTAGACGCTTTGAAAAATGAAAATATAAAACGTTTTATGCTACCGGATACATTGGGTATTTTAAATCCTGATGAAGCTTATCTGTTCTGCAAAGAAATGGTTGATAAATATCCAAACCTTCATTTCGACTTTCATCCGCATAATGATTACGATTTGGCTACTGCAAATGTTTTTTCAGCCGTTAAAGCAGGGGTAAAAGGTATCCATACTACTATAAACGGATTGGGCGAAAGGGCCGGAAATGTTCCATTGTCAAGTGTTGCAGCAATTCTTAAAGATCATTTAAAAGTCGAATTAAATATTATTGAATCAAAACTGACTCTGGTAAGTAAGTTGGTCGAGTCTTTTTCTGGAATCAGGGTTCCGGCCAATAAACCGATTGTTGGCGATTATGTGTATACACAGGTTGCAGGTATCCATGCTGACGGCGACACTAAAAATAAATTGTATTATAATGATCTGCTTCCAGAACGCTTCGGACGGGAACGGCAATATGCCCTTGGTAAAATGTCGGGGAAAGCCAATATTAAGCAAAACCTCGAAGAATTAGGCATAGAGCTTACTTCGGAAGAAATGAAAAAAGTAACCGATAGGATTATTGAACTTGGCGACAAAAAAGAACACGTTACACGCGAAGATTTGCCTTTTATTATAGCCGATGTAATCCACGGAAATTTAGTTGAAAATAAAATAAAAGTAAAAAATTACAGCCTTTCTGTGGCCAACAGGTTAAAATCGGTTGCAACCTTAAAACTTGAAATTGACGGCATTGAATATGAAGAGACTTCAGCAGGCGATGGACAGTATGATGCGTTTATGAAAGCGCTTTTCAATATATATGAAAAACTTGGCAAGAAAAAGCCTGTTTTGATCGATTATTTGGTTACTATTCCTCCCGGCGGGCAAACTGATGCTTTGGTTGAGGCTATAATTACATGGGATTTGGATGGAAAAGAAATTAAAACCCGTGGATTAGACCCCGATCAAACAGTTGCTGCAATAATAGCTACTATGAAAATGCTTAATATGATGGAAAATTCAATGGACAAATAATTTTTTTAAACACTTTTGAATTATTCTAACATCATGGTTATTTTTGCGCTTTTTTCAGAAAAAAATCAACATTTCAAATAATAATTAAAATACATAATTTAAATGGGAAAAACATACAAGATAGCTACAATACCAGGCGATGGAACAGGCCCGGAAGTGGCAAGGGAAGGTGTAAAAGTTTTAAAAGCAGCTGCTCAAAAGTTTGGCTTTAAATTGGAATTTACTGAATTCGATTTTGGTGGCGAACGTTATTTAAGGACGGAGAAACACTTCCTGACTCAGCCATAAAAGACATTAAACAATTCGATTCAATTTTTTTAGGGGCAATTGGGCATCCCGATGTGAAACCAGGCATTCTTGAAGTTGGAATTTTATTAAAAATGCGTTTTGCTCTTGATCAATATATAAATCTGCGTCCTGTGAAACTTTACCCGGGAGTTGAATCACCAATAAGAGATAAAGGCCCGAAAGATATTGACTTTGTTGTAGTCCGTGAAAATACCGGGGGAATATATACAGGTGTTGGTGGAGCTGTACAGGTTGGCTCCCCTAACGAAGTAGCTACCCAGGTTATGGTTTATTCAAGGCCCGTTGTTGAAAGATGTGTGCGATATGCATATGAATATACGCGCAGGAGAAACAGAAGAAAAATACTCACA
>CAWEFA010000142.1:0-17659 GCA_963808135.1 uncultured Bacteroidota bacterium
TGTGCGTGAACAAGGATGATCTATAATCAAATTTAAAAAAAATTGATTTATTAAAATAATATTTATAACATATTTGACTAAAATATGAATGTTTTTTTGTTAAAAATAATTTTCTGCTGACCTTTATCTGGAATTAAAAATCGGCTTTTAAATAAGTTATCGAAATTGAGAATTAATAGGTTTATGTTATTAATTCCTAAAATAAAGCCTAAACTATTAGAACATTTGAAATTACTTTATCGTTAAAATATAATAAAAAATATATCTTTCGAATTATTTGCCAAATTAAATTATCCCAATGGATTATTATCAGTTAAATACATTTTTTCACACTATACTTAATATTGACAGTGCAAATACAATTGCAGATTATTATGAACTACCACATTCATAAATTAAAAAGAAAAATTCATTTGGTTCTTCAAAAACTTAAACTATGAAATAATAAAAGTTATGTTCATTTAAAAAATATCATGGCTGATCTTTCGTGCACATATCTTGGTCTTGATTTAAAAAATCCCTTAATTGTAAGTAGTTCGGGACTTACTGATAGTCTTGAAAAAATAATCCGTTTGCAGGAGTTAGGGGCAGGGGCAGTAGTGCTTAAATCATTATTTGAAGAAGCAATTGATTATGATGAAGGCCGTATTATCGACATGAAGCCATTATCCTGTGATGAAGCCAATGAGTTTAGCAAATTAATTTCCCGTGGTAATTCTGTAAGGGATTATTTAAAATTAATTGAAAATGTAAAAAAAAATGTTACAATACCTGTAATTGCAAGCTTAAACTGCATTGAAGCAGGTCAATGGTTCGATACTGCAAAAAGCATTGAATCGGCCGGAGCTGATGCGATAGAATTAAATATATTCTTTTTCCCAGACGATAAAGATTTCAAAGCTGATGATTATGAAAGAGTTTATTTCGATATTATTTTAAAAGTTGCCTACACAGTAGATATTCCTATAACTGTTAAAATGAGTTCTAACTTTACAAACATATTATATATTATTGACCAGGCCTTTAACAGGGGAACGAAAGGAGTAGTTTTATTGGCCGCTATTTTCAACCTGATATCGATATTTCAGCTCTAGAACTTAAATGTGCCGACATATACAGCAATCCACATGATTTTTATCAAACATTTCGTTGGATAAATATTATTTCCAATCATCTTAAACATCTAGATATAGCTGCATCAAACGGCGTTCATGATAGTGAAACTATTATTAAGCTTTTGCTTGCCGGTGCAAATGCTGTAATGATCTGTTCCGTTTTATATATTAAAGGTATCGAATATATCGGCACTTTATTAAAAGGTGTGTCTGATTGGATGGATAATATGGGTTTTAAAAGAATAGAACATTTTCAGGGGCAGGTAAATTACTCGTGTGTCCAGGATCCATTTTTGTATGAACGTTCAAATTTTATGAAATATTTTAAATGATAACATAGCAGGCTAATATGGTGAAATTAATAATCTTGGACCAAGATGGATAAGGTTGAAATTTTAAACAGAAGATGTTTTAAAATTAGTTTTCTTTTAAATAACAAAGCGGCAAAATTAATTGTAACAAACCATTGTGCTTTTGTTAATAAAATTTTATTCACTTTTTAATTATAATACTTATTTTCAATTAGTTACAAACCACACAATATACTTATATTTAATTGAAAAATAGTAAGTTTTTTTGTAAATTTCCAGAGTTTTAATTAAACATTAATTAATTGTTATTTATATGCCAATCACTTTTAATGAACTTAGAAGAATCAAAGATAATCTGCCTTCTGGCAGTATGAAAAAAATAGCTGAAACATTAAGTATTGATGAAGAAACCGTTAGAAATTATTTCGGTGGAGCAAATTATCGGGCGGGAAAGTCAGCAGGTATTCACATAGAACAAGGTCCCGGTGGAGGGATTGTTACTTTCGATGACGAAACAATACTTGATTTGGCAAGGGATATACTTGCAGAGCATCAGCATCAGTATTAAAAAAAGGGTCGCACCATTCTTAGATTAAATTTTGACGAACAAGTATTTTTAATTTACGAACGGATATTTTTCATAGATTAACGTCACCTTAAGAAGGTAATTTATATCACCAGTTTGCATATGTAAGCCAACTAACTTTGGGAATAACTTTACGTTGAAACTATAAAACAAAGTTGTATGAATTCTCCAGAGTTAATAATAAAAGGATCGAAAACTATGCCGGCAATTACTTTCAGTAAAGGTAAATTAGATATTGTTGGCCGCTCGATTCCAACGGAATCAAGAGGATTCTATGATTCCCTATTTAATGTTCTATATACTTATTCAAATAATCCTGAAAATGTAACCGAAATTAACTTTCAGCTGGAATATCTGAATAGCGATTCAAACCGTTCAATTTTGAATATTTTATTAATTGCAGAAAAATTATACAATAAAGGGAAAAATGTTGTAATTAGGTGGTTTTACAAGAATAATGATTCATTTATGCTCGATCAAGGAAATATTTTTAAATCATTAATAGAAGTCCCCTTTTGCTTTGAGCCGATTATTTGACAATTACTTAGGGTTGGTTCAATGCCGGCATCATTTATTGTTGCCGGCATTGATGTTTAATGGATGTTATAATGTAGATATTCTTTAAAAAATAATACTATGTATTGCATAGTATTATTTTTTTATTGTATCTTTGTAATATATTTTCATTGACAATAAAAGGTACTTGTTTTAGTTGATAACAATTACAATCTTAATTAACGTGAGTTCGATGTATAAGATATTTAAAATATGACTGTTGCGTTATTCCCCCTTGGCGAAGGGGGTAGGGGGGATTGGATTCTTATTTGCTAAATTGCCAAAAAATATCAATCCCCCTGCCCCCTTTTCAAAGGGGGACTTGCTTTGTTCTTGATTATATGAAATTTACACATATATTATATCGAACTCACGTTAATTAAAATATTGAAAATTAGAAAAGACGATTTAATAATTCACATATATTTAAATAATTTACCATGAAAAAGACAATTTCAGCAAATATTGCCGGAACCTTGTTCCAGATTGATGAAGATGCATATTTAACACTCGAGCATTATTTTCAAAGAATTGAAGCCAGATATAATTATTCTTTGGAAGGCAAGGAAATCGTGAATGACTTGGAGACAAGGCTTGTAGAGTTATTTGAGAATAGAACACATAGCCGTTCACAAAACATTACAATTGACGATGTTAACTGGGCCATAGGAATATTAGGGAAACCTGAGGATTTAGGAGGTTCTAATATTCCGCCCGAACCGGGTCGCGGAAAGAAGTATTACAGGTTCGACAGGAAATTATACCGCGATCCCGACAACAAAGTTATAGGAGGCGTATGCGGAGGACTTGGCGCATATTTCGATGTTGATCCGGTACTTTTGAGAGTAGTTTTCGTTGCATTATTATTTATTGGATTTGGTCCATTGGCATATATAATTTTATGGATAGTAATACCAAAAGCCTATTCTGTTAGTCAAAAGCTCGAGATGCATGGCGAACCGCCAACTCCGGAAAACATTAGAAAATACAGTTAGGTAAATTTCAAATTTCAAATTTCAGATTTTGTTTATTAATTTATAAAAATCATGAATCCAGATAACGTTAAAGCCCAAATGAGAAAGGGAGTTTTGGAATATTGTATATTACTTATTTTATCGAAAACCGATGCTTATGCAACAGATATTATCAACACTTTGAAAGAATCGGCAATGATAGTTGTTGAAGGCACATTATATCCGCTACTCACGAGGCAAAAAAATGCAGGATTATTAAGTTACCGTTGGGAAGAGTCGAGCCAGGGGCCTCCAAGAAAGTATTATTCCATTACCGAAAACGGCCGTAATTTTCTGAAAGAACTTGATACAAGCTTTGACGGGCTGGTTAAGGCTGTTCAATCTATTAGAGAAAAAAGTATTCATTAAATAAAAACCCAACAGTTTAAAAGTTTAATCTTAAATTTTTTCAGATGAAAAAAGCAATAAAAATCAATATTGGCGGGCTTATTTTTCATATCGATGAAGATGCCTTTGATAAGCTAAATGAATATTTATCTGCATTAAACGAACATTTCGGAAACGGAACTGAAGCAAAAGAAATTGTTGCTGATGTTGAATCGCGAATTGCCGAACTTTTCCAGGAGAGAATAAATCAAACCAAACAAGTATTAAATATCTCCGATGTAGAAGATATTATAAGTATTCTCGGCAATCCAAGCGACTTTGATACAGAACCATCACAAACCAATGGCGAAAATTACGGTTCAAATAGTTCATACGCAACAAAACGACGTTTTTATCGTGATGTGGATAATGCCGTATTTGGCGGGATTTGTTCAGGGTTGGGGGCTTATTTCAACGCCGATCCTGTTATTTTCAGAATTCTATTTGTATTATTTACATTTATCGGGGCGGCTGCAATACCTGTTTATTTAATCCTGTGGTTTGCTCTGCCGGCTGCCCGGACTTCAGCCCAAAAGCTGGAAATGAGGGGCCATGAAATAACAATCTCTAATATTGAGAAAACCGTAAAACATGAATTTGAGCAGGTAAAAGAAAATTTTAAACGCTTCGATGCACGTAAACGAACCAGGGATTTTTTTGAAGATTTTTTTCATGTTTCCGGCGTTATTATCTTAGCCATTTTAAAAGTATTCGTTGTAATTGTAGGCGTTGTATTTACCATCGTCGGCGCTGCATTAATTATTGCTTTGGCTTATGCAATTACAAACCACCCAATGGAATTCGGCAATGATAATTTTCACATTAGTAATTTAATATTCTTTTTGCAGCAATTTTTAAACAGCGGACAAATTAAAATCATTTTACTGCTTCTAATATTTTTAACCGTTATACCAGTTCTCTGTTTGCTTTATTTCGGTCTAAAGCTCATTTTCAGGTTTAAAACTTACGATCGTTATTTTTGGATTTCAGCGCTTGCAATATGGATTATCAGCGCAATCCTGTTTGCAATATTTGTAGTTTCGGGATTAAAGAATTTTTCCGAAAATTATAGTAAAGTTTCTTCGATGGATTTGAACACAAAAAAGTACAAAATAATTTACTTAGAAATTAATCCTGTTTTTCCAGATAGCGCCGGTTTGAGAAAATTTTTAAATAAACAAATTGATTTTAGCTACTATATCTCCAAAGACAATAAAATTTTGGGCCGGCCGGAGTTAAAAATAAATAAAGCAAATAATAATGAAGCCCTTTTAAATATTGAACGTCAATCTTACGGTATTGCTTACGAAAATGCCGTTGGCAATTCCAATAATATTTTATTCGATGCAATACAAAAGGATTCATTGCTTTTAATCGATCCGTTTTTTACAATTCCAAATGGTTATAAATGGCGCGCCCAGCAAGTTGAATTAAATTTAAACCTGCCGGTAGGAACCGTAATTCATATTGATAATAACATAGAACCTGTTTTAAAAGAAGCAGAATATAACGATAACACCTGGTATAAAAATCTTGCAGGCAAAACATGGGTAATAACCAACGAAGGCTTTGCATCTTATAATGAGGCAAAATAGTATTAATATGTGTTTAGTTTTCACATTATTGAATGTTTGTAATATCTCCCTGAAAGAATTAAATAACACGTTTTCCATTGATAATAATACTTATAATTTTCCCATAACCACTTTTAGCTTCCCAGTATTCAACAAAACCGTATCCTTTGGCAAAAACTGTAAACTCCTCTGAATCCATCAATTCATTAATATAATATAAAAAAGTATTGCAATTATAAATGGTTAAGGAATCGTTTATATTAACAGAATCAGTTGTGCTGATTAATTTACAGTAATAAGTTTCAACAATTATGTATGAGTTATTAGTAAAACTATCTTTTTTAACAAACCAGCTTTCATTAACTTTTTTATTAAAATCAAATTTTAAGTAATCAATGCCTTTAATGCTGTCCCTGATATAAATATTTCTATCGTTGCCAATTCTTATAAAATAATTCTTTAATAAGGATATATCCGATTTGTTAGTATCGGTCATTACATAGTAAATCGTATCATTTATTAATATCCTGTCAGTAATTTTTAATATTTCACGCTCAAATTCCCATCTGTTTCCAACTGTCAGCGAAAGAAATTCATTCGATTGGCTTACCGGGTAATCACTTTTATCTTTGCTTTTATTGCAGGAAGTAACAATTGTTACTACCAATAAACAATATAAAATATGTGATTTTTTCATTTGTTTTTTTATTAAAATTAGCTCTTTGCTTTAGAAGCTGTTTTAATTTTTATAAAATAAAAAGTTTAAATTAAAACCTTTAAGCTATTTCGCCAAGACACGCCAAGATAAGGCGAAGTTTCGCAAAGGAAAAAAATCTTTGCGAAACTTCGCCTTATAACTAAAAAGTAAGTTATTCAAAATTTCAATTTAAGAAAATCAAAGCAACTTATTATAGAAATAACCTCGGGTTTTTCATTTTGAAATATTTTAATAAAAAAATTTTTATTAAGGGGCTTCTTTTCTTATAAGTATATTAGCCCTATAATCCTTTTGTTCAATAACTGAATCAACATAAACATAAGGGAATAATTCTAACAATTTGATATTATATCCATCTATTATAGTGTCATTTATAAATCTATTCCCGGCATATGTATCTAATACAAAATTCGTATTTTTAATATTATTTGAAAATATAAAGCCTAATTCAGCATTTCCAGCCCATTTGCACATAGCATCTTTAGGACACCTGGAATCATTAAGAACAGAATCAAGGTAAACAGATATATTTTCTTCATAGTTGTATAATTTTTCTTTACATTTAATTTCAAGAGTATCGTTTAAAATCAGAGTGCTTTCTGATTTTTCGTTAGCTTTTTTGCAATTTAGGTTACTTAACAAAATTGCCAAACTGATTAATATGTGTTTGATTTTCATAATTTTTTATTTTTTATAATATTAAGCATTTAATATCCAATTGTAATAGTACCCCCTTCCGCTTCAATTATCATACGTTTATTTAAAACAAGATTACCGATCTGGTAATTACCTGAAGAAACACGAAGCGTGCCGCCGGGCAAAACAGCATTATATCCCTCCCCGATTGTATTAAAAGGTTTTGTTTCCGAACCATCTTCTGTGCCACTATAATTAGAATCGACATAAATATCGTGCAATAAAAAATTTTGATTTGAAAACCTGGTTAATAGTATAGGGGCATGAATATTATTCGGATATAAATTATCGGCAGTATTAACAACTACCTCTGCCATTTGCCTCATGGTAAAATATGCGCCAAGCCCGTAACCTGATTCTAATACAATCCTATCCATTTGTTGCCTGTTCCCTCCCTGGTTAATAATATCTATCATTGACTGAAATAAAGGAGCCGACCAAATCTCATCATCTTTGTCACTGTCACAATGTGCACAATAATTCCTGTTTTCATACATAAGATCCGTTCTGTCTAAATCTCTGCCATGCCAATTGCCAGTCTTAAGGCTATGCCCATCCCATTTAGCAAACCAATTGGGATGAAAAGTGGAGCCGTTAGTTGTACTATAACAGTATGAACCTCCCCAATAATCAGCAAAGCCTTCATTCATTGCTCCTACGTCTCCAAAACTGGAACTAAAGTCAGAATTTGTATAATTTAATAATGCATGCATATATTCATGCAGTATCACACCGGCATCTTCATTATCATCGACACCCCCATGACCATAACATATATAATTCCCTGCAGGATAATAAAAAGAATTATCATCGCCATTACAAGCATCAGCGTCGGCTTCAATACTCAAGTTTTGAATCCCATAATCCCCGGTATATCCTAATGATTGAACATATCTTTGATTCTGATCGATATGGAAATAGGTCATTACATCATTAAATGCATTGTTTCCACGTGTAGCTGTCCAATTTCCAGTCGTTGATGTGCTTGGTGCTGTATTCGGAGTTGTATTCGGACCTTGTATAGCTTCTATATCAACCCACGGGCCAGTGAGATAATATATGCCATTAGTCTTAGTAAGATCATAAAGCGTCCTGGTAACGTAAGCATTGGTAAAACTATCGGCAGGAAACGAATCCTGTAAATTAGCATTATTAAGCGCTGTCATCGGATCAGGATCAAAAACCTTCGCTGTTCCATTGTTTTGGGTTAAAAAAGAGGATGCTTTCATTTTATTTCGTTTTGAAATATTTAGCGTGTAATTTTTAACAGCAAGTTTTTTAGGTAATATTGATCCGGAAAAATTATAAAAATTCCTGCTATTCATAATTTTTTCATAAATAACCGTTTCATAAACTTCCAAAATTTCTCCTGTTCCTGCATCAATATTTAAGCCCCAATAACCCACGGGGCTTTCAGTATTAATATATACTTTGTAACATAACAATAAGCTGTCGCTATAAGGGATATAATACAATTCCGTTCTCGGCATCGATTTTAAATTGCCATTTACGTGCAAATAGTTCCATGCAATATCGAGCGCCTTATCTTCACTTATTCCTCTTTGCTTACTTATGTAACCGAAATCATATAAACTATGGCCGCTTGCAATAATTTCCCCTTTTTTATTTAAACTTATTGTTAATTCAGCGCCTTCTACAGGTATGCTATCAATAAATTGCTGATATTTTAAATGCCTGCCTATAAGACTATGTTTTTCCGATTTGAGTTTTAAATTTATGGTATTAACAGGCAAACCAAATTTTTCCTTTTGGTTTATAATGTAATTTTTTGCATCTTCTGCCCTACCAAATAAAGTATCGCTAATGTTAAAAAAAAGTTTGCTTTCTTTTTGAGAAAAGTTTTTATAATAAATATGATTATTATGGTATTTTTGAGCATAACATAAATAGGATAAAAGTGAAATAATTATTCCACATATTAATAATTTTTTCATCGCGATTAGTTTTAAAAGTTAATTAATCGGTTAAAATCATTTTTTTAGTATCCACTTCCTTCCCATCTACAATTAATGTATATAAATACATCCCGGCCTGTAATTCGGAGCCATAGATAGCAATACTTGCTTTACCTTTAGAAGTAATTGTAAATACTTTCTTTTGTAAACCTTGCATATCATATATATAAATAGCGGCATTCTGGTTGCTTTGTGGAATGTAAAAATTTATGGTTGTTGCAACATTAAAAGGATTCGGCGCATTTTGTTCGAGATATGGCTTGTCGGTCGTATTACCGGTTTCTTCAGTAACTTTAGAAACTTTTGCGTTTTTTAAAGTTTCAGAATCCCCTTTATTTGCCTGCTTTAATGAATCAATTTGTAGTTGTTGTTCTTTGATTGCTTCAACCAAAACCGGAACAACTTTACTATAATCGATTGCATAAATATCGGTAGAATCGTCATGTGTAACAACCTCCGGCAAAACTGTATTTACATCCTGTGCAATAAACCCTATCTGGTTTTTGCGCAGGGCTTCCAATTTGGCTTTTATATTTGCACTTTTTATTGATGTTTCATTGTATGCAAATTCTTTTTTCAGGTCGTACTTTATGCCGGTAAGTTTTAACACCAGACCCAAAGCATCAGGGATGTTGCGGATATTTTCCTTTTGCCTCCTGTCGGAAGGGTTGGTAAAATGATAGCTGTACATATATGCAAATACCAGGTTCGAATTACCTACGTTGCAAGAATTATTACTAACAGGATGTACACTCTCGCCATAATTGGCCGTATTATCAATAATAAGGTCATTACCATAAGGATTATAAATCCTGACTCCATTATAAAAATAAGTATTTACCATGTTTGTACTCCTGCCTACTGTCAATCCGTAGGAACTATTTGGAGTTCCGCAAATACCCACATTCCCACTTGAATTCAACTGAATTTGAGCATACGATAAATTATAAAAAATTATCGCTAACGTAAGTAAAATTGGTTTTTTCATAATTGTTGGTTTTAAATTTAAATAATAATAGTTTCTATTTAGTTCAAAATAAAATTAATATGTAACGTCTAAAGATGTTTGAATGAATCGCCGTTCAATTTGTAAGCTGTTATCTCTTACACTTACTTTAATGTGATTTGTTGCCATGTTTTTAAGGATTTAAATGTAAACAATGGCTATATCCGAAAAATACATTTTTATCTAACGGTATAAAATTAAATTAATAAAATGCGGTTTGCAACTTTCTTAAGTAAAAATTAAAGGTTTATAATTCTTAATGTCCGCTACTAAGCATAGAACACTTAATCAAAGTTCTATCAACAGTTTTATATCAATTTCAAATTTTTAACAAAGCGGAACGATTATTGTTATAATAAAAAAACTTTTTCTTTGTTATAAGTGATATGAATATTTCAATGTTCTTTTATGAGCTGTAAAAATTTCGCTAAAAGGTATTTTCTTTTTTCAACATTATTGTTATCATGTTTATCGTTCAGCGCCAGGAATAATTATACAATAAGCGGTTATATAAGGAATGACAAAACCGGTGAAGAATTAATAGGCGCTATTGTTTCAGTAAAAGAATTGCCTACGGCAGGCATTTCAACAAATACTTATGGTTTTTATTCGCTTACAATCCCGCAGGGCAGCTATACGGTTATAGCGCAGTATGTAGGTTTTGAAACATTTACAAAGCCTGTTGAACTTTCTCAAAACACAAAATTAGACATTAACCTCGGGGAAAAAATAACTGAAATAGACGAGGTTGTTGTTACTGCCGGGAAACGTAACGAAAATGTGGTTAAGCCGCAAATGGGCATGAATAATTTAAATATGCAGGAAATTAAAAGCATTCCTGCATTTCTTGGTGAAAAAGATATATTAAAAGACATCCAGCTATTGCCCGGCGTAATACCGGCAGGTGAAGGGAACAGCGGTTTCTATGTAAGGGGCGGCGGCGCCGATGAGAATTTAATCTTATTGGATGAAGCAACCGTTTACAATGCCTCGCACCTGCTCGGTTTCTTTTCGGTTTTTAATCCCGATGCCATTAAAGATGCTACTTTATATAAAGGAACTATGCCGGCGGAATATGGCGGGCGGCTTTCATCAGCGCTTATTATGACAATGAATGAGGGAAACAGTAAAGAATATATTGTTACCGGCGGGATAGGGCTTATTTCATCGCGGCTCACAGTGGAAGGCCCGATTGTTAAAGATAAAGGCTCTTTTATTATTTCTGGGCGGAGGACTTATGCCGATTTAATTGCAAAGCTTTTTTCGTCCGATACAACTGTTCAACATTCGTCCCTTTATTTTTACGACCTTAATGCCAAAGTAAATTACAGGTTTGATGAAAAAAACAGGTTATACATGTCGGGGTATTTTGGCAAAGACGTTCTGGGCCTATATCAATCGGGAATCGACTGGGGAAATACAACAGCTACCGTGAGGTGGAACCATCTTTTTAACGATAAGCTGTTTTCGAACACTTCATTAATTTACAGCGATTACAATTATACAATCAACAATGGTTCTTCTACCAGTCCCATTAACATTATATCCAATGTCAGGGATTTTAATTTTAAAGAAGACCTGCAACTTTTCTCCGGCCTTAAAAACCAGGTAAAATTCGGGATTAATTCTATTTACCACATTTTTATTCCTGGAACAATAACTACGAGCGATACCAATATCAACAGAAAAACTTTGCCAAGAAAATATGCTTTGGAAAATGCAGTTTATATATCGGACGAATATAAACCAACCGATAAAATAAACTTAGTTTATGGGCTGCGGTTTTCAGAGTTTAGCTTAATAGGGCCGGGGATATTTTATACTTATAATCCCGACGGTACAACAAAAGACTCTACAATTTATAATTCAGGCCGGCTTGTTAAAAGTTATTTTAATTTAGAACCTCGGGTTACAGCGGAATATATAATTGACAGCGTTAATTCAATAAAGGCTTCTTACAACAGGAACACGCAAAACCTCCATCAACTTTCTAATTCAATAGTTGGTAGCCCAACCGATATGTGGATTCCCAGCAGCAATAATGTAAAGCCCGAACTGTCCGACCAGTTTTCTTTGGGATATTTCAGAAATTTTAAAGAAAACACGTATGAGTTTTCCACAGAAGTTTATTATAAAACATTTCAAAACCAAATTGATTATGTTACCGGCGCACATCTCAATTTTAATGCAAATGTTGAATCGCAGCTGGTATATGGCAGCGGCAGGGCTTATGGAATCGAATTTTATTTAAAGAAAAAATACGGGAAATTAAACGGCTGGATTGGTTATACTTTGTCGCGCACCGAAAGGAAGTTTCCCGATATAAACAATGGAAATTATTTCCTTGCAAAACAGGACCGGACGCATGACATTTCGATAGTTGGGATTTATGAGTTTTCTAAAACTTTGACTTTCTCAGCAACATGGGTTTATTATTACGGTAATGCAGTTACATTCCCGAGTGGAAAATATGAAATTGGCGACCAAATAATGTTTTATTATACAAGCCACAATGGATACAGGATGCCTCCCTACCAACGTTTGGATTTGGGATTAACATGGATAAAAAAGAAAGTTGGAAACCATGAATTGAGCTGGACTTTTTCATTATATAATGCCTATGCTTACGACAACCCGTATTCAATTACATTTGAGCAACTCAAAACCGATCTGACAAAAACAGTTGCAGTTGAAACAACACTTTTTAAACTTGTGCCTTCGGTAACGTATAATTTTAAATTTTAAAGAAATGAAAGCGATTATAATTGCGGGAAAATTTATCTTTATAAATCAACTTAAATATGGGTTTAAAACATTAAAATAACAAATTTCTATGGAAAAGGAATTTCAATATAACAACTTATGTGTATTTTCGAATTTCAGGGCATGGGCAATATTCAAAGAAAACACAAATAAATATTTTGGCACATTCAACAAGCCAAGTAGAATTTCATTACACATTTTAAATTTAATTTTACTGGCTGTAATATTCTCTTCCTGCCAAAAAATAATAAACATCGATCTTAATTCGGCATCGCCGGTAACGGTAATTGTAGGTAACATTTCCGACCAAAGCGGCCCGTTTTACGTAACCATAACAAAAACCGTAAATTTTAGTGCGTCTAATGTTTTTCCGCCTGTTTCCGGCGCTATTGTTGTAATAAGCGATTTTATTGGAAACAGTGATACAGTTAAAGACAGTGACACTTTAAAAGAACAATTGCCAACATCTCCGGGATTATATCGTACTGAAAAACTGCCCTGGATGGTTCCGGGAAAAAGATACGAACTTTCAGTGACATCAAACGGCTCCGCCGAATACGTTGCATATTCATCTATGCCTTTGCCTGTTAAAATCGATACAATAAAAATAGTAAACGATCTGAATCCCCTTAGGAGGAAAAGAAAAGAAATAGAAATAGACTTCCGCGATCCCGCAGGTATTGCTAATTATTATCATCCTGCTATAATTATTAACGGGGAACCAAAAATTACATTTTCAGTTTTTAACGATAACAACAGCGATGGCAAAGAAATTTTCCAAAACATAGGAAGGGATTCATCTCAGAACTTTAATCCCGGGGATACTGTGAGCGTTGCTTTGTATTCGATAGATAAAGCAACTTACGACTATTTCCGTACAGTTCGCCTGGCAAGCGGTGAAGGCGGCGAATTTTTATCGCCTTCACCTGCAAACCCTATTTCTAATTTTAACAACGGGGCGTTGGGTTATTTCGGCGCCTATTCTATAACTTACAAATCGGTAATTCTTAAATAGAATTTATTTTTCAACTTTAAATATTAATTTCCGAATTTTCAATCTTTATTCAGATAAGAAATAAATTTTTATAAATTTGCACTGCTTTTAAGCAAGCATTGACCTATGGTGTAACGGCAGCACAGCAGATTTTGGTTCTGTTAGTCTAGGTTCGAATCCTGGTAGGTCAACGAAAGATAATTTAAACCCTTCAGATTTTTGATTTATCTGAAGGGTTTCTTATTTTTATACAAAAAAGTTATATAATTATTTTGTATTGCTTTTTATCTATATTTTTAGATTGTTTTTGAAAATAATAATTTTTCTGTAATACAAAACCCAACATAAAATGAAAAAGCTATTATTTTATTTATCATTTTTCGCGTTGCTTCCATTTTTTATCGCTTGCACGAGCAGAAAAGCCAATTTAACCGATGACCTTATTTCACATATTGATTCAACGATAAAACCAGGTGATGACTTTTTCCTTTTTGCAAACGGGAAATGGTTTAAAAGTAACCCTATTCCTGCCAGCGAAGCAAATAATGGCTTGTGGCAAATAGTGCAGGATACCATTAATTCGCAAATTCTTCAAATCTGCAAATCATACGCTGCCATTAACAATGCTGAAAAAGGAAGTAATAAACAAAAAATAGGTGATTTCTATTTCACAGGTATGGACAGCATTACACTTAACAAAAGAGGCATTTCGGATTTGAAAAGCGACCTCAATAAAATTGATGAAATTAAAGATATAAAAGACATTTGTAAAATAACTGCATATTTACATACCCTTGGCGCCAATCCATCATTTTCTTTTGTTGTTGGACAAGACGATAAAATTAGCAACAAGAATGCTGTTTTTATTTCCCAGGGTGGTTTGAGCTTACCTAACCGAAGTTATTATTTCGATACCGATTCCCGTGCTGTTTCAATCCGGGGAAAATTTCTTGTTCACATCATAAATATTTTTAAAATAATGGGGTACGCAGAAACTGACGCTAAAGTTGCTGCAAAGCATTTAATGGAACTTGAAACTTCCATTGCCTCTGTATCACGAAAGCTCGAAGATACGCGCGATCCGATTAAAAATTACAACAAAATTTCTTTCAAACACATTACAGAGCTTACTCCAAATATCGAGTGGAATATTTTTATGAATGGCGCCGGGTTAAATTCAGTCGATTCTGTAATTATCGGCCAGCCTGAATTTCTAAAAGCTTTAAACAGTTATATCAAAACATATTCAATTAATGACTGGAAAAATTATCTGAAATTTAAACTTCTTAACAGCTTTTCATCTTTTATGGATGATAAAACCTTCATGGAGTCGTTCAGCTTTTATTCCGTAGCGCTTTATGGAGTAAAAGAACCTAAGCCAAGATGGAAGCGGGTTGTGGAACAAACCGACAATCTGTTGGGGGAATTAATCGGACAAGTTTATGTGCATGATTATTTGCCTAAAGGTACTAAAGAAAAGTTGTTGGAAATTGGCAATTCAATTAAAACTGTTTATACAGAAAGGATAAACGCCCTCGATTGGATGAGCGGAGCCACTAAGAAGAAAGCGCTGGGAAAGCTAAACGCTTTGATAATGAAGGTAGGCTATCCGGATAAATGGAAAAATTTAAGCAGTTTGAATATCGATCGTTCCTCGTATGTTCAAAATGTAATGAATGCAAGTAAATGGATGTTTAATTATATGGTTTCGAAATACGGTAAACCTGTTGATAGAACTGAATGGGTAATGGAACCTCAAACTTATAATGCCTATTACAAAACATCGAATAACGAAATTGTTATACCTGGCTGCAATATTATTGTTCCGGGCTATGAACATAAATTGGCAGACGATGCTTTACTCTATGCCATTATCGGCGCAACTTTCGGACATGAGACAACACACGGGTTTGACGACCAGGGAAGCAAATACGACAAATCGGGAAACCTCAACAATTGGTGGACAACGGATGACAGCATAAAATTCTATAATAAAACCCGATTGATAGTAAAGCAATTTAATGCATATATTGCGGTTGACAGCCTGCATATAAACGGCGAACAAACACAAGGCGAAAACATAGCCGACCTTGGCGGTATAATGATGAGTTTCGAAGCTTTTAAAAAAACCCGCCAATATAAAAACCATGAAATAGTTGCCGGTTTAACTCCAAGCCAGCGTTTTTTCCTTGGTTATGCTTTGGGCTGGATGGTTAATGACCGCCCTGAAGAAATTGCTACCCAGGTTCGCAGTGATGTACATTCGCCGGTTAAATTCAGGGTTAATGGGCCACTATCAAATATACCTGAATTCTACTCAACATTCGGGATTAAAAAAGGCGATGCGCTTTGGCGGCCAGATAGCTTAAGGGTTAGGATTTGGTAAAAAAAGGGAGCTGAATGTTTACATGGAACGCAATATAGCCATCTTCTAATATTATTGCATATTCAATGAACTTACCTGTTCCGGAATTCGTTTCAGGAAATTTTATATAAATCTTTTTTCTATCTTAGCGTCGCTTTAATTATTAAAGGTTCTATAATTATTTAATACTATTTGAGAATGTTAGAATTTATAAAATTCCTGATTGGCTACGTCCTTCATATTGATAAGAATTTAGAGATACTGGTTTGCAACTACGATACATGGATTTATTTAATCTTATTTGTTGTTATTTTTTGCGAAACCGGCCTTGTTGTAACCCCGTTTCTTCCGGGAGATTCATTGCTATTTGCAGCGGGGGTTTTAGCCGCAAAAGGTTCGCAGGGCTGTCCTGATGTCGGGGTCAGTATCGGTATTCTTGTAATAATATTTCTTAGCGCTGCAATATTGGGCGATAATACAAATTATTTTGTCGGGCGCATTCTTGGAATAAAGGTATATGAAAGAAATTATAAATATATCCGGCGCGATTATTTAGATAAAACCCATCGGTTTTATGAAAAACATGGAGGCAAAACACTCGTTATAGCAAGGTTTATGCCTATATTCAGAACATTTGCACCATTTGTAGCCGGCGTAGGCACGATGAAATATTTAAAATTTCTCAGTTTTTGTTTATTAGGTAATTTTTTGTGGGTACTTACTTTTAGCTTCGGAGGATATTTATTTGCCAATAATAATTTTGTGAAAAATAATTTCACCATTGTTATAATGGCTATTATCATTATTTCATTTATACCGCCGGTTTTTACTTTTTTAAAGCACTGGCTCGAATCAAGGAGAAACAGGGCAAAATCATAACAAAACTTAATCCGTTCAGTCTATGTTTTTCATTCTTTCAAAATTGTTATATTTTATTATTACTCCGGTATTTTGGATTCTCATTTTGTTAATCCTGGCATTTGTAATAAAAAGAGCTAAGGTTCAAAAAAAGTTGTTGCTTACGGGAATAATTGTTTTCATTTTTTTTACCAACAATTTTATTGTAAACATTTTTCTCATCAATTGGGAAGTGCCTGTTATTAGTGCGAAAACCATTACAGAAAAATATGAAAACGGGGTTGTGCTGGGCGGAATGTTAACTGTAAACTCAAAAAATAATAAAATTCAATTTAGCCCGAGTATCGACAGGCTATTACAGGCAATTACCCTTTATAAACAAGGAATTATTAAAAGGATAGTTATTTCAGGAGGTTCCGGGTCAGTATTTAACCAGGATGATAAAGAAGCTATATTTATTAAAAATATTTGCACACAATTAGGAATTCCCCAAAACGATATAATAATTGAAACGGATTCAAAGAACACACATGAAAATGCCTTACTGACCAGAAAAATAATTGGCACTCAAAATGAAATAATCTTATTTACTTCTGCTTTTCATATGCGCAGGGCTTCAGCCTGTTTTCGTCACGAAGGATTTAAAATAAAATGTTTTTCAACTGATCCGTTAGAACTCCCGTTTTTAGGGCCCGATGATTATTTTATCCCAAAAGCCGATCCGTTAATAAAATGGTCGCTA
>CAWEFA010000143.1:0-83773 GCA_963808135.1 uncultured Bacteroidota bacterium
TATATGGTTAGGATTTTCCAACAGTGTTATGTTTTTATAATTTAAACAAAACTGTTTAATATTTTCCTGGGTACCATCGGTACTCATTCCATCAACTATAATAATTTCTAATTGTTCTTTCGCATAATCCTGTTGTATAAGATTAATAATAAAATTATTGATAAAATTTGCTTCGTTATAAACCGGGCAGACGACGGAAACTTTTTTCATTTAATCAATAATGTCAAATATTTGTTTTGTTTCAAAAAGTTTTATTTGTAGAGTTTCGCAGAATCTGTCTAAAATATTTACTTATTAATATTTATTGGATCAATATTTTTATGACAGATTGATTATTAACCGTAATAAGCCTTGCAAGATAAACCCCTTTAGACAAACCTGTATTTGCCGGAATGTTGAATGTTTGAACACCTTTTGGATAATTGCCTTTAACCACACTATAAACATCCCTTCCTGTCAAATCGATAATGTCAATGGAAATATTTAAATCTGTAGGCAGATAACATGAGATTTGAGTATTTCTGTTATTATAACTTGCCCAAAATTTTAAATTTTGCGATGAACTAATTTCAGGAACATAGTCTAAAACCTTAAGCTTTTTTAGGACAAAAGCGGCTGCATCTGCAACAACAGCGCTATCTGTTCCATTATTGAGTATTGAAAGCGTAACAGGAATATCAGGAGAAAGATAATAATTTCCAAGTTCAACCCAGGTACCATTGTTGATTGTTTGGTTTATAAAGATGGTTGTATCAAATGCACCAATTTTAAGATCGATCTGTACATGATCTGATTGACCCGATTGTGCCGGATAACGAACCAATATGGTGTAATCTCCTGAAGCTATTAATTGTGGTTTATATACTACAGATTTCAAACCTTTTTCTGTATTATCATCAATTAAATAGTCGTTTGCAAAATATGCCCGTGGTATTTTAGACGAAGTCCAGTTTCCATTAATTTCTACATTTTCATCAATATTATCCATAAATATGCTATATCTTGGATATTTAAATGATTTTGGAAATCCGATCGAATCCTGGAGTTCTGCAATATGATCCAGATACACGCCTTTGGGAGTAGTATTATATTTCTTACATAACCCGGCAGCATAGCCGGTTGCAACTCCCATCTGGCCGCAGGTATTTTGTACCCTTGCGCTTCCAAAACCAACATGAGTGGCGCTAAAGCACCTGCCCGCCATCATTAGATTATCTAAATCTAATGAAAATAACGACCTAAAAGGAATAACATATTGTGGGACTACTGTATATGTTGAAACTGAATAAAAATCACAAGCGCTTGGCTGAGGTAAATGAAGGTCAATAAACCGGGATTCAATTGCAACATAATCTGGAAATGAAACTGCCTGGCGCATATCATTCTCGGTAAATATATACGCTCCTACAAGCCGCCTTGATTCGCGTTTGCCAAGAACATAACCAACCCAGTTAATTTTTAAATTTTCATTTCCTTTAATTTGCTTTGCATTATAGAACGTCCCATAAATTGCCCTGAATAAATGGTCGCGAATTTCTTCACCGTTGGTAAGAGGATTTAACCCAATTCCATATTCCCAAAACCATGCGCCTCCTGTTGCAGCGCTATCTTTTGCAACATCCATTGCCCATTCCACTTTAGGAAATGGTTCTATTCCATTACTATTTATCGAATTCCATAACATTGAGTTCCCCATCATCATCGAATCGCTTATGGCCGGAGCTAAAGACTCGTTATACTCTGATGATGACTCGCGTCCCATCATGTAACGATTGCCTGCCCAATAGCCGATCCATCCGTCGCCAGTACAATCAATAAAAATATCTCCAAAAAATCGGTATTCTTTGCCTGTTAGGATATTCAAGGCATCAACGCTTACTATTTTTTTACCTTGTTTTTGTACCGAAAATGCCCTGTATTGAAGGTATTGGTATATATTGGTTTCCTCATTAACCCTGAGTTGTCTTTGATAGTAACCTACATCAGAATATACTTCGTTAACAATTCTAAAACCAGTAAGACCTAATGTGGTAACCCTTATTTCATCACTTGAATTTCCCCCGAGTACCGGACGATCTTGTATTAAGGCTACTTTTAATCCACTTCGGGCAGCAGCAATTGCAGCTGAGGTACCTGCTACACCACCTCCTACAATTACCACATCGAAATATCCTTCTGTTGGCGGCACATCTGGTAGCCCTAATAAATTTCTGCGCCAAATTGCTAAATTAACTGGTTCATTTGGCGGAAAATTGCTTGAGTCCTTTGTAAAATAAATCGCATCGCAGCGACCTTCAAAGCCAGTCAAATCATGTAATTTGAGGACGACATCATTTTTAGTAATATTAACTTTGCCTCCATATTGCCAGCGCCAACCCGTAATTGTACCAAAAACAATTTTGATTGTAATATTATCTACAATAAGTTGAAACCTTCCCGGAGCTGTCCAACTACCGGGCACCCAGTTTTTTGTCCTAACCCATAAATAATATTGGCCGGGTTGGGAGAAGTTAACATTTGTTGAAGCGTCTTTTACCGGTTTACCGTAACCATGTGCGAGTAAATATGGCGATCCCATTATTTGGGTAAATTGCGCATCAACAACCCATCCACCTTTATTACCAAAGGTTTCTGCTTCAACCAATAAATCCTGGGCATTCAATGAAAGCAGTGCAGTATAAAAAAATAATATTATAACTAATTGTTTTTTCAAAATTTCAGTTTAATTCAAATATATTGCATCATTTTTTGATACAATCAACTTTGTAAAGTTAAAACATAAAATCAAGATGTAAATTCAATAAAAGTTTAGTATTATTTTCCCTCATCATTTGCAATTCCACAATCGCCAGTGAAATATTTTTTACAAATAAGTTTATCCAGGTTTTTAATTTCATCCAAATGCAAATCAGGTTTATTTATATATAACTGGCAAGGTTTGTAAAAACCAATTCCATTATTTATAGCCCTCTTAATCTCTCCATTGTTATTCGATCGGTAAAAATCAATTTGCTTTTCAATAAAATTTAAAATATCATGAGGGTCTTTATCCATAGTGCCTGTATTTGGCCTGACAATACCCTTTGAATCTGTTTCCATATACGTACCCAAAACAATAAGGGTTTTATTTAATATTCCATTTGAAATATTTTCTATATGCGTTAAAAATGTAGCACAATTTTGTTCTGAAATTTCTTGCGATTGTTTTAAATAACATTCGGCTAATACCAAATCAGCATAATCT
The DNA here is from genome assembly GCA_963808135.1 of uncultured Bacteroidota bacterium. GTDB lineage: Bacteria > Bacteroidota > Bacteroidia > Bacteroidales > DTGW01 > CAWEFA01. The sequence continues at coordinate 3,245 of CAWEFA010000143.1, forward strand.
CTAATTGTGTTTAACATGTTTTTTGTTATTCCATTACTAGGCCAGGTAATTGTGTGCCCGGAGATAAATACCAATACCAATTTATCAGGATATTTAAGTTTAAACTTTTTGAGGGCATTGCTAAAATTATAATATCTGTTTTCATGTGAAATAAACATATGCGGTATTATTTCATCTATGGTTATTCCTGCACTTCCTTCATATAACCTGCTTTCCATATAGTCAAACAATCCATTTTCGTCATCTAATTTTGTGGTATAGTTTCCTGTTAATACTACCCTGCTGACGATAAGTTTACCGATGCTTTTATAATAACTTGTTAGCGATGGTTTACCGGTTCCGCCAAAATCATAATCAATAATATTTGCAGTTTTCATTTCAGGTTTATATACATCCGATTTTACAGGGAGATAATATGAAAATATTACCGGCCTATAACCGGTTAAAATATCCTTAGTTTGTGAGTTTATATTGTTCATAAACAATATAAATGCGCCGATAAAGAAAATACATTTTTTCATAGAGATATGTTTTAGATTTATTTAATAATAGATTACATATTTGTTAAAGCTATTTACAAATTAAACAGTATTATTTTTTGAAGATTCATCAACTACTAACATTTTTCATTCAAAAAAGTTATTCTTTCAAACAAAATGGATTGTTAATTCAATATATCTTTCTGATTTATGCGCAAGAGTAATTATCGAAACCTAAGTCATTTATTTTTTAAATTTATACCATTCCTGAAGCATCTTAGATATTGTCAAAAGGAGGTTGTCAATATATTTAGCTTTTTTAATAGCGTAAATAAAAATTAAAAAAAACGACAGCTTTTTATTGTAAAGTTTTGTAAACAGGGGACCCTTTCCAATAAATGATTCTATTGTTTCTTTCTGATGCAAATCTGGTCTTTTATGATAAACAATAGTAGTTGGAATATAGGTTATTTTGCAACCCAGTTTTAGCATGTCAAACAGCAAGATGTTTTCTTCTCCTGAATTATATTTTGAGCCCAAACCGAACCGTTCGTCAAATTGTAATTTCGGTTGAAAGACGTTTTTAGAAATAAATAATTCAATGGAGCTAACTTTAAGACATTGCCTTTGGTTTAGCGAACTGATAAGTTTTTTTTGATAGAATTTATAATCAACATTAGCTAAGGGATCGAATATTTTGTAACAAATAGCATTAGAATTATATTTAGAAATATCTTCAATTACTTTTGAAAATGCATGTTCGGGATACCAGCAGTCATCATCCGAAAACGTCAGAATAGCACATTCAGGGTTTATATGCTGTAATCCTATATTTCGCGCTTAAGATAATCCATATTTGTTTATTTTTATGTGTTTTATTTTAAGATTGGGATAATTATTTATCTCTTTCGACAAAAATTCATGATTGCTTTGACTGACAATTATAATTTCAAAATTTTTATGTGTTTGGTTATTTAAGCTATCGAATAGCCTGATAATTTCTTTTTCTCTTTTTCCAAGTGTTGCTATTATAACTGAAATAAAATCATTCATAAGCTAATTACTTTTTTGTTTCTGATTAGCTAAGAAAGGCAGAATATATGATAAAAATAATAGAAGCAATATTGTTTGTGTCATTATTAAAAATCCTATAACCTCACCTTTTACATGCCCAACAATTAGATATAAAAATAAAAACCAAAAGAAATATTTTGCCGTTACTTCTTTATTAAAAAGTTTAATTTCAGTTTTCGAAATTTTATAGGGCTTATAAAACATGACAATTTGATAAATGATAAACATTAGAACACCTATAATGCCATAGAAAAGGATTTGGCGCATATATCCCGCATCGGTTTTCATGTAATAATGGTTGTTTAATCCAGAATATTTTGCATCTCCAAAAAGAAAAGTAAATGGGTTTATTGGGAAATACATTTTGCTGAATAAATCGTGAGTTGATGTAGTACTTAAATTTCCTGATTTTTGAAAGTGATAAAAATATTCGAAAGCAAACGGGAAAACTTTTTTAACAAAAAGAGCAGTTGTATCTGGTAACAGTAAAAATATAACGGTTAGAATAATTGTTCCTGCAGCCAATAATTTAAGCAAGAGCAATATGTTTTTAAATATATTGCTCCCTGAAACTATCAAAAACATTATTGCAAATAATAAACCTATAAAACCGGTTCTGCCGGCAAAAAAAGTACCCGCAATTAAAAAAATAAATTTGGTTATTGCAACAATACTATTTTGCTTGGTCACTCTAAAATAGTTTATAAAAATTATATAAATTAATCCATAATTGAATGATAAACAAAAGAATTGTCCGCCAGATAAAGCCAAACCCCTTAAACCTTCATATTTATTTGCGATATCAATTGTTGATTTATTTTGAAAAATTCCTACAACTTCTTTAGCTGTGGGAGATAGAAATGCAATTATTTGAATAAAGGTTTGAATTAAAAAAATATTTATCAGGTCGTTCATTATTTCTACCGGAGAGTTTGATGTGCTGTAAAAGGTTGAATAAAAAATAATCAAAATAAATAATGATACAATTTGGTTTACTAATGTTTTTATAATTGTAAAATCATAAGTTTGATGAAGAATTGGCCATAATAAACTCAATACTATTATTATAAATAGTAATAAAAAAAGATAGAATATGTAACTGCTTTTAATTATTATCAGAAAATTATTTAATGAATGCTTTTTAAAAGAAAAGATAGCCAAAGTTAAAATTCCGGCTAAAACCGTTGAATTATATATATAAGGAATTGGGAATCCAAAAACAATGCAAAAAAGTAATATAATTTTAAAAACCCTGATCATCTATACTTTAATAATTAAATGATGCTTAATTATCCTAAAATCATTTTTGATTATAAAATATTTTTTAATGAAATCGAAACTCGTAATCAAATGCCAAAGAACCAACACATCCGGTTTTGAGTTTAAGTAAATACTAATCTTGGCCATATTTATAATATTCTTTTTAAATTTTCTATATTTATTAGCATTAATAAATCTTTCAAAATCCAGTAAAGTTTTCAATCCATTATAAGATTCAATTGCAAAGGTTATTTCATTTTTTAAAAGGTTATAGTTAATAATCTCCTTTTTAAGTTTAATTGTATTGTCAAATTGTTCAGTATAAAATTTCTTATTTATTTGGTTTATATGAACTCTATATTTTAGCAAAACTTTGGGGATATTTGATATTTTATTGTTTTTTGCAATTTCAAACCAAAGTTTGTAATCTTCAACGTGGTAATAATTTTCATCATAAAGTAAACGGTTGGCAATTAAAGCATCCCTTCTTATCATGGCTGTTGGATGGGCAATGGGGGAGCCCAGGAATAAATATTTTTTTATTTTTTCAAACGAGGTTGGTGTTTTCCATATTTTATTTGCTATACCAAATTTTTTGACCCAGCTGCCACATACTGCAATTTCAGGATTTGCTTTCAAAAATTCATATTGAATTTGTAATCTTTTTGGAAGAGAAATATCGTCGGCATCCATTCGTGCAATAAATTCGCCTTTACATATTTCTATACCAAAATTTAGTGCTTTAATAATTTTCAGGTTACTTTTATTATGATAAACTTTAATTCGTGAGTCTTCTTTTGCGAGAGATTCTAAAACAAGACCTGTTGTGTCGGTAGAGCAATCATCTATGGTAATTATTTCAATATTTTTGTATGTTTGGTTCATAATGGAACGTACCGCCTCTTCAACGTATTTGTCAGCATTATAACATGGTATTAATACAGAAATCAATGAGTTCATGGAAAGTTTAAAATATATTTTATTTATCTAAAATTATATTTTTTAAATTATTGAAATATTCTTTATCCCAATCAATATCATTTAAATTTTCTAATTTTAAGGCCTGTTCAAGTTTTTGAGGGATCATTTTAAAATCTTCGCCTACATAAAAAACATAATTCAAACCTGCGAACCATTTTACACCTTCAGCAATTTTATGGTCAGAGCTCTTTAATACAATACATGGGGTTTTGGTTATTACAGAAAATATAACACCATGAAACCTGTCGGTAATAACTGCTTTATGTTTTGAAAAAATATCAAGAATTTCAGACAAGAGATTTTCTCTTTCTTCAAAATCAGGTTTTCTATCTAAAAACGTATCCTGAGTTGTAAATGGCAGATTTTTATTTTTTATAAGGTCAAATATAAATTGGTTAAAATCATTATTTGTATTTTTTTCAATATCATTTCGCAGGCAAACAAGTATTTTTCCCCGGTTCTGATTTGACCTATTAAATTTATTATTCAGATATAAAACCATATCAGGAAAATTGAACGGTTTACAATTTGGAAAGTAATTATTTGCCAAACTTAAACTATATTGATCCCTCGTCATTATTGTAAAATTCTTGTGCCCGTTGTAAATTGATTTGCTTTTCTCCAATTCAATTTTTCCTTCTTTTGAATTACTGAAATAAATTGTTTGCGGGAAAGAAATGATTTTATTATTTGGGAAAGTTTTTAGTAAAAATCGCCTCGCATTTTCCGCAGATAAATATCTGTCGCCTATATTGCCTCCGCCATGAAAAAATATTATATCATCATTGTTAATTATTTTTTTTATGCTGCTTATATATTTATAAATATCTATTAAGCGAACTTCAATAACAACCTCATTAAAATTATCTTTGATCCATTTTATTGTTGCAATGGCAATGGCCTGATCGCCCATATTTGCATGTTCAGGCGTTAATAAAAAAAATATCTTTTTTTGATTTTTATATTGTTCAAACTTATTATAATATATTATATTATAATAAGTTTGAACAATCGGTTTAAGACCATTATAAAGGCTTTTCAGAAGTTTAAATTTTCTAAATTTATTTATTGATATCTGGAAAATTGAAATCATATCCTGAATTTTACTAATATTTGAGAAATTCTTTTTAACAGCGCGTTATTATAAAATAAGAAAATAATAAGTGATGCCCCAATTAGAATATAATCTAAATATTTATTTAAAGCGAAAAGTAGAATACTGCATGAATAAATTGAAATAACCGCTAATAATGAGAAAAATACTTTATAGTTTATTGTTATTGTAAAGATATTTTTAAGTTGTTCTATTCTAATTATCCACAAAAAGAGAAATGATATTAACATTGATAATGCAGCGCCCTGAAGTCCTAAAACAGGTATAAGAATAATATTTAGCAAAATATTCAGAAGTGTTGAGAAAATTGTAGTTGTAAATGCTCCTTTGGTTTTCATTGAGCTTAAGTACCCGGTTCCGTAAAAGGAAGCAAAGGAATTGAAAACGGCGCTCAAATATAAAAACGGGGTATATTTCCATGCTCCATAAAATGATTTATCAACAAAATAGTAAATCATAGTTTTTGAACAGGCTATAAGAATTATAGCTGCAGACAGTTCAACACACATGTAAATATTAAATATCCTGGAGTAATATTTGTCCCTGTCTTTTACAGAATAGCTTAAAATAGCATTTTCCTGCCAGGCCAGATAAAACATTGAGTTAATCAGCATTAATAAAGTTGAGAACCTGTTTGCAACTGCAAAAATGCCGTTTGCGTTTACTCCTAAAAAATATTTTATTATAAAACGATTTGAGGCCATTATGCCCCACCAGCAAATAGTATTCGGTATTAGCGGCAAGGAATATCTGATTATTTTTTTTTGTAACGATTTATCAATTAATCGGAAATTTGTATTTCTAATAATCCCAATTTTGAGTTCAATATAAATTATACTGACTATGCTTCCTATGATATTTGAAATTAGTAAAGCTTCAATTTTCCATTTGAAAAAGACTATGAATATAATGTTCGAAATTACAACAGCAATTGTGTATATAACTCCTGAAACGGAGTACAGAATATTTTTTTGATATCCTCTGGCTATTTGCTGCCAAAGGCCCGACAATAATGCAGCATTAACAGAAACAAGAATTAATGTGCCATATTTAATATTTATAAACCAAAATGAACACAAGAAAATAGCATTAAATATTAAAAGATTTGTTAAAGTTATTTTTAAAGTATTAGGTATTACTTTACTTTGGTTCAGTCTGCTTTTTTCATCAAGTAAATACCGGTAAACCCCGTCGCTAACTTGAAAACTTATAACAGGAACAATTAGGGTTATTACAACGCTAATTATATCAAAATATCCAAATTCACCAGTTGATAGATAATGAGTATAAAGCGGAAGCATTAAAAATGAGATGAACTTTGAACCCAGGTTTCCCAGCAAATAAATTAATGTGTTTTTAAAAACTGAAGGATAACCATTGCTCATAAATTAGATGATTTTATGCAATTGGAGTTTCTGTTTGCCACAAATTTATTTTACCTATATTTCGTGATATTTGATATTTGATTACAGATATTAAACATCCTGCAATAAATCCTCCAAAAATCATTATTAATAATGTGATCCCTCTTTTAGGGCTGCTTCTTTCATTAGGAAGTATTGGGGGTGTAAGCGTTTCAAAAATCGGGGTATTTTCTTGTAAGTTAATTTTTGCTTGCTCTAATTGTTGAGCAATAGTGTTATAAAGGTTAAATTTAATGTTATATTCGGTTAATAATCGATCTTCAATAGCTTTTGCTTTTGAAGTAATTGAGTTAATATTGGCATCTCTATATTCTGCAAGCCTATTTTGTGCTAAACTAAAATCTTCTTTCGATTGATCGTATTGGAGTTGCGTAAACAGAAAATCATCTTTAGCTTTAATAGTTTTGAATTTAATAACATCATCGGTTAAATGCTTTATTATTAAATTGTTGAATTGCGCGGTCATAAATGCCTCAGGCATTTCTGTCTCAATTTCCAATGTAACTGGTTGATCTGTCAATTCAACATCAATTCTTTTAGTTAAATATTTTATTGCTTTTTCTTGTTTTTTAGTAATCTTAATAACACCTTGTTTAGAAAATTGGAAATCTTTTTCTTTAGTAAAATATTGAGAAATCTTTTGGGGTATTCCAAAAGTGTATTCATATATGTACTCAAAAATATTCTTTGGCCTATAATTTTCTATATAATCAAATATTTTTAAACTCCTGCCAACCTTTGAAGAATAAACGGAATCATTAAGTAAATTAATTAAAAATGTTTTACTATAAACTATGCTTGGATAGAAATCAATTGTTATTATAGACATATTGTTTTGCAAGTTCCCACCGATACCACTAAAGTTCTTGATTTGTTTTAATAAATCGGAGTTGCTGCTTATAGCGCTGTTATCTTCAATAATGAGTGTTGATTTGGTTTTGTAAGTAGTTGGTGTTGTAAATGCAATTATTATTCCTATGCAAAAAAAAGCAATAACAGTATTATAAATTGTTTTTTTGTGATCTATTAAAAAATTGATAATCTCAAAATAATCGATACTATTATCTTTAGTAAACTGATAAACTTCTTTTTTTGGAGTATTATTGATTTTATTATTATTAAATATTTTCATTCGCAGATAATTTATTTTAAAAACGATATATTAATTAGTGATTAACCTTAAGCCTGCTGCAAATATACTTATTATTAATTATTAGATTTTAATATTGTGGAAATCAGAAAACCATTTGATAAACTCTTTTGTGCCATCAAAAATTGAAGTATGGGGAATGTAATGAAAGTCATTTTTTAAATCGTCAACATTGGCCCAGGTAGCGGGAACATCTCCAGCCTGTAAAGGCGAAGACTTTATTTTAGCTTGCTTACCTAATGTATTTTCAATGGCCTTAATAAAATCCATCAATTTAACAGGATTGTTATTGCCAATATTGTAAATTTTATAAGGAGCTTTTGAAGTGGAAGGATCGGGATTTTTTCCTGTCCATTTTTTATTTCCGGAAGGAGGGCTGTCCATAACTTTTAATATTCCTTCAACTATGTCGTCGATATAAGTAAAATCGCGGCTCATTTCGCCATTGTTAAATACATTGATTTCCCTGCCTTCTAAAATAGCTTTTGTGAAAATAAACAAAGCCATATCAGGCCTTCCCCATGGGCCATATACCGTAAAAAACCTTAGCCCTGTTGCAGGTAATTGGTACAAATAACTATATGTATGGGCCATTAATTCATTTGATTTTTTACTTGCTGCATAAAGGCTTATTGGATGATCGACATTATCCCTGGTTGAAAACGGCATATTCTCATTCAATCCGTACACGCTTGAAACTGCTTGCAAAAACCAAATGCTTTATTGAATTGTTGCGGCAACCTTCTAAAATATTTATAAAACCAATTATGTTGCTATCAATGTAAGCATATGGATTTGTAATGCTATATCGAACACCGGCCTGTGCAGCAAGATGGCAAACAACATCGAATTTTTCCTGCTGAAAATTTTTTAAAATGGTTTCCCTGTCTTCCAAATTAAGTTTAATAAACTTGTGCAGTTCATATTTATCGCTTTGAACAAATTTGCCATATTCAATTTTATCTTTTTTTATGCCGGCTTCAGCCAGCCTTGCATATTTTAAGCTCACATCGTAATAATCATTTATATTATCGAGCCCGATAACTTCGTCGCCTCTTTCAAGAAATTTTTTTGCAGTATGAAAACCTATAGAAACCAGCTGTACCCGTAACCAAAATTTTCATTATAATATATTGAGTTTAAAAATTATTCTTCAAAAGAATAAAAAATAGGCATAATGAGATAATTTGAAATCCTGCGAATTTAGTAAATTTTAAAATTAGTTATTTTGGAAAGTTGAAAAGGTTTATGGCCATAATTATAGAAATTAAGAAAATATGACCACAATGTCATGGAAAGAACAATAATAAATAGGAATTATTTTTTTTGTCAGTAGCTTATAATTAACCACTCATTAACTTTATTAACAAAAGGCTGTTAATTAAATTGATATAATTCAAAAAACCTTTTGCTCAATAATCTCTACCTTTGGTCCGTTTTATAATTGGAAAATTAGTTTCAATAATCGCTGCCAAAACAAAATGAAATTTAAGTTAAGTATCTTCCTGATAATAATTGTTCATAATATTTTAGTATTTACAAATATTATTGCTCAGAAATCAGCTTTTGACGCCATAAAAGACGGCAATTACCGTACAGCTAAAGAACTGTTTGAAAAAGAACAATATTCGGCCGCCCAAAAACTCTTTATAGAAATAGCCGGTGATCCGGAAAACAATAACACCTTAATTAAAAGCAATTCCGAATACTATGCGCTTATTTGTGCAATCGAACTATTTAATGACGATGCCGAAGTTCTGGGGAAAAATTTTATTGTATTAAATCCCGAAAGCCCGTATTTAAATAACGCACTTTTAAAACTCGGGAAATTTGAATATTCAAAAAAGCGGTATAAGCAAGCCATTGGTTATTTAACTAAAGTTAATAAAGGGGAATTAAATGATGACGGACCAGGCCGGAATATATATTTCAAAACCGGATACAGCTGGTTTATGCTCGATAGCCTCGACAAGGCGCGCAAAGCATTTTATGAAATAAAAGATGTCGATACCCGTTACACATCGCCTGCAATTTATTATTATTCACATATTGCCTACATTCAAAAAAATTATGAAACAGCCATCGCCGGTTTTAGCAAGCTCAAAAATGATGAAACTTTCGCCCCGCTTGTTCCTTATTATATTACACAATCGTATTATTACCAGGAAAAGTACGATGAATTATTGGAATATGCCCCAAATTTACTCGATTCGGTGGTCGATACCCGTGTTGCTGAAATGGCAAAGATGATTGGCGATGCGTATTATCAGAAAAATAAATTTAAGGAAGCCATTCCTTTTTACGATAAATATTTTGAAAAAGGCAAAGGTTTTACGCCTGTCGATTATTATCAAATGGGCTATTGCAATTATAACCTGGGAATGTTTGACAAAGCATCAAAATATTTTGAAAAAGCTTCACTTGAAAATTCTTCTGTTTCTCAAAATGCAAATTATCTTTTGGGGGATTGTTATATAAAAACAAAAATGAAAGACAAGGCTTTAATGGCTTTCGGCGCTGCTTCAAAAATGGATTTCGATCTAAAAATTAAAGAAAACGCGGCTTTTAATTATGCGGTATTATCTTTCGAGCTCTCAAACTCTCCGTTTAACAGCGCAATTAAAGCTTTAAACGAATACATCTCAAAATATCCGGAATCTAAAAAAAATGACGAAGCTTATCATTACTTGGTAAACGCATGTTTGAACACCCACAACTACCATGATGCGCTCACGTATCTAAATAAAATTAAAACTAAAGATAAAAATTTCAAAAAGGCATACCAGCGGGCAGCTTTTTTCAGGGGGCTTAAAGTATTTAACAATTTGCAAATCGATACGTCCCTTAAATATTTTAAACATTCTTTAAAATATTCCGAAACCGATCCATTAATTGCAGCGCGTTCATATTATTGGTCGGGCGAAGTTTATTACAGGCTGAAAGAAATTGATACTGCCCTTGATAATTACAACTTATTTCTTGAATCGCCGGTTGCCGAAAAATGTCAGGAATATAACCTCATTTTTTACAACATAGGTTATTGCTGGTTCAATAGTAAGGACTATAACCAGGCGGCAGATAGGTTTCTTAAATATTTAAATAATGCAAAAATTAAGAAGGACAAATTTGTCGCTGATGCTTACAACAGGTTGGGCGATTGTAATTTTATTAATTCAAAATATGCCGATGCCTTAAGTTGTTACACAAAAGCAATTGAAATTGGGCAATCGGGCAAAGACTATGCTATTTATCAAAAAGCATTTACCTTAGGTTTGCAAAACGAACATTTGAAAAAAATCAGTTTGCTGAATCAGTTGATTAACTCAATGCCTGAATCGGGCTACAATGCCGATGCACTTTATGAAATAGGCCGTAGTTGCATGGCTTTGCAAAAACCTGACGATGCAAAAAAATATTACAATAAGCTTTTGAAGGATTATCCTTCCAGCAGCAATGTGAAAAAAGCTTTATTGCAAATAGGTTTAATTGAATATAATGCAGGCCATAACGATGCCGCTTTAGCTAATTACAAGAAAATAGTTGAAGGTTATCCCGGAACAGACGAGGCTCGGAGCGCGCTTAGCGGTATTAAAAACATATATGTTGAATTGAACGATATTGACAGCTATCTGAAATATATCGAAAATTTGGGCGATTTTGCCAATGTTAGTAAGGCTGAAAAAGATTCACTGTTATATTATACCGGGGAGAATGCTTATTTGGCAGGCGATTGCCAAAAAGCAAAAGATAATTTTTCAAAATATATTGAAAAGTTTCCCGACGGGGATTTTATCGTAAATGCCTGGTATTATTCAGGTGAATGTCAGTTTAAGGCCAATGATTTTGAGAATGCATTAAAATCCTTCAATTATGTAATTGGCAAACCGAAAAACAACTTTACCGAACCCGCGCTTGCAAAGGCAGCTAAATTAAATATGGATAAAAAAGATTACAATTCAGCGCTTCACGATTATCAATTCTTAGATAGCGTTGCAGAGGTTAGTCAAAATATCATTGATGCCCGTTCAGGTAAAATGCAGGCGCTTTACCAAATGAACAATTATTCCGGAGCTGCCGCAGCAGGATCAGAAGTTTTGAAATTACAAAATCTTAGCCAAGAAACTGAGCGGCAGGCACGATATGTCATAGCTAATTCTTACTTTTTTAATAACCAGTTGGAAAAAGCGCTTAAGCAATATCACAAGCTTGCTTTGGATGTAAAAAATGTTATGGGCGCGGAGGCAAAATACAGGATTGCCGAAATTTATTATAAGCAGGGAAAGCGGACCAGGCTGAAACAGAGATATTCAATTTCATAAAACTCAATTCACCTCACCAATATTGGCTGGCTAAGGCATATATGCTGCTTGCCGATATTTATCATAGCATTGGCGATGATTTTCAGGCAACCAATACCCTTCAAAGCATTATTGATAATTATGAAAATAAAGATGACGGGATTGTGAAAGATGCAACAAAAATGAAGGCGCTTATAGAAGATGACATTAAATTCAGAAATTCAAAAAAACAATACGATAACCAGCCGGATGGTTATTAAACTATAAAAGCAATTATGGCAAAACAGTAAAGATTAAAACCAGATGAACTTGACAATTTATATAAATAAAGCGCAAAAATTAACTTTACTTTTTATAAGCATAGGCTTTGCCGTAAATTCAGTTAAGGCACAAGATATTCAAAAAGAAGTTACAGTTGTAAAGCCATATCAGCCAAGCTTACAGGATGCAGTTAAAATTAGCCAGATGCCTGTATTCACGGATACCTTATCAGTGGTTCAGCAAATTAATTATTCTGTTACGCCGGTCCATTTAATTACGCCGTTTCAGCCCCGCCCAATAAGCGCGGCAAAAATGGCGATTGAGCCGGTGAATAATTTATATTATAGCTATTTGAAACTCGGATTGGGCAGTCGAGTTTCAACACTGGCCGAATTAAGCCTGTCGAGTTCACGTTCTAAGAAAAATTCATATAGTATTTTTCTTTCTCATCACTCAACCGATGGCACTGTTATGCTTAGACAATGATAAAAAAGTGGATGCCCCAAATTCCGATAATGAATTTACTTTTAACGGCAAGCATATTTTAAAAGAATCGGAATTAAATGGCAATTTGGGCTTTTTTAATAATAATATATCTTTTTATGGCTATAATCCGGCAATTGACACAACGTTGAATAAAAATAATATTTCACAAAAATATAATGGCGCTAAATTCAATGTTGCCCTTGAATCGCTTGAAACGGATAGCACAAAATTATGTTATAAAGTCAATGGCATTTTCGATTTTATTGATGACAAATATAGCAACAATGAAAACCACGCAGGTTTTCAGGGACAAATCGGGAAACAGGTAAATGACTTTTATTTTGGCGCTGAACTATTTTATGATAATTATTTTCGTGGCAGTAACAATGATTCAATCCACAATGCTGTTTTGGCTTTTAGGCCATTCTTAAGTAAAAGTAAAGGCGACTGGCGTTTTTTAATAGGCTTGGATGGCGTTAATGATGAAACAGCTAACGGCAGTCTTTTTCATACATATTTGCGCGCCAATTTAGAATTTGCAGTTGCGCCTTCTGTATTGCATGCTTTTCTTGGATATAACGGTTTTCTCGAAGAAAATAATTTATCGAAAATTGCAGGGATTAATCCATTTATAATTCCGGGATTGAATGTAAAAAATACCGATCACAAAGTTCATCTTTTTGGAGGTTTTAAAGGAAACATAAATTCGAACACCCATTACCTGCTTCAGGCATCATATTCGGAAATAGACAACCAATATTTTTTTATTAACGACACAATTAGTAAACTCTCAAATCAATTTATGGTTGTTTATGACAATATTGAAATGTTGAACTTTTCTGCTGATTTTGACATTAAAGCATCAGAAAAAGTTACTGTTATGGCAAAAGTGAATTATTATGCCTATTCTATGTCGCGTGAAGCCAAACCCTGGCAGTTACCTGAATATGACGCATCAATGAAATTAAAATATAACCTACGCGACAAAATTTTATTAACCGGCGAGTTGTATGCTATCGGGAAAAGGTTTGCCCGCGATCCTGTAACGACAAATCCTATACCTATGAAAGCATTTTCCGATTTCAACCTCGGCATAGAATACAGGTACACTAAACTATTAGCTTTGTTCATTCAATTTAAAAATCTTACCGGGGCGAGATATTCATGGTACAATCAGTATCCTGTTTACAGGTTTCAGGTTATGTGCGGACTAACATATTTGCTTTAACATTATCAAAGAATACTTGAAATAACCGGGTAAGATAAGGCGGATAGAACCATTATTGACATTTTCTTATAAAAATAGTAACTTTAGCTTCTAATTTACTTTACTCAAACCTGATGACATTAAGCGCTGTAAACAAAAAATTAAAAAAAATTGTAATTGTTATCATTGGCTTTACAATTATAATAATTTGTCTTATCGCTATATGTAATCTAATAATTATAGCCGGGTCAAAGAAATATATTTATTCAAATGTTCAGGATGTTCCTTATAATACCAGCGGTTTGCTTTTAGGCACCAGCAAAAGCATTTATGGAGGAATGCCTAATCCGTATTTTGCGAACCGCATAAAAGCAGCAGTATTGCTTTATAAAGCCGGGAAAATTAAATATATAATTGTTAGCGGCGACAATAATATGATTAATTACAACGAACCTGTAGAAATGAAGAAAGAACTAATAAAAAGAGGAGTTCCGAATAAGGTTATATTTCTCGATTATGCCGGTTTCCGAACATTCGATTCAGTGGTTCGTTGTAACGAAATATTCGGCCAAAACAATTTTACAATTATTTCACAACGTTTTCATCTTGAAAGGGCTATTTTTATTTCTCACCATTTATCAATGAATACTATTGGTTTCGAAGCAGAAGATATTTATTGGACAATGGGCTTTAAAACCATGATAAGGGAATATTTCGCCCGTGTACTGGTTTTTTGGGATATTTATTCAGGCAGAAAACCAAAATTCCTTGGTGAAAAAGTTAATGTAAAGTAACATGGCCCCGAATTTTTAAATCCCGAATTTTTGAATATTTTATCTTACGAACAGATATACTTTTGGCATTAATAGGGAGATATACATCAATTTCTTCTATTATATTTGACATTGTGGTTGTCCAAAATTGTATACCCAGGTTTTCATAATAATAAACAGTGTTGCCATCTGTGGTTTGAGTACCAGGGGTTCCGTACGCTGCTTTTACCTTAGAAATATCGTCTCCTAAAGTAATTCCTTTTGCCGTATACCCGGCATATTGGTTAACCACAGAAATTTCATCCGGATGTTCACTGGAGTCGATTACTGAAAGAAGGAAGTTGTAAAAACTAAAAATAATACCTTTTCCACGATAAAAGACCGAATGAATATAATATTGATCGGAAGAATCAACATGCATCAAGCTATCTTGTCCTGAGAATTTATTTTTAATAGAAGCCCAAGTATCGGTGAGGCTGTCTTCAATAATCCCGACACCAGCAAAAATAGTTATTGTGCCAGTAACAAATATATTTTTTGATATGGAATTTGATTTGTTGTTTCCAATGGCTACCAGGGTTACTGCATAGTTGCCATTTTGTGTATATGCATGGGAGGCATTTTTGGTTATGGCAAAACTACCGTCGCCAAATGCCCATTGGTAATAACCGGCATTTAAAGAATTGTTCGTAAAATAAACGGTATCGCCAACTGTAACTGTAGTTGCGCTTGGGGTGAAATTAGCTTCAGGATTATCTGCGCTGCATCTGCAAAACAACAGCACAATGCCCATAAACATGGTGAAATATAAGAACCTTTTAATATTTCTAACTGATAAAGCGCCAACAACATTGCAAATATTTTTTATTGACATTTTTTCAACTTTTAAAAAATTTTTCATTCCCATATTTTTTTTGACTTGTATGATAATTATTTCTTATTTTAATAAAAAGTTTAATTTTGTATATCCTTTAAGAGACTAATTAATATGCTAAGAAATTATTTCTTAACCAACCTAAGCCCCAAATTGTACGAGCTAAAATCCGGTGGCTCACTTCCGCGATACGTAATTCGCAATTCAACCTCGAAGTTTGTATCGCTGAAACTGCCGCCTCTTTTAACGCGCCGCACGCCAGTAGCGGGACCTTTCGGATCAATATCTTTATTCTCGGAATAATCGCCATACCAATCATTGCACCATTCCCAAACATTACCGGTCATGTCATAAATCCCTAATATATTGGGTGTTTTTTGGCCAACCGCGTGGGCCATGTTAGATGCATTTTCTGAAAACCAGGCAACTTCTTCAATTTGGTTACTGCCGCTAAAAAGGTATTTCTTATTTTTTATTCCACCGCGCGCGGCATATTCCCATTCAGCCTCTGTAGGCAACCGGCACCCAAGCCAATCGGCAAATGCAACGGCATCATTCCAGCTTATATTTGTGGCAGGCACGCTGTCGGGACCCTGAGACTCCTTTAATCCTTTAACTTTACAGAAGGCTTTATATTGCCCGTTTGTAACTTCAAATTTACTTATTTTAAATGTGCTTATGTAAACCTCATGGGTGGGCTCTTCATTTTTCAGCGCCTGTTCATCTGTCCTGAAACAACCCATTTTGTAGCTTCCACCTTCAACAGTTACCCAGTTTCTGTCAATTTCATTCACTGTCTGCAACCTTAGCGTTTCATTATTAAGCTGCCTGATTGCTTCAATTTGTGATTTTGGGTAGTTATCGTCTTTTATTTCTAAGGCGCTTTTATAAAATTCTAAAGCAATTTCTAATTTTTCATCTTTAAAATTGGAATCGGCTTTGGCAATATAATTTTTATATGTTTTTTCTTTGGCAAGTTTTTCTTGTTCTTTCGCCATTTGTTCGCGCTCCAGTTCTTTCTGCCGCTGATCAATAATTAATTGGGCTTTCTGGATTTGGTCATGTATATACTGCGTTTCTTTTATCGCCAAAGCCTGTTTATAAAATTCAACGGCCTCGGTATATTGTTTTTTCGAAAAAGCTGTATCGGCATTTGAAAGGTTACTATTAAATTTTTCTTCCCTGAGTTTTTTGTTTTGTTCTTCTTGCCAGGTTTGTTTCGCTCCTTCCTGGGTACTGGCCCAATTGGTAACAATGTTTTCATGGAATTTATCGGTGGGTTTGTGGCCCCGTTCTATCATAAAAGCCGGATTAATATTTATTAAAGATGAAAATGATGGATTTGGCATTGTTTTGGTCCAATAATCAGACACAACTATTGGCAATTCCAGGCTACCTGAGTATTTATCAGGTTTATCTTTGAAAATATATCTCTGGTTCCCAATTTGTGCAGTTTGCTTTGAAGCGTCGTAATGTTGGAAAAATTGATCGACAAAGAAAGTGCTGTCAATTTTTTCAAGAATTTTTCCATCTGAGAGCCTTCGGTGCAACAGAAAATAAAGCACGCCATTGCGGTATTTGCGCGATTCCTCATATTGGATATTTCCCTGTGTATAGGTTGTTGACCAAGTACCTTCGAAATAACTTGAATCGTTGAAGAACCCTGAAATTGAAATGGACGAAAAATCTTTAAGGTTGTTGATGTTATAGTCGAATTTTAATTCGCCGGCAAGTTTGTTATTTTTAAAGTTTGCCGAAGTTTTACGAATTGTTTTTTTTGTAAGGTTCAATGTTGTGGTTGAAGTCCATAAATCGGTCATCTGGCCATTGGAATACAATCCCGAAACGGTTTCGTATGTTCCTTTAATATCGGGGTCGGCCAACACATAAGACCATTTTCCATCCTTTTTATCCTGGTTATATTGTCCCACAGCGTAAAGCATGCTGGTTCCTCTAACGCCGCCTGTAACAATGCCTTTATATTTGAACTGCCCTTGAAATACCCTTTCGAAATTCTGATTTTCATAATATTGGTAAGTTGCTGTGCCGTTTTCATAATTGCCCTGAAAAGTTTTCAGGGTTTGTGCAAAAGCGTTGCAACTGAAAAACAATGTCCAAATGGAAATACCTTTGATTACACCGTTGTTCATTTTATAATTTTATTTAATAAAATTCAATGAATGTTAAGTTTTTAAATTTATTAAGAAAACATGAAACATGCAAATACCATAAAATTGATTTCGTCAAATAATTGTTCTATATTTTTTTTGAAAAATTTCAGCCAGAAGTCTGGAAATATAGACATAGACATATAAATAAACCAGAATTCATTATTGGTAAAACAAAAATGGCCACAAACCGGTTAGGATATGTTGAAATGGACGAACATAAGACATTTAGATTAGAAGCTTATATTGATATTTAGTTGATAAAAAATATTTTCAAAGACGAACGTTTCAAAATGATTTTGATCATCATAAAAAGCGGATACGAATAAACTGTAATATTTAAGAAGAATACCCGGGACTGTTTTTCTTAAATGTGTGAATAATGTAACTCTTTTCAAAAGTTGTGTAACACTTTCCGGAATTTATATACCCACCTTTGTACCGTGAAAATTTATTCACAAATTTAAAATTGACAACAATGAAAAACACAATTTTTATCCTGGCTATAACAGTTTTTATGGCAGGAACAATGCTAACCGGTTGCCAGTCATCGGCCACAAAAGTAAAAAATGCCCAGGACAAAGTGGTAGAAGCTAAACAAGAGCTAAACCAAGCGCTGAACGATTCTATTCAACAATTCAAAAAAGAATCAGAAGAAAAAATCACCGCTCATGAAAAAAGCATTGCTGAATTTAAAGCAAGAATAGCAAACGAGAAAATAGAAATCAAAGCCAAATATGAAAAGGAATTGGCAGGGTTAGAACAAAAAAATAGCGATTTGAAAAAGAAGCTGGATGATTATAAAGCAGAAGGAAAAGACAAATGGATAACCTTTAAGAATGATTTCAACCAGAATATGGATGATCTTGGCAAAGCCTTAAAAGATTTTACTGTTAAAAGAAAGTAAAACATCAGCCCATTCTACGGATCTGGGCTTTTTTCTCTTTAAAAAAAATATTGTTTCTAAATAATAACATAAATCAAATAAACTTATAATCATGGGAAATTTACTTTACATTATTGCAGTAATATTTATTATTGTATGGGCCGTTGGATTTTTAGGCTATCATACAGGGGGTCTTATCCACATTCTTCTTGTTATTGCAATTATTGCAATAATACTTAGGGTTATTCAGGGGAGAAATTAGTTTAAATTAAATAACATGAAAAAGATTGCACTTTGTTTAATAGTAATTTTTTTATCATCAACATACCAACCGATTAAATTAAATGCTGTTAATACTGTTGTATCTTCTGTTTCTGTTGTTTCTAAACCTATAGAATCATTAGAAGTTAAAGCCTTTCAGGCAAGGCCAAACAAAATAAATGCAACGGATGCATTAAATCCGGATTCGTCAGACAAAAAAAATATGCTGGTTGAAGTACATCCAATAAATCACCAGCTTAAAGGACCGGGTGTTGTGTATCTTTCTGTAGGTACAGTAATAGTTTTGTTTTTGTTATTAAGATTTTTGTTTTAAACAATTTAAAAATAAAAATCATGGGGAATTTATTTTATGTCATAGCAATCATCCTGCTTGTCGCATGGGCAATCGGATTTTTGGGTTACCATACTGGGGGTCTCATCCACATCCTTTTGGTTATTGCAATTATTGCAATAATATTCAGGGTTATTCAAGGCAGGTAATCAATTTAAATCAAACAACATGAAAAAGATTGTTTTTTATTTAATAGCAACATTCTTGTCATTAACATTTTATCTGCTTCAATCAAATGCCGCAACAGTTGCTGAGCCATCCTCTTTATTGGCCTCAAAACCTGCAGGATCAGCAGAAGCTAATGCCTTACTGCTAAGGTTAAACGAAATAAAAGCGATGGATAAGTCAAATCTGAATTCGTCAGAAAAGAAAGAATTGCGATTAGAAGTACGCTCAATCAGGCAACAGCTTAGAGAAGATGGTGGTGGCGCATATCTTTCAGTTGGTGTAATTATTCTTGTTGTTGTGCTAATAGTTATTTTATTATAAACAATTAAAAAACAAAAATTATGAGCTCTGGAAAAGTATTATTAGGCGTATTGGCTGGCATCGCAGCCGGCGCATTGTTAGGGGTTTTATTTGCCCCCGATAAAGGTTCGGAAACCCGTAAAAAAATATCTAAAAAGGGAGAAGATTATGCGGATTCATTAAAAGAAAAATTTAATGAATTTCTTGACAGCATTTCCGAAAAATTTGAAGAAGTAAAGGAAGAAGTTTCCGACTTTGCTGAAAAAGCTAAGGCCAAAGCGGAAGAAGCCAAAAAAAACGTTAAAACTGCCACTAGTTGAAATGTTTTCAAGGAAGTTCACCATATCAAGATCGAAGACATGGAAGACAATGCTAATTTAATTGAATCATTACTGGGAAAAGCTACAGAATACGGTAAAACAAGCTTTGAGTTACTAAAACTTAAAACGTTGGACAAAACATTGGATGTTGTTTCCTCATTTATACCTCATTCTATTGTCTTTGTCCTAATTGCATCATCCGTACTTTTTTTCAGTTTGGGATTGTCACTCTGGCTCGGCGAAATCCTCGGCAAAATTTATTACGGATTCTTCGTAGTAGCTGCTTTTTATGGTATTATAGGGCTTGTGTTACATTTCTTTATGCATAAATGGCTTAAAAAGCTTGTAGGCAATTATATCATTAAAAAGGTACTTAATTAAAATTTCATGCAAAACATAACCTCCATTACCGGGCTTAAAAATGCAATTCGATTATTAGAAGTTGAGCAAGCTATTAAAGGGCAGCTATTGAAAGAACAATTCTACCTTACCTGCGAGAGTTTAAAGCCAGCTAACCTTATAAAGAGCGCTTTGAAAGATATAGTTTCATCGCCCAATTTAATTGAAAATATTTTAGGAAATGTAATAGGTTTGGCTACCGGTTATCTTTCAAAAAAAATATTTATAGGTGCATCGGGAAATATATTTAGAAAACTTTCCGGCTCTATTTTACAGTCTGGCGTTTCAAACCTTGTTGCTAAACATCCCGAAGCCATTTTATCATTCGGGCAGTTTATATTACAACATATTTTTCGTAAAAAAGAACGTACATCTCTTCATGAACAGAGCAGATAAATGAATTCTAAAGAGTTGTGATGGATAAAGAATTAAAATTACCATTTTACGCAAAGGCAACCATTTTTCTCATCGGCATATTTGCCTTGCTAACGATGTTGTACATCGCACAGGGCATTATTATACCAATAGTTTTCGCAATCATTATTGCTATCGTGCTTCACCCTGTTGTAAATTTTCTCATGCGTATAAGAATAAGCAGGGTAGTAGCTATTGTAATTACTTTACTCCTTAGTCTTATAATCATTGCCGCGTTTGGCGTTCTTTTATTTTCGCAGGCAAGCCGGTTTAGTGAATCATGGCCGATACTGGTCGATAAATTTACCGGTATACTCAACCATACCATCTCCAGGGCGTCAGGTTATTTCGACATTAACCCACAAAAAGTCCATGACTGGATCACAACAACCAAAGCTGAAATCATCAATACCAGCAGCGCTGCAATCGGGCATACACTCGTTTCTATCGGCAGCAGGGTACTGGTATTGTTTTTAATTCCCGTTTACATCTTTTTGATATTATTTTACCAACCCCTCATACTTGAATTTATACGCAGGCTCTTTGGCATAAGCAACAAAAAGGACGTAAATGAAATAATTACTCAAACCAAGACGCTTATTCAGCGCTACATCATAGGATTACTTATTGAAGCTTTCATTGTAGCTGCTTTATATTCCACCGGCTTACTGATAATTGGAATTGATTATGCCATCCTGCTTGGGTTTATTGCCGCGTTGCTCAATATAATCCCTTATATCGGGGGAATTATTGCTGTATCTTTAATCATGATAATTGCAATAGCTACGGAAAACTCAGTTACATATCCGTTTCTGGTTTTGATGCTTGCTATAGCAATTCATTTAATAGATAATAGCTTCATTATTCCAAAAATAGTTGCTTCAAAAGTCAAAATCAACGCTTTAGTATCAATTACGGTAATCATTGCAGCAAGCGCCTTATTGGGCATTCCCGGTATGATTATTTGCATTCCTGTTACAGGAATTGTAAAACTCATTTTCGACCACATTGAACCCTTAAAACCCTGGGGATTTTTATTAGGCAACACCATGCCTTCATTATTAAAAGTTAAACCGATTAAAAAAAAATAAATGGTACATGAATAATTCGGAATTATTCAACCGATTATAAAAAGTAACTGGATCAACCCTTTTTCATTTCATTGCCATTACATTTGGAATAACCTACATGGATACGAAGCGCAGGAAAATGTGTGAATAATGTAATTCTTTTCGAAAGTTATGTAACACTTAAGGCAATGTTTAACCATACCTTTATTTTATTATGGCTATACCCCGGTTAACTCCTGAAAATCATATATTGAAATTATTGCATTTTGAAAATATCACATAAATAAATTCTATTCACCATGAAATCAAGAATTAAAATTTTAGCAATATTACTTGCTTTGAATATAACTTTAGTAATAATTACAAAACAGGCATCAGCGCAGCAGGCCAGTGTCAGTTTCCAGGTTTTCTATGATCAATTAAGTCCATATGGTCAGTGGGTAAATTATCCCAATTATGGTTATGTATGGATTCCGGATGCCGGATATGACTTCGCTCCTTATTCAACTGGAGGCCATTGGATACTAACTGACTATGGCTGGACATGGGTATCGGATTACAATTGGGGATGGGCGCCCTTTCATTATGGTCGTTGGGGCTACGATAATTCTTATGGTTGGCTATGGATACCGGATAATGAATGGGGTCCTTCATGGGTTTCCTGGAGAAGGGCCGATGGTTATTATGGCTGGGAGCCTATGGAACCCGGCGTTAGTATCAGTGCCAGTTTTGGCAGGGCAAACAATGGTCAAAACGATCACTGGATGTTCGTGAGAGACAGGGATATTGATAGATCCGACATCCATAGCTATTATGTCAATCGAACGGATCGCGACAGGATCATTAAAAATTCTACGGTGATCAATAAAACTTATGTTGATAATAGTCGGCATACCACATATGTTTCAGGGCCGGCAAGGGAAGATGTACAAAAAGTTACCGGCAAAAAGATCAGCCCTGTAGCTATTCAGGATAATAATAAACCGGGACAAAATCTGAGCAATGGCCGGTTACAGATATACAGGCCGCAAGTGAACAAAAACAACGATAAGGGAAAGAAACCTGCTCCATCCAAAATAACTAATTTGAAAGATGTGAAACGACCTGAGGTAAAAAATGCAACAAATCAGCCAACGAAAGTAAATCCAAAAGAAAACAATAAAAAGGAGCAGCAACAGAAAGCTTCAAAACAAGAAAAAACAAGTAGCAAAGCACAGCCTTCGCAACCTCAGAAATCAAATCCATCCGAGAACAATAAAAAGGAACCGCAACAGAAAGATTTAAGGCAAGCAAATACAAATAGCAAGGCACAGCCTTCGCAACAACCTCAGAAGTTAAAACCATCCGAGAATAATAAAAAGGAACAAAAGAATACTGTAAAGTCTCAGGACAATAATAAAAAGGAACAACAACCGAATAATGTAAAACCCCAGAACAACAATAATAATAAGGTTCAGCCTTTGCAGCCACGGAATGAAAATCCATCCGATAATAATAAACATGAGCAACAACCGAATACTGTAAAGCCAGGGAACAACAACAGGAACGAGCAACCAAATGAACAACACAGGCCGGAACAGGATAAGAGGCAAATTGATTAACATTTCCTGTTAGATCGATCATCATTTTTATTCTTGCAGGTTAAATCTATTCTATGATATTTACGACTAAAGCATAAGTTCATAGCCGAACGAAGGTACAGTTTTAAGAAACTTAAGATATTTTTTGAAAAAATATTATCCTTTCAATAAAACAATCAATAATAAATAAAACGTATGAAACCCACATTTTAAAAAAGTTAAACACAAAGATCGGATGAATAAAATCTCAGAAGCTAAATTAAAAGCTATGAATCTGAAATATGTGGGTTCCATTCGACCTTTGAAATTAAATTTTATAAAAATGAAAAATTTGAAAAAAACTTTGTTGGTGGCTTTGGCTGCTTTATTATTACTAATTCAAACCGGATGTATTGGTTCATTTAAACTTACTAAAGCGGTTTATAACTTTAATAGGTCCACGTCGAATAAATTTGTCAGTGAACTGGTTTTTTTGGTATTCTGTATTATACCAGTTTATGAAATTGCTGTTTTTATCGATGCAGTAATTTTGAACCTGGTTGAATTCTGGTCAGGAAGCAATCCAATGGCAATGCAACCAGGTCAGATTGAAACTCAACAAATTGTTCTTAACGGTAAACAATACATTGTTACTGCCACACATGACCGTTTTCATGCAGTTAGTTTAGATGGTAAATTTAAACAAGACTTAGTTTATAATGAAAAGTCAGCTACCTGGTCAATTGTTACAGACAACAAAACGATGAATGTTTGCACATATAATAATGACGGAACAATTACAATGTACGATAAAAATAATGCCAGGACAATATACACTACCGATGCCTTGATGAAGATGTCCAATAACAAAAATTATGCATTGAAATAAAAAATTTATAAAATTTAAAAAAACCGTTTTTTCTTTTGAAAGACGGCCTTTTTATGAATTATCTGATTCTTGTTAAAAGAAATGTACGGATGCTATCAAATTTTTTAAAATGAAAAAATTTACTCCCGTTATCAAAGTAATTCCGCACCTTCGGGGTGCAACGAAGCAAGCTATCAAGCTCAGCAAAAAAACTTTTGGAAAAACCGAGAAAGTGAACAACTTTCTAACGGAGTTAGCCAATATTTTTTTATTCATTGCGCACACTACAAAAGAAGCTTTTTCCCGTGATTTTGAATTCAGGGAATTCTTACGACAGTGTTTTCAAATTGGATATAAAACTTTACCGCTTATTTCAGTAACGGGAATTATTATGGGTTTGGTGTTTAACTATTCAATCGCGGCCCGCACTTGTTCATTTCGGGGCGGTTTCTATGCTTCCGGGAATGGTAGCAGTATCTCTCATAAGGGAAATGGGGCCGGTTATTACCGCATTGATATGCGCAGGAAAAATAGGTTCCGGCATGGGTGCAGAGTTAGGTTCAATGAAAGTAACAGAGCAGATTGATGCCATGGAAGTATCCTCCACCAATCCCATACGATTTTTAGTTGTTACAAGAGTATTGGCAGCTACCCTGATGATACCCATATTGGTTTTATATTCTGATGCTCTAGGCATATTAGGAAGTTGGGCTGGCGCAAATATTAAAGGAGATGTAACGTTTGTTTTGTTTTTCTCCCAGGCATTTAGCCATGTTCATTTTATTGATTTATTACCGGCTGTTATAAAAACATTCTTTTTCGGCGCGGTGATTGGTATAGTCGGATGTTATAAAGGATATACAGCAGGACGCGGAACAGAAAGTGTGGGTATTGCTGCGAATTCTGCAGTGGTACTATCTTCATTGCTTGTGATAATTGTAGATTTGATTGCTGTACAAATTACTGATTTGCTTTAATGCAATTTGAAGATTTGAAAATTATAAATTAATAATTCGTATTTCTCATTTTCAAATTAACTCATCTTCAAATTTTCAAATTATTATTGGAAATAAACATCACAAAAATGAATGATACAGGTGCAAAATCAGGCTCAAATAAAATTATTGAAATAAATAACCTAAGGAAAGGATTTGGCCAACAGGAAGTATTAAAAAATGTGTCGTTACAACTTTTTAATGGCGAAAACCTGGTAGTGCTTGGAAAATCAGGCTCAGGAAAATCCGTCCTGATAAAATGTATTGTTCGACTATTAAATCCCGACGACGGAACAATCAAAGTACTTGGTGAAGATGTAAGTGCATTAAACAGTAATGGTTTAGGAGAGTTGAGAAAGAAAATAGGTTTTCTTTTTCAGAGTGGTGCATTATATGATTCCATGACTGTAAGACAAAATCTGGAATTTCCATTGCGAAGAATAAAAAAGAACCTCACTCAAAAAGAAATAGATGAAAAAGTAAAAGAAGTTCTTGGAAAATGTCGGTTTATCGGATGCCATTAGATAAAATGCCATCGCAGCTATCAGGCGGAATGCGTAAGCGGATCAGCCTGGCACGAACCATTGTTGTTGATCCGATGATCATGTTATATGATGAACCGACAACCGGTCTTGACCCTGCAACATCAGATGAAATAAGTTCACTCATCAATGATGTTCAGAAAAAATATAAAACTTCTTCCCTCATCATCACACATGATATTGAATGTGCCCGCACTACTGCAAACCGCGTTATAATGTTGCATGACGGTGAAGTTTATAAGGAAGGAAATTGGAAGAATTTGAAAAGTCAACTGATTCGTTAATCAGATCATTCTTTAAATAATGTATTTTAATAAGTATCAAGATTTAATACCATAAAAATATGGAAACGCACACAACTAAATTCAAAGTACGGTTAGGATTGTTTATTGCAGGAGGATTGGTGATTTTTATAATCGCTATTTTCATAATCGGAAAGCAGAAAAATTTATTTAATCCTGTTTTTAAACTAACTACGACTTTTTATAATGTAAGCGGATTACAGGTCGGGAACAATATCCGTTTTTCAGGAATCAATGTAGGCACGGTTGATAATATTAAAATAATAAATGATTCAACTGTGCGGGTTGACATGTTGATTCAAAAAAATGTTCAGCAGTTTATTAAATCAGATTGCGAAGCAGGCTATAGGTTCTGCAGGAATTATCGGCGACCGTATTTTAATTATTACTCAAGGCAGTTCTGATGCTCCTATTGCAAAAGATGGGCAACAAATTGCATCAAAAGAACCGGTTGAACCCGATGCCATCATGGCAAGCCTGCAGGTAACAGCAGATAATGCTGTAATTATTTCAGATCAGCTGGCAGAAATTATGACTAAAGTAAATAGCGGAAACGGAACACTCGGAAGATTAATCCAGGATTCAACATTGGCAGAAAATATTAATCAGACCATAGTGAATCTTAAAAAAAGCAGCAAAGGGTTTGATGAAAATATGAATGCAGCCAAGGAAAATTTCCTTTTTAGAGGTTATTATAAAAGGAAAGAAAAAGCAGCCGAAAAAATAAAGGTTGACGCAATAGAAAAAAAAGCAGCTGAAAAAAAGAAGTATGATGCTGAAGAAAAAAAAGCAGCGAAACAAAAAGCAAAAAATGAAAAGAAATAATGTAACTTATCAGGTGTTTAGTCTTTAGGTTATCAAACTACAGGAAGAATATGCTGATAGTCCATAGTCCATAGTCAACAGCCAAAACAAGTAAAAACCTGAAAATTTCAAAATATGGTAAATACAAATGTGGTTCAAAAATATTTTCATACTTTTTTTTGTTTCAATTTACATAAGTGAATCTGCATTGGCACAAGTTCCTGTCAAAACAGATTCAACACATCTTTATGAAAATATTCAAAACTATTCCAAACAAAGCAAGTTTAAAATGTTTTTGTACAGGTTAATTTTTAAACCTGTTGCAGCCAGGTCAAAGAAAAAAGAAGTAAAAAAGAAAGTTTATAGAAGACTGGTACAAAAACCATACAGCGCCTTTGAAGGAAAAACCATCAGGAATATAGACATTGTTACGTTAGATCCTTTCGGTTACTCAGCCACCGACACTGCTGTTGTAAAACAAACTTTTTTATATAAAGCGGGAAATGAGACGCATGTTAAAACACGACGTATCACAATCCGAAACCTCATACTGATACACAGGAACGAACCATTCGATTCTTTACTTGTCAGGGAATCGGAGCGTTTAATCCGCAGCCAGAATTATGTGCATGAGGTTTCTTTTTACGTTTATCCTGCCGGAAAAAAATCCGATTCAGTAGATATTTTTATTCGTGAGTCGGATAAATGGAGCGTCATTCCGAAAATAAATATTTCAACTTCAAATTTTCAATTTGATATAACCGATAAAAATTTTTTAGGGTCCGGTCATGAATTCCAAAATGATTTTACAAGAAATTTTAATAATGGGATTAATACTTTTAATACAAATTATTCTATCCCGAACATAAGGAACACGTACATTAGCGCAATGTTGCACTATGGGGTTGACGGATACAAAAATTTCAACAAGAGTTTGGCTGTTGACCGTCCGTTTTATTCTCCATTTGCAAAGTGGGCAGCAGGTGTGTCTTTTGCTTCTCAATATAAAAAAGATTCCCTGAGCGATATAAATCCGGCTATTGTTCCGGAGAATTCAAAATTCGGCACACAGGATTATTGGACAGGCATTGCACATCAGGTTTTCAAGGGCAACACGGAAACGAAACGTGTAACCAATTTAATTTTTACGCTGCGTTATCTGCGGGTCCGGTATTCTGAAAAGCCATCTGAACTTTCTGACCCGTATCATATTTATTCCGATGAAGATTTTTATTTAACCGCAATAGGAATTTCTACCCGGAAATATGTTCAGGATAAATATGTTTTTAATTACGGTGTTGTAGAAGATGTGCCGGTTGGAAAAGTTTTTGGGTTAACAGGCGGTTACCAGGTAAAGAATAATTCCTGGCGGCGATATTTAGGGACGCGGTTTTCCTTTGGTAACTTTTATAAATGGGGATATATGAGTTGCAATTTCGAATACGGAACCTTTTACCATGCTTCATATTCCCAACAAGGTGTTTTTTCGGCAGGTTTAAATTATTTCACAAACTTATTTGAAATCGGAAACTTGAAATGCAGGCAGTTTGTAAAACCCCAGCTTACCTTGGGAATAAATCGCTTTCCTTCAGAGAGTATTACCATTAACAACGAAAACGGTATACTGGGCTTTAACAGCATTTCCTTACTGGGAACAAAAAAAATAGTTTTAACGCTTCAAACGCAATCCTATGCTCCATGGAAATTGCTGGGATTTCGGTTCGGGCCGTATTTAATTTATTCATTCGGTATGCTGGGAAATGCAGCATCAGGATTTAAAAAGAAACAGGTGTTTTCACAGTTTTGCCTGGGAGTTTTAATTAAAAACGAATTCCTGGTAATTAATAATTTCCAGGTTTCAGTTGCATTCTATCCGAATATCCCGGGAAAGGGCAATAATGTTTTTAAAATAAATTCAAATTCAACGACTGATTTCGGCTTTCAGGATTTTATAATCGGAAAACCCGGAATAGTGGAGTTTCAATAAAATAGTTAAAATTATAGTTGATGGGTTAAACTAGTTGATAAACCTGCCGGAATTTTGAATTCTGGCAGGTTTCAGCTATCAAATCAGCCATTTCGACCTATAACCAAAATATATTTCAGTGCCGAAATGTGTGAATGATGTAACTTATTTCTAAAGTTTTGTAAAACATATGGTAGAGATCAACGATAACTTTGTAACTAACTAAAATAAATATTTAAAAAAGAAAACCTCTTAGAATACAATCAACTTTATTATTAACTAACTTTTAAAATAATTCAGCAGAAATGAAAACAATATACATTTTAGTTTTTATGCTTTTATCTTCTCCATTTCTTTATGCTCAGTCCTCTGTCAAGTCCGATACAATTAAACCAAACAAAGGCAATGTAGATAAGCAACTGGAGAAAATCAATGAAAGAAAAGAAAAACTGCACGATACAACTGGTAATGAACCTGCAAAAAGCAAAACCATTGATACTAAAATTGAAAATAGATACGGGGATTTGCTTCGTGACGATCCGGAGTATAACAAAAGATATTCCCTCTGGATACCTGCTGTCGATATTATTGGACTCAATTTTTTATTAAATGTAACCGACAGGTATATTTTAAAATTAGATTTTTCCAATACTAATTTTACTACATGGAAGCGCACTCTAAGTGCCGGCTGGCCATGGGGCAAGGGATGGGAATGGGATAAGGACCGGTTCGGCAACAACTTTTTTAGCCATCCTTATTTTGGAGCCATGTATTTTAATGCAGCACGTTCTAACGGATATAATTTTTATTCATCATTTGCATTTGCAGTGGGCGGCGCTTATATGTGGAAGATGTTTGGGGAAAACGGAACACCGGAGAGAGAAGATCTGATCAATACTTCTATTTCAGGCGCATGTTTCGGAGAAATACTTTATCGCTTAAGCTCGAATATTCTCGATGACCGCACAAGAGGAAGCGATAGGGTTTTCCGCGAAATAGCAGCCGGGATCATTGATCCCGTGAGAGGTTTTAACAGGCTGTTGCAGGGAAAAACTTTCAGGACAACCAACAAAGAAGTTTATGAGAAAGAACCGTTAAATGTTTCCCTTTTTGCAGGAATGCACAGAATAGATGATGTATCACAAGGCATGTTTGGTAGTGGGACTAACAATTTAATGATCAACGCTCAACTTGATTATGGAAATCCGTTTGAAGACCGTTCACGAAAGCCTTATGATTTTTTCAAACTTCGTGTAGATGCAGATTTTGGCGCGGGCAGAAAAATTGTTGACAACATACTCGGCTATGGAATTTTATTTGGCAAAAATTTTCAGATGGGAAAGCTGGCAAACCTCATCGGGGTATTTCAATATAATGATTATTGGGATAGTAAATTATTTGAGTTAGCCACTATTGGTTTCGGCGGTGGCCTAACTACTAAATTACCGGTAAGCAATACGATTAATTTTTACACCAGCATCCATTTGGCTGGAGTGCCTTTTGCAGGAAACAGCACACAGTTTGGTCCCGATACTTTGCAGTTCAGGGATTATAATTTTGGCTATGGATATGAGGGAAAATTTGAATGTATGCTTAATTTTAGTAAATATGCGGAACTTTCAGTGGTATATTATTATTACATGATTCACACCTTTAACGCTATGATTAACAACGTTCAGGGTTTAATCGGGAATAATTATATCAACGTTTTAAAACCAAGAGTTACTGTGAACCTTTACAAATCTATTAATATAGGGTTTGAAGATTTCATATATTTCGATGACCGTTACCTTAATAATTCCACTTCATTTCATGCAATGAGAACAGAACAGAAAATATTTTTGCTGTTTTATTTTGAAGACTCTCAGAGGAGAGGACATTATAATTAATATAATCAGGATTGCACTAAACTTAATAAATTAAACACAATGTTGTATAAATTACTCATATCGCTTATCTGCATCGTTTCTTTTGAAACTTCCCTCTTAGCCCAGGATTCGCTCAAAATGCAGAAAAAGAATAAATATAATCTTTCTGAGTTTGTTCATGAATCGGGTTTGCTTGTAATACAACCTATTAAATGGAATGGATGCGATTGGATCAAATTCGGTGCAATAGCTGCCGTAACATACTCATTAACGCATGTAGATCAAAGAATCCGCACCATAGCGCTCGATAATCCAAAGTATTCCAAAAGCGATCTTATGGAAGCCGGTAACCAATGGGGAGGATTTTTTGTCGGCCCCATATTATGTGTATCGCTTTATACAATCGGCGGTCTTTCAAACAGCTATAAAACCAAAAAAATCGGTTTCGAAATAGCACAAGCTATGTTCTATTCCGAAGCAATTTCATTCATATCAAAAGGTTGTATTGGCAGAGCAAGGCCGTTTATGGACGAGGGCGCTTTCAATTATAAACCGTTCACATTCTTTAACAGCCCGCAAAATTCATTTCCTGCAGGGCATGTAGATGCAGCATTTGCATTGTCAACAGTATTGTCAAAAAATGCCGAATCTGAATTTTTAAAAGTGTTGGCTTATGTTCCTGCCGCTCTTACGGTAGCATCTCGTATTTACCAGGACCAACACTGGACGTCTGATGTTTTTATTGGCGGCGCTATCGGATACTTTGTAGGAAGCTGGGTGGTAAACCTTCATGATAATAAGGATTCACGGGTTCAGTTAACTTCTATCTATCCACTCACTTTTAAAATTGCAATTAATTAATTTGCATTGATGCTTAATAGATTATTTATATCGCTCATTTTCATCATCACCTTTCAATCTTGCTTATTCGCGCAAGAAGTGAAAAAAGATACTATTTCCGAAACGAAAGGTGAAAAGAAGCAGGAAAAAAGAAGATACAGATTATCACAATTTGCACATGAATCATATTTGTTCATTAAACAACCCACTACATGGAAAGGTGGCGATTGGCTTAAGGTTGGAGTAGTAGCAGCCGCGACAATTTCAGTAATGTCATTGGATAATACCATGGTCAAATTAACCCAGGGCCATCAAAAGTATTATTACAGCGTTCCTGTTGTGGGAGGAAGAGTATATGGGGAATGGTATTCCATTGGAGGATTAGCAACAGTGTTTGGTTGTTATGGAATTATAAATCACGATGATGCTGCAAAGAAAATCACCATTGAATTGTTGCAAGCCGGGATTTATGCAGAATCTGTTACCGAAATATTTAAAGTTGCTATTGGCAGGGCAAGGCCGATTAGCGGAGAAAGTTCATCCACCTATCATCCGTTCACAATTATTGATGACAATTATCATTCTATGCCCAGCGGACATACAACCGCTGCCATGGCACTTTCAACGGTCATGTCGCGCCATGCCAATTCAATTGCATTAAAAATATTAGCTTACGTGCCTGCCGGATTAACCATGTTCTCTCGCATTTACCAGGATAAGCATTGGCTTTCAGATGTAGTTCCGGCTGCTGCGATAGGTTATTTTGCCGGTAATTGGGTGGTGGATTTGCATGAAGGAAAGAGACACCGGATTAATGTTACTTCTGTTTATCCTACTACAATTTCAATTAACCTTAACCGGGAACCAGACCAAAAATAAACCAACCGGAAGTTCAGCTTAAATATTATTCACGATGAAAAGAAGTAATGTTGTAAAAAAATCAGGGTATCTCCTCAAAGAAACCCTCAAAGGATTTGTAGCCGATAACGCTCTTCAATTAAGTGCAGCATTGTCCTATTATACCATTTTCTCTTTAGCCCCATTGCTTATTATTTTTGTATCCCTGATAGGGATAATTTTTGGTGCCGAAGCCGTAAGAGGTGAAATTTTCGGACAAATTAACGGGCTGGTGGGTAACGATGCCGCACTGCAAATACAGGCAGCAATAAAAAGTGTAAAACTTTCAAACAGCAGTACATTAGCTACAACCATAGGTGTAATCATTTTATTGATAGGGGCATCGGGTGTATTTGCCGAAATCCAGGACTCCATAAATTTTATATGGGGCATTAAAGGAAAACCCAAACACGGTTTAATAAAATTTATGTACAACCGCCTCATGTCATTTTCAATGATCGGTTCCGTAGGGTTTTTACTATTGGTCGGTTTAATCGTAAATTCTTTGATAGGTTTACTCAACAAACATTTGGCAATCAACTTTCCACATGATACCATGTTATTACTTTATGTTATCAATACGATAATTGTTTTCATTATCATAACACTTTTATTCAGTATTATATTCAAAACACTACCAGATGGAAAATTAGCTCTTCGCGATTGCATCATAGGGGCATCCTTTACCGCCTTTCTTTTTATGATTGGGAAATTCGCTATTGGTTTTTACCTCGGAAGTTATAATATTGGTTCTGTTTATGGTGCTGCCGGTTCCATCATTTTAATTCTGGGCTGGGTTTATTATTCAGCGATCATACTCTATTTAGGCGCCGAATTCACCAAAGTGCATGCAAACAAATACGGGCAAAAAATAACTCCAAACGCATATTCCGTTCAAATCATAAAGTAAAATAATGTATCCGCTTCAAAAAGTGTAATTAAGGTCTGAAAATTAAAGGTTAGCAAAATGATTGAATTATCTTTTTATAAAGGCAATGATAAATAACCAAATCATCTTTTGTAAAAATTTCAGGAAAACTATAAACAAAACGTGGTTTGTTTTTTTTCTTTTATCAGCATGTTTATATTCTGCTGTAAGTTCTGCTGCCCCAAAAGATACAACAAAGTTGATTCTTTTATTTAATAATAATATCGGACTACTTCATGTTGAAGATATTAATATCCCCCAGGAAGTGGATGTGCCTGATTTATTCAAGAAAATGTTCCCATCTTTTTCCGGAAATCATGCGGATTCCGTTAAAAGATCGTCTTCTCTAATTCATTTCATTGTTTTACCTGCAGTTGGATATACTCTTCAGACCAGCTTTGCAGCTGTATTGGCCTTCAATGTTGCTATTAATGGTTCCTATCTGAGCAAAAAAAAACTTACGAATATCAGCGCCAGCTTTGCATATACACTCCGGAAGCAATTTATTATGCCGATACAAGCAAATATATGGACAAAAGATGAAAAGTATAATGTTATTTTAGACTGGAGATATCTGCTATATCCTCAGTCAACCTTTGGATTGGGAAGTTTCTCTTCGTTTGCTGATGAAGTCAGGTTGAATTATTCCTATTTGAAGTTATATAACTATTTTCTCAGGAAGTTTACTCCTGATTTTTACATTGGACCCGGCTATAGTATTGATTATCATTGGAAAATTCAGGATATTTCATTTCCCGCAGATAGTGCTTCAGACATAAATAAATATGGTAAAACCAATCGTTCTTTTGCATCCGGACCTACTTTTAATGCAATTTATGATACCCGCAGAAATTCGATAAATCCACAAGACGGCTTTTACGGCAATATAAGCTATTGCTATCACTTTAAATGGATGGGGAGTGACAATGAATGGCAATCGCTTCTGATTGAATTCAGAAAGTACCTGAAGTTTCCGGCATCTTCAAATAATATTCTTGCACTTTGGAGCTATAACTGGCTGACTCCTTCAGGAAAACCAGCTTATCTTGATTTGCCGAGCACAGGATGGAACACAAAAGTAAATATTGGCCGTGGGTACATACAGGGGAGGTATAAAGGAGAAAACCTTTTATACATGGAAGGCGAGTATCGGTTTCCGTTAACTCAGAATCATTTATTGGGAGCCGTGGTATTTTCTAATCTTCAATCGGTATCAGAATGGCCCTCAAACCAATTTAAAGCCGTACGACCCGGAGTTGGCAGCGGTATCAGGATAAAGTTAAATAAGTACTCCGGAACCAACCTGGCATTGGATTATGGTTTTGGAGTAGAAGGATCAAGAGGTGTATTTGTGAACATTGGTGAAGTTTTTTAATTAATTGAATGGCTCATATCAATTAGTGAGAAAACATGTGAATGATATAACTTATTTCAAAAGTTGTATAACACTTTTCAAAGCAAAGTCCATGACCTTTATCAGTTGATTGATTCCTGTTTAGTGTAAGATCATAAATTAGGCAAGCAAAAAACAACAATTATGAAGCAAATATTGATAATACTAATATTTACAGGATTATTTCCATTCCTGGGGTTTGGTCAAGAATCGAACGATACAGTATCTCTTTATAATTCATCACTTAAAATTTCACAAACCCAATTAGATGAGTTGTATCAACTATCTACTTATGGTATAAATTTAATCAAAAACAAGTACGTAAATCATAATTCATTTTTACCAATGGTATTTTCATATTCGAATACTAAGAAATTTAAAGTGATTCCATATAATGATCCGGTTATCGAAGACAGATTGTTATCAGATTATGCAGTATATAATGGAATAATAAAGAATAACAAATATCCTGAAGGGAGCGATAGCCTTTATTTGCTTTTTATTAGTAAAGAGTTTGATAATTCTGTATTGATAAGTTTTCCATTAAAGACTGAAAATGGGCATATATTATTAGGAGATGTAGAGGTTCAAATAGTAAAAAAATAATACCAGATCAAGCCATAGGCAGGCCATTCAAAGTCCCGGTTGCTTCAGTCATTTCTCGACAGACAGCTTCTGCAAATTGGTAAATTTTCTATAATATTTTAAAAAATGCAAATTGCAAACACCAAAATAAAAAAACCATTCATTATTATACCAGTTTCCATAATCACTTTTGTATTGGTTGTTATTTTATTGATTTCAACTATAGCAAAATACCTTATTGAAAAGTATGATGTGAAATACACAGG
Organism: uncultured Bacteroidota bacterium; assembly: GCA_963808135.1. GTDB lineage: Bacteria > Bacteroidota > Bacteroidia > Bacteroidales > DTGW01 > CAWEFA01. The sequence continues at coordinate 38,777 of CAWEFA010000143.1, forward strand.
AAGGCAAATTAAAACGGGTTTGGTTTACGTAAATCCTTTTACCGGTTATGTCTATATCAGAAACCTGAGAATTTATGAATCTAAAAGTGACAGCGTTTTCTTTTCAGCAAAAGGAGTAAGTGCAAATTTTGCCTTGCTCCAACTATTATCGAAAACAATAGAAATAACGGAAATCACATTGAACCGGCCAAAGGGAACTGTTATTCAAAACAAAAAGGATTTTAATTTTAATGACCTGATAAAAAAATTTGCTCCTGAAAAATCTGATACAACTCCATCATCAGTTCATTTTAATATTCTAAGTATAAAAATAAAAAACGGTGAGTTCTATTACCATGAAAAAGTAACTCCAATAAATTATTTTATCAAAGAAGTAAGCATTGAAAGTTCAGGCAAATATAGGAATGCGGATTCAATTGCAGCAAAATTTTCTTTCAGCTCAGGATCCGGTAGCGGAAGTGCACAAGGCAATTTTACAATTAATTTAAAAAATATGAATTATCGGGTTGACGTTATCGTTCATAAATTCGATTTGACACTGATAGAACAATATCTTAAAGTTTTAGTCAACTATGGAAAACTCAGAGCCAACATTAATGCAAATATAAAAGCTGCAGGAAATTTAAACAATCCGGAAATTTTAGATGCCAAAGGACTGCTGGCAATAAATGATTTTCATTTTGGAAAAAATCCGGATGATGATTACGTATCCTTCGACAAATTAGTGCTAAAAATTGATAAGTTGAACCCGAAAGAACATCAATATCTTTTCGATTCAATCTTCCTTAGTCATCCATTCATCAAATATGAGCGTTATGATTATTTAGATAACGTGCAAATGATGTTTGGAAAAAACGGTTCCAACATTTCAGCAGCATATGCAGATGCAACAAGGTTCAACCTTATTATTGAAATTGCAAATTACATAAAATTACTTGCGAAAAATTTTTTTCAAAGCGAATACAAGGTCAATAAGCTGGTGATTTTTAAAGGTTGTCTAAAATTCAATGACTATTCGCTTACCGAAAAATTTTCAATTGAAGCAAATCCTCTGGATATCATTGCTGATTCAGTTAATAAAAACTACAAACGAGTTGCCGTATCATTCAAATCCGGTATCCGGCCTTACGGTAATATGTCGGTATATCTGAGCATAAATCCCAAAGATACAGGTGAATTTGATATGGAATATCATCTTCAAAGTCTGCCGGCTTCAATATTTAACCCTTATCTGATTACTTATACTTCTTTCCCTTTGGATAGGGGAACCATTGAACTCAATGGCAAATGGAAGGTTCGAAACGGAATTATAAAAAGCGAAAATCACCTGCTGGTAATTGACCCGCGTGTAAGCAAACGTTTAATTAATAAAGACACTAAATGGATTCCTTTGCAATTGATAATGTTTTTTATTCGTGAAAGAGGCAACGTAATTGATTATGAAATACCAATAACGGGCAATTTAAAGAATCCCAAATTTCACTTGCACGATGCAATCTTTGACATGATTGGAAATATTTTTGTTAAGCCCGCTACAACTCCATATAGAAAACAAGTACAATATTTAGAAAATGAAATTGAGAAATCACTCACATTGAAATGGGAAATGCGACAAAATTCATTAGCACCCGACCAGAAAAAGTTTGTAAATAAAATGGCGGATTTCCTGGTACAGAATCCGGAAGCATCTATCGCTGTTTATCCTATGCAATATGCAGAAAAAGAAAAAGAACACATCCGGTATTTTGAAGCCAAGAAAAAATATTATGTATTATTTAAAAATAAAAATGCTCTGTTGCTTAGTGAAGATGACTCTCTAAAGGTCGATAAAATGTCGATAAAAGATACTTTGTTTGTTAATTATTTAAACAAACAGGTTAACGATGCCATGCTGTTTACTATTGAGGAGAAATGCAACATTTATATTGGTTCGACTATTATTAATTCTGCATTCGAACAATTAAATAATGAAAGAGAAGATGCTTTTATGTTGCCTTTTAAGAAAAAATCTGTGGACAACCGGGTGAAAATTTATCCCGGTGAAAATAGTATTCCATATAACGGCTTTTCATTTTACAAAATAGTATATAATGGAGAACTTCCAAAAGCCCTAAAAAGCGCTTATCAGCAAATGGATGAATTAAATGATGCAGCTCCAAGAAAAAAGTTTGAAAAAGAACGAGAGAAAAACGAAAGAGCCAATTGACCAATATGCCAATGGTATTTAATCTAAAAGACTAATTAAAATCAAGTTTTTAAAGTAGAATGAATCAATTTCAGAAAAAGTGATTTAGGCTGGAATCATCTCATTTTCAAATTGGCACATTGACTAATTATTTTATATATGAATTATATAACTCATATATAAAATTATGTAAGACTTTAAGTTATGAAGATATCGACCTTTGTTATGTTTTGAAAATTCATTCACAAACTAAAAAAAACAATATGAAAGCACAACTACTCAAGGCATTAACAGCAGTTATACTGCTCTTGATACCAACTTTAAATTTTGCACAAGCTCCTCCTCTGGGAACTGCTGCTGATTTCGTTCTCTTTTCTACGAACGGATCGGTGAGCAACTCAGGTATTTCGCAGCTTACAGGTAATGTTGGCACCAACAACGGTTCCAGCACCGCTTTCGGAAATGTGAACGGTGGTATGCACGATGGCGATGGCACAAGCGCACAATGCGCAGCAGATTTGCTGATTGCTTACGATTCGCTGAACAATGCCATTCCAACTTTCTTTCCTTCATCTCTGCTTGGAAACGGTGACACACTTATTGCAGGTGTATATTCAATTTCCAGTGCATCTACTCTGAACTTAAACCTTACATTAAATGCAAAAGGAAGCGCAAATGCAGTATTTATTTTTCAAATTCAGGGACCTCTTTCAACAAACGCTTCTTCAAAAATCAAATTGATTAATGGAGCAATGGCATGTAATGTTTTCTGGAAAGTGGAAGGTGAGGTAAACATGGCTTCAGGAACTTTCATGAAGGGAACTGTTATCACGAACAACGCGGCAATTCACATGAACACCGGTGATACGCTCGAAGGAAGGGCGCTTTCTACTACCGGGGCAATTACTGTTGACGGCGTACTGGCATATACACCCATCGGTTGTGGAAGTCCTGTTCTGAATGGGCCAGTGGCTCCAGATTTAGGCACCGCTGCTTGCTATGCAATATTCTCTTCTGATGGCGCAGTAACTAATTCGGGAGTAACATATATTACTGGCGATGTTGGTACGAATGTTGGTTTAACCACTGGTTTCGATACTTTATTGGTAACAGGTAAAGTTCATCTCATTCCCGATGGCTCAACAGCAGCATGCGCAGCTGATTTATTAGTTGCATATAATTATGTAAACACGCTACCTTATGATATAGAGTTATTGTACCCGGCACAGTTTGGAAACAACCTGGTTCTTACACCGCATACTTATCTTATGAACAGTGCTGCAACATTTACAGACTCATTATACCTGAATGCACTTGGTAATCCCGATGCAGTATTTGTTATCCAGATAAATGGCGCCCTGTCAACAAGCACCTATTCAAAAGTTCTTTTGATAAACGAAGCCCAGGCAAAAAATGTATATTGGAAGATTGAAGGCGCAGTTAGCGTAAACAACTATTCTGTTTTCAACGGTACGATAATTTGTAACAATGGCGCTTTAGGTGCATTAAATACAGGAGTTACACTTAATGGTAGGGCGCTTACAACGACAGGTGCTTTAACGACTTCAGCAATAACTGCCACTATACCTTCAGGCTGTAGCAATCAAACGGGTATTAATTCGTTAAATGCTGGAAACACAGCTAAAGCAGTTACCATTTATCCTAACCCATTTACAACTTCAATAAACATCATCATTAATGCTGCATTGCAAATTAACAAAGCTGAATTGAGGATATACAATGTTATGGGAACAGAGGTAATGAATAAAATGATCACTAAACAATCTACCACTCTTGAAACAAATAATCTTCCTTCAGGAATTTATTTCTATAAATTTATGGATAATGATAATATAATTCAATCTGGCAAATTGATTTCTAAACAATAATAAGCAACAATAATTTAAAATTTTTAATATGAAAAAAATGAAATTATTAACAACCCTTGCGATAGTATTGGTTGTTTTATTTGTCGGTTGCAAAAAAAATGACACAGATTCTTCCGGAACAAATCCAGTTGTCATACCCATTCAAACAATAGTGCAGGCAACAGTGCCACTCGCTGGCACATCTAATTTTGCTATCCTTGCAGGATCAGCAATAACCAACACAGGAGCAACATCTATTACCGGTGATATTGGGTTAAGTCCGGGAACTTCAATAGGCGGGTTCCCTCCTGGTATATTGGTTGGGGTTAAACACATCAATGATTCTGTTGCAATACAGGCTAAACTTGATTTAATAGTAGCTTATAATGATGCTGCAGGAAGAACAAGTACTGATATAGTAACATTGTCGGGAAATATTGGAGGACTTACCCTAACTCCGGGGCTTTATAAGTCAACTTCGTCTTTGGCAATATCATCAGGCGACCTCACTTTCGATGCAAAAGGAAATGCAGATGCAGTTTTCATTATACAAATAGCATCCTCGCTCACTACCACATCGGGACGCAAAGTTTTCCTTAGTGGAGGAGCGTTGGCTTCCAATATTTTTTGGCAGGTTGGCAGTTCTGTAACTTTTGGAACTACTTCTGTTTTTGAAGGAACGGTTATGGCAATGCAATCCATCACTTTCAATACAGGAGCAACACTCAATGGCAGGACATTAGCAAGAACCGGTGATATTACTATGGCAGGCAATACTATTGTGAAACAGTAGGCATATAGTTGATAAAAGAAGAGCGATGCTTACTAAGCAGCGCTTTTTTTCTTTAAAGCAATATTGTCAAAAAGAAAAATATATGAATTATATAACTTATATATTAAGTTATGTAACACTTTCCATTGGTTGTAAACTCAACTTTGTACTATGATAATTCAATCAAAGTGTAAGACAAACTAAATTAAACCATTATGAAACCGAAATAAAATAAAAGTAAGTATTAGCAATCAGGGCAAGGCTTTTGATTGTAATAGTGGTCGGCTTTAACAAAAACTGCCGCCATTTTTAAGAGCAATTCTGGCACAAAACCATTATAAAATAAAATGAATAGAAACCCCCAAAGAAGTTATCCATTGGGGTAAACTATTTTCAGTAAGATTAAATAATAAATCTAAAATGTAATATTATGAAAACAAGAACAAGAACAAAAAAATTATGGACTACCGCTATAATAGCCTTATTTCTGGCAGCGTTTATGGGCGGTTGCAAAGATGAAAACGTGGAAATAGTTGGAAAATGCCCGGTTGTGGTATCAACAAATCCCACAGATACTGCTACCGGTGTACCTCTCAACCAGATAATTACGGTAACCTTTAATGAAGAGATGAACCCTGCAACTATCACCCAGGCATCTTTTACTATACAAGGTGTAACGTCAGTAGCACGAAAAAAGATGAGCCCTGTAAACAGAACCAAGGCATCTTTTACTTTACAAGGAGCAACGTCAGTCGCAGGAATAATTTCGTACGCCGGCACAACTGCATCCTTTATACCTACCAGCCCCCTTACAACCAACACTACCTATACCGGTAAGGTTACATCATCGGTTAAAGATTTAATGGGCAATGCCTTACAAACTGACTATGTGTGGACTTTTAGTACCGGTGCAACCATTTTGCCCACGGTGATTTCAACCAGTCCGGCGGACAGTGCTACAGGTGTAGCTCTTAATAAAACAATTAGCGCAACCTTCAGTGTGGTAATGAATCCGTCGAGCATTAATGATACAACTTTTATCATAAGACAAGGGGTAACGTTAATTGCAGGAACAATTTCGTACACTGGTAGAACAGCATCCTTTAAACCTTCCTCTATTCTTTTATCAGGTAAACCCTATACGGCTACGATTACAATCGGAGCTAAGAATGTACCGGGTACAAATATGGCGAATGACTACGTGTGGAACTTTAGTACCGGTGCCGTCATTTCGCCCACGGTTATTTTAACCGATCCGCTGGGTCTAGCCACAAGCGTAGTTCTTAATAAAATAGTTACCGCAACCTTTAGTGTGCCAATGGATTCAACGACCCTTAATGCAACAACCTTTACTTTAAAACAAGGGGCAACAACAGTTCCGGGAACATATTCACACACCGCTACAACAGTATCTTTTAAACCAAACAGTAATCTTTTATCAGGTACTACTTATACGGCTGCCATTACCACCGGGGCTAAGAATGTGCCGGGTACACCAATGGCAAATGAATATGCATGGACATTTACTACCGGAACTATTACGGCTCCTACGGTAATTTTAACCGACCCGTTAAATCTGGCCACAAACGTAATCCTTACTAAAATCGTTATCGCAACTTTTAGTGAGCCAATGGATTCGTTGACCCTTACTGCAACAACCTTTACCTTAAAACAAGGGGTAACGACAGTCACGGGAACATTTTCGCACACCGCCACAACTGTATCCTTTAAACCGACCAGTAATCTTTTATCAGGTACCACCTATACGGCTACCATTACAACCGGAGCTAAGAATGTGTCGGGTACACCACTGGCGAATAACTATGTATGGAAATTTAGCACCGTAGCGCCTTTAGGTCCCTTTGACAGTTGATCTAAAATCGGTTGCCCGGTTCGGGATTATTGCAGGTGTGGGAGTCAGCAACGACGCAGGCCCCAGTGTAATTAATAATTTGGACGTTGGGATATACCCGGGCAAACGTTCTTCGATTACTGGATTCCCTCCTGCCACTATTGTTGGTGGAGCGATGTATGCATCAGATGATATTGCCCCTCCGGGTGTTCCAGCTATGCTATTACAGGCCCAAAATGATCTGACCGCTGCTTATAATTTTGCAGCAGCAGCAACATTACCGGCACCCACTTTAGCACCAGCCGATCTGGGTGGCAAAACACTTGCCCCGGGCATATATTATTCAACATCTACAATGTTATTACAGAATGGCGATTTGACTCTTGATGCTCAGGGTGATGTGAATGCCGTTTGGATTTTCCAGGTTACATCTGGCTTTACTTCCATAGGTACAGCTCCGTATCCGTCTCCGTCAGGAGGCAATGTTATCCTTAGCGGAGGCGCACAAGCTAAAAACATCTTTTGGCAAATTAGTAGTTCTGCAACTATTGGAGACTATACTTCATTTTATGGAAATGTATTAGCCTTTTCATCCATTACGATGAATTCCCATGCAACTGCAACAGGCAGAATGCTTGCCAGAAATGCCTCTGTAATAATGACCAGTACAAACACAATCAATAAACCATAATTAATAAACATATGAAAGCAAAAACAAATATAAAAAAGGGATCACGCGTGGCGTGGTCCACTTATAACCTGCTCTTTAAAAGTTTTATTTTCAGCGCTTTAATTTTGACAGGTATACAGGCATCTTCCCAGGTAACACCTCCGGCTCAAGCTGACCAGTACACGAAACCCTCATGGTGGTTTGGCATAGCAGGTGGTGCAAATTTTAATTTTTATCGCGGTACCACACAGGATTTGAATACAGAATTAACCGTTCCCGCTGCTTTTCGTCACGGCGATGGTGTGGGGCTTTATCTTGCACCCCTTGTGGAGTATCATCATCCCGATTCAATATGGGGTATAATGCTACAGGCAGGATATGACAGCCGCAGAGGTTCGTTCAATGAGGTAAAAACACCTTGTAACTGCCCTGCTGACTTATCCACTGACCTTAGTTATATTACTGTGGAGCCGAGCTTGCGTATAGCGCCATTCAAATCTAACTTTTATTTGTACGCTGGTCCTCGCCTCGCTTTTAATTTGAACAAATCATTCACTTACAAACAAGGTATCAATCCCGCTTATCCGGCACAAGTTCCCAATCCAGATGTGAAAGGTGATTTCAGCAGCATGAATAAAATGTTGGTCTCGATGCAAGTTGGAGCTGGCTATGATATTCCACTCTCGTCACGGAACAAGCAAACACAATTTGTACTCTCTCCTTTTGTTTCTTTTCAACCTTATTTTGGTCAGTACCCACGTTCAATAGATACATGGAATGTAACCACGTTGAGAGTAGGCGCTGCCCTTAAGTTTGGGCGTGGCCGAAAAATTGTGCCTAACGAGGAAGCCGCTCCGGTACCTGCAAAAGTTGTCGCAGATACTATAATCAGGTTTTCTGTTTACGCGCCAAAGAACATTCCAGTTGAACGCAGGATAAGGGAAACATTCCCCATTCGTAATTACATATTTTTCGATATAGGATCAACCGAGATACCGGATCGTTATGTATTGATCACGAAAGATAAAGTGAAAGAATTCACTGAAGACCGGCTTGAAGTATTTACACCTAAAAAATTGTCTGGTCGTTCAGGACGACAATTGACTGCCTATTATAATATTCTGAACATCCTCGGCACCCGAATGGTGAGAGATGCCCAAACAACTATTACCCTGGTCGGATCATCTGAGAAAGGTCCAGAAGATGGAAAAGCAATGGCAGAGTCGGTTAAGCGATACCTTACAGGTGTATTTGGAATTAATACTTCGAGAATCAATATAGAAGGTCGGGTTAAACCTAAAATACCATCTGAAAAACCAGGTAGCAATGAACAACTTGTACTTCTTCGTGAAGGAGACCGCAGAGTGTCTATCGAGAGTAGTTCGCCATCCATACTCATGGAGTACCAGACAGGCCCGAATGTTCCATTGAAACCGGTTGATATTAACGCAGTGCAGGAAGTGCCACTTGATGCCTATCTAACATTTAAAGTTGTGAATGGGATAGAAGCATTAAAGTCATGGTCGGTGCAGGTTAAAGGAGATACAGGAAAAGTAAAATATTTTGGGCCCTATACCCAGAAATTAGTGAGCATGAAGGGGCGGTCTGTTTTAGATACTATGTCGCAAGGCACTTTTAAGTTTTCAATGATTGGCCATAGGCTCAACGGTAAAACGGTGAATAAAGATACTGCCGTACATATGGTACTTTGGAAACCAGCTCAAGACGAAGAAGGGCAGAGGTATACCGTGCTTTTTGAATTCGATAAATCAATTGAAGTAGCTCTTTATGATAAGTACCTCACTGAAATAGTGGTACCGAAAATCCCTAAAAACGGTAAGGTGATTATACATGGCCATACTGATATTATAGGAGATTCAGCCCATAACCAGCAACTGTCTGAAGCCCGCGCTACCGATGTTTATAAGGTTATTGAAAAAGCATTGGCGAAGGTCGGCAGAACCGATGTTACATTTGAAGTATATGGATTCGGTGAGGATGAAAACTTATCGCCGTTTGAAAACAACTTTCCAGAGGAACGCTTTTATAACCGGACGGTTATCATTGATATTATTCCCCCTAAGTAAGTTTTCTAATCAATTATAATTTACTTCGCATAAAAAGAGGTTGTCTTAAAAAGAAAATTAGACAACCTCTTTCTTTTCAGTCTAAATTGTAATAAAAATTTTCCCGGATAACTTTTTGGGATTTTGATGCAATCAGTTTTTTTATTGTCAAAAAGAAAAATATATGAATTATATAACTTATATATAAAGTTATGTAACACTTTAATCTATGAAGAGGATCACCTTTGTATAATAGTTATTTACTTAAAAAACAATAAAATGAAAAAAACATTATTTCTATCCCTTATTTTTGGTTTGATAATTACATCATGTGTATCAAGCAAAAAATATATGGCATCTGATGCCAGGGTTGATCAATTACAAAAAGAGAACGCCAATACACAAAGTCAATTGAACGATTGTAATGCACAGGTAAAAACCCTTAACGACCAGAAATTGGCCATGCAAGCATCAAATGATTCGGTAAAAAACGATTTGATGGTTCTAACTTCACAATCGAAAATGACGATTGCCGAACAGGCAAAGCGGTTGAATAAACTTCAAGTTATAATCACTGCACAAAGAAATGTAATGGATAAACTTAAAAATTCAATGGCCGATGCCCTGATGAATTATAAAACAGATGAGCTAAACGTATATGTTAAAGACGGAAGTGTTTATGTTTCACTTGAAGAAAAATTGCTTTTTAAATCAGGCAGCGATGCTGTTGACCCGAAAGGAAAAGAAGCGCTGAAATCGCTTGCCAAAGTGCTTAATACTACCAAAGATATCAATGTTATGATCGAAGGCCATACTGACAATGTACCTATCAAAACAAAAATATACGAAGACAATTGGGACCTTAGCGTAGCCAGGGCAACATCAATTGTACGAATTTTGACTAAAGATGATGGCTTCGACCCAAGTCGTATAACTGCATCTGGCAGGGGATTATATCACCCTGTAAAGTCAAATAATACTGCCGAAGGGCGAGCCGGTAACCGCAGGACTGAAATTATTTTATCACCGGATTTGAAAGAGCTTTATAAATTGTTGGATTAACAATTTGATAGTATTTTAACAACAAGTAGAATCGGCTAATAAACCTTCCAGGTTTTCAAAACCTGGAAGGTTTTGCTATTTAACAAAATGAGTGAATTATGTAACTTTTTCTACAAATTGTGTAACTATTTCTTCTTCAATTAAACGTAACTTTATCAAAAATAGCACCTATGAGAAAATCTCAATTGGTCGCCATTTATTGGCATTGCCGTAATCGGGCTTTGGGGATTATTTTTTGATTACCTTTTAAAAAATAACAACTGTTTGAAGCTATATATTAAATACATGGTAAGCAACCGATGCAAAATGGCAGTAAAAGAAGTGTTATCAAAACTGGGGCTTCACTTCATTATTGTTGATCTGGGCATTGTTGATATTATGGAAAACATTACCAAAAAGCAACGAGGGCAAATTCGTGTTGCATTGCTCAAATCGGGCTTGGAACTTATGGAGGACAAAAAAGCCGTGCTTATTGAAAAAATAAAAAATGCAATTATCGAAATGGTCCATTATACAGACGAATTGCCCAAAACAAATTTCTCCGACTATTTAAACCAAAAATTAAATTTCAATTATACTTACCTCGCAAACCTTTTCTCGGTGGTACAGGGAACTACAATTGAGAAATTTATCATTTCACATAAAATAGAACGGGTAAAAGAGTTGATTATTTACGATGAGCTCAGCATTACCGAAATTGCCTGGAAAATGCACTATAGCAGTGTTGCCCATTTATCGAACCAGTTTAAAAAAATAACAGGGTTTAGCCCTGCCTATTTCAAAAAATTAAAGGATACAAGACGAAAAGCAATTGAAGATATTTAAATTAGTTGTTAGTTTATAGATGACGGTTGTTCGTAATTATCATACCTTACAACTAACAACTAACAACCAACAACTAAAAACTAAAAACTAAAACAAATGGAAGCATTAGCCCAACAGCAGTCACTTTACGCCCGAAGCCTCATTGAAGCCAGTAGGGATCCATTGTTTACAATTAGCATTGATGGTAAAATTACCGATATTAACAATGCCTCAATAAACATAACTGAAGAAACCCGGGAACAATTAATTGGTTCAGATTTTTTTGACCATTTCACCGAACCCGATAAAGCGCGTGATATTTACAAACAGGTTTTTGCAGAAGGGTTTGTAACCGATTTTCCCTTAACGCTTCGAGAAGGCAAGCGTATCGAAGTATTGTTTAACGGTTCATTATATAAAGATGAATTTGGAAAAGTACTGGGCGCAGTTTTAGTGGCCCGGGACATTGCAGAGCAGAAATTGGCAGTAGAGTTACGAGTAGCCAATAAAGAGCTTGCTTTTCAAAACAAAGAGAAAGAAAAACGTGCAGCAGAGTTAAGCATTGCTAACAAAGAACTTGTATTTCAAAACAAAGAAAAAGAAAAAAGAGCAGCCGCAAATAAAAAACTTGAAGCATTTAGCTATTCTTTAAAATTAGCTTCTCAATATTCACTAAGCCTTATTGAAGCGAGCCTTGATCCATTGGTTACTATAAGTGCCGAAGGTAAGATCACGGATATGAACGAGGCAATGGCAAACATTACCGGTATGACACGCGAAGAACTCACCGGTACTGACTTCTTTGATTATTTTACCGAACCACAAATGGCCCGCGAAGTTTATCAGGTAGTGTTTGCCAAAGGTTCAGTTGCCGATTCTCCGCTTACACTTCGGCACAAGAAAGGCAAACTGACAGATGTGTTATTTAACGGATCGATTTATAAAGACGATAAGGGAAGTGTTCTGGGTGTAGTAATTGTCGCCAGGGATGTTACCGCTCAAAAAATATTTGAAAGAGAACTGATAGAAGCAAAAATATTTGCTGAGCTGGCAACAGATATTGCTGAAAAAGCAAAAATTAAAGCCGAAAGCGCTACAAAAATTGCTGAAAATGCCGTGAAATCTAAGCAACAGTTCCTGTCAAATATGAGCCACGAAATTTGTACCCCAATGAATGCCATAATTGGCTTCACAAAAGTGTTGTTGAAAACAGGTTTAACCGCGAAACAAAAAGAATATTTAGATGCTATAAAATTGAGTGGCGATTCATTAGTAGTGCTTATTAACGACATACTCGACCTGGCAAAGGTGGATGCCGGAAAAATGATTTTTGAAAAAAAACCTTTTAAAATGGCGGCATCAATATCGGCCATGATTCATTTGTTTGAAACAAAAATTCTGGAAAAAAACTTACAGTTGATAAAAAAATATGACAGCAATATTCCTAAAGTACTTGTTGGTGATGCTATTCGCTTGCACCAGATTATTTTAAACTTAGTTAGCAATGCAGTAAAGTTTACAGCAATTGGAAAAATAACAGTGAGCGTCCGGTTGCTAAATGAAGATGAAGAGAAAGTAATCATTGAATTTGCTATTACCGATACGGGAATTGGTATTTCAGGAGATAGAATAAAAAGTATTTTCGAGAACTTTCAGCAGGCAACCAGCGATACCGCAAGGTTGTACGGGGGAACAGGCTTGGGACTTGCTATTGCCAAACAATTGGTAGAATCGCAAGGTGGTACCATATATGTAAAAAGCAAACCAAAAGAAGGCTCTACTTTTAGTTTTATTTTGCCTTTTCTGAAAACAAATGCTGAAGACGAATCAGAAATAGAAATTAAGAATTTAAAAATTAAAGTTAAAAATGTAAAAGTATTGGTTGTTGAAGATATAATGCTCAATCAATTGCTGATGAAAACACTTTTGGACGATTTTGGATTCGAGCACGATATAGCTGCCAATGGAAAAATAGCCATTGAAAAACTACAAAATACATCGTTTGATATTATTTTAATGGATTTGCAAATGCCTGAAATGAATGGGTTTGAAGCTACAGATTATATTCGCAATGAATTGAACTCTAAAATACCTATCATAGCTTTAACTGCCGATGTAACCACAGTTGATTTAGAAAAATGTAAAGCTGTTGGCATGAATGATTACATAGCTAAACCAGTTGACGAAAGGCTATTGTACATTAAAATAATTGATTTATTAAAGAAACTTTCGCCAAAAAAAAATGTAGGGAACAATAAGAAAGCTAAAATTCAAAACCCTGTACCGGCAAACAAGTCGAAATGTGTCGATTTAACGTATATGAAAAAACGCACAAAATCAAATCCCGAATTAATGATGCAAATGATTGCAATTTATTTGAAACAAACCCCGCCTTTGATTCGCGAAATGAAAGAAAATTTGTTCGATAAAGATTGGGGTTCATTGAAAACAGTCGCACATAAATTGATTCCTTCATTTTCTATAGTGGGCATGCATAAAGACTTTGAAAACATGGCAAAAGAAATTCAGGAATATTCGGGCTCACAACAACATTTGGATGAATTGCCAGCGTTGGCTTTAAAGCTTGAAAACGTTTGCTCTCAAGCTTGTGAAGAATTAAAAGCAGAATATAACTTGATTAACAAATCACGATAATGACTAAAGAAGAAAAAATATTAATCTTTCTTGTTGATGACGATGAGTTGTTTTTAAAGTCATTAGAAATAGAATTCATGCAACATGCCGATTTTATTATTGAAACATATGCAACAGGAGAGCTATGTATCAAAAAGCTGTCGCACAAACCCGATGTTATAATTTTAGATTACTATCTGAATGGTGTTGATAAAAATGCCATAAATGGATTGGACACACTTGATAAAATAAAAGCAGCCAATCCTAATTTACCTGTTATTATGCTTTCTTCACAAGATAGCATTGATGTGGCCGTAAATTGCATGAAACATAAAGCCTACGATTATGTAGTCAAAAGCGAAACAGCTTTTATAAGGTTACAAAAAGCAATTGCCTCCTTTTTTGATTGTCAGAAAATTGAAAAAACATTGAACTGGTATATGGAAAAGATGTGATTTATAAGAAGTAATAGAATCTGCAACGATCAAATATACATGGTCATTGTTCCCCTCAATGGTGGGCGTTTGTAACGCGTGCCACAAATTCCAAATCTTCAAATCAGCACATTCTCAAATCCCTTCCTCAAAATTGTGTGAATTATGCAATTCTTATTAAGAATTGTGTAATCATTTAAACAAGCGCATCATCTACTTTTATGTTTCCTAAATTATGCTTTCCCGAAAAACTTATTAATATGAAAATTGAGAGTTATTGGAATGTGAAAAAAGAAAAATTTAAACAAAAGTACCCAATACTGACCAACGAAGATTTACAAATCAGAGAAGGTAAGGAAAAAGAAATGATAGAATTACTGGGCTATAAGCTCGGAAAATCAAAAGATGAACTTCGCAATATTATTGAAGGACTATAAGTAGACAATTACGAAAACAAATTGTTTAATAACAAGTAAGGTGAAAAAAATTATAATAACGTGTTTAATTGCATTCTGTATAATCTTTATAGGAAATGCCCAGTATTATAAAACAGGCATTGGTTTAAGGGTTGGGTTATTCAATGGAATTACACTAAAACATTTCATAAATTTCAATACGGCTTTAGAAGGTATTATTGACACCAGGTGGGACGGTTTTGAAATTACCGGCCTTTATGAACTACACCACAAGGCATTCGAAACTGAAAGGTTAAAATGGTATTATGGTATAGGGGCGCATATTGGCGCTTGGAACGGGAATAATACAAATTGGGGGGAACGTGGCAGAAACTATTCAGTTGCTGGTATCGACGGGATATTGGGCATTGAATATTGCTTCAGGGAAATCCCTTTTAATTTAGGCCTCGATTGGAAACCCGCTATCAATATTGTTGGTTATACAGGTTTTTGGGCCGATGGCGGGGCGCTCTCTATTCGCTATATAGTTTAAACTTAAATATTCAAAGGCATAAAAAACTAATTTTAATATAATGAAACACCCATGATTCTGCTATTCGCAAACACGAATGAAGATAATGTGGGTGTTCCATACGACCATAAAAAATAAAATTATCTACGTATGAAAAAAACAACTTTTCTCTATACTATAACAAATAGTATAACAGGTATAATGCTGAAGAAAGGCATTTTGATAATCACTTTAGTATTCTTGGGTTTTGAGGTTTTTGCAAATCCTCCTTTGGCATCAAAAGAGCAAATAGGGATGTTTAAAAACTCCAAAACATGTGTTGTCCTTGAAAATGGCAGTATTTCTTACAACGTGTATATAAAAGATGCTGTTCAGAAATATTGGAAATCTACGGAATTTGAGTTTATCGACCAGCAGGAGTTTGAAAAGCGACGGTTTGATTCGAAGTATTCTTTTTTGGTGCTTATGAAAGGTTATTTTGATAAAGATCCCGGTGGCGTAATGTATAATTACATAAGCCTTGTACTGGGAGACGCTGCAAACGACATGACCAACATGCCTGAATTATGTAGCATTCCACTTTCATATTCCGATGACAATAATATGGATTATGGATATGCCATACCTGCAATTATTAAATTCATGCAGAAACATGCAAAAAATCTTGAGGAAAAACGTTTCATCATTTCAATAAAAGGATTGAAATACTACAACGGAGCAGCAGGATTTAAAGGCAAGGTATTGTTATTGAACAAAAATATGATGTCCCCGGATGCCAATTCGACTGAGAAAATTAATACTGTTTACCCATACTATGTTAAACTGCTTACTACTTTGGAGATTCAGACGGAAGTCGCTACAAACCCGGTAAATACTTTATTTAATTTTCATGTTGGCCCAACTCAGAATACAGGAGCAGGAAAATGCTTTGAGATGATTTTTGATGTTGAAGGTAACCTCTATTATTATAATTATCGCAAGATCACTAATGATGACCCGGATGGTTTTAATCTGGAAGATTTTCATCATATCAGGTAAATAAAATGGCTGATAGGCTATAGACTATTAGGATTTGGAAAGAAACGCGCAAAGCGAAAAAACAGGTAAATTGATTAGAACATTGCGGCAAACCTAAAAGTCTACAGTCTAAAAGCCTACAGACATAGTAACCTAAATAAAATAAAACAATGAAAATTTTAATAATTGGATTTCTTGCATTTGTTATTTGGTCGGCGCTATCAACTTATATCTATGTATGTAAGGTAAGGGGATTGTGTTATGAACCTGTAGCTATGCAAATTGTTGCGGTCAACCATAAAGATGTTATCGCCGGCGACACATTAAAGAAGCCTACAATGCGTGAACAAGTAGTAATTCCAAATAACATGGTAACCTACTTTGCATTTGACAAATCTGATTTCAATTCTGACGCGAAGACAGACAAGTACATTGATGAATCAAATAAGTATTTTGGACAAAACCCACAGGCCAGGCTCAGTATCATTGGCCACACCGATGCTATTGGAACCGATGGGTATAATCAGGCGCTGGGGTATAGGCGTGCCCAAACCATGCAGCATTATTTTGAAAGCAAGGGCATGCTTGCAAATAAGATCATCATAGAGTCTAAGGGCAAGAAAGAGCCTGCTGACGATAATAACACAATGTCAGGCAGAGCCAATAACAGAAGAACAGTAATAACCATAAAAAAATAAAATTATGAGTACTTTAATAATTCTTTTAGCACAAACAAAAAGTGAAGCAACCTTAGAAATACTTTCTTTATTACTGGTTGCTGCAATCATTGGGTATATAACCGCATGGCTTTATTACAAGTCGGTTTACACGAGGCGCATTAAAGCCATTGAACACGAAATGCATGAATTGAAAAACCATATCGTTAACCTTAATGCGGACAAAAGCAAACTTTATAAAAGTTTTCGTGAAAAGGACAATGAAATGGAACATCTTATTCAGGAGGTTAATGCTCTTAAAGCGCTTCATGCAGAGGCTGTTCATGAAACAAACGATATGACATTAAAAAATACAAGAGCAGAACAATTGTTGTATGAAAAAGATGAAGCATTGGTTCATATTGCACAACGCAAGCATTTACTGGATTACAATAGTTTTGGAACAGCAACAGAGGCAGAAAAGGATGACCTGAAAATGATAAGTGGCATTGGTCCATTTATAGAAGAAAGGTTGCATGCATTGGATATTTATACATTTAAACAGATTAGCAAATTCACTTCCCGTGATATTGATACGATCAATGATGCTATAGAGTATTTCTCAGGCAGGATTGAAAGGGACGAATGGGTTGTACAAGCCAGGGAACTTGTTCATAGTGAAGAAAAGAGGATGGAATTTCTGGAACGAATAAGGGCGAGAAAAGCACACATTTACTTCGATAGAATAGGAATTGCCAACAAAGACGAAGCGGATGACTTAACTATAATTAGCGGCATCGGTGGGTGGATTCAGGCAAAGCTCAATGTGTTGGATATTTATACTTTTCGACAAATCAGTAATTTTACTGAAGAGGATGTTCATACCGTTACTGAAGCTATTGAATACTTCCCCGGCAGAATTGAAAGAGATGAATGGATACTTCAGTCCAAAGAACTTGTTCGCATCGCAGGTAAAAAGTCTGAACTGATTAAGCGGATTATGGAAAGAAAGGGAAGGATTTACTATGACAGGTTAGGAGTTGCTCACAAACATCAGGCTAACAATCTAACCCTGATTAAAGGAATTGGCTTATGGATTGAAGAAAGGCTCAACATGCTCGAAATATATACTTTTGAACAAATAAGTAAGCTTACACCAGAAGATGCGGAAACTATCACGGAAATTTTAGAAATTTCTCCAGGTCGTATCGATAGGGATAATTGGGTTGGCCAGGCTCGTGAACTAGCAAAGAAAAAGTTATATCATGTGATGAATTAAGTAACGTGAGTTCGATATAATATATGTGTAAATTTCATATAATCAAGAACAAAGCAAGTCCCCCTTTGAAAAGGGGGCAGGGGGATTGATATTTTTTGGCAATTTAGCAAATAAGAATCCAATCCCCCTACCCCCTTCGCCAAGGTGGAATAACGCAACAGTCATATTTTAAATATCTTATACATCGAACTCACGTTAAGTATGTAATAAATAAATATTTCAAAATCTCATGTTTTTAGTTTTTAGAAGACACCCAAGTTAGCCTGTCTATCGCTGGCAGGTTCTCACGGCGTCGATTATTGAATTCAAAAATTATGAAACTAACCACAGGATTCTCCGACAGTTACAAAGAAGAAATTGTAACTTTTCTCAACACGCTGTTAGCTGATGAGTACGCGCTTTATACCAAAACCCGGAATGCGCACTGGAACATTAATGGGCCAAATTTCCACGAACTGCATAATTTTTTTGAAAACCAGTATTTAGAGTTAGATGTAATAATTGATGATATTGCTGAACGGGTACGTTCATTCGGGCATTTTGCTTTAGGTTCCCTTAAGGAATTCCTTACTGTTACACATATTGACAAAGAAAGCCACGACTTTAGTAATCCAAAGCAAATTATCCAAACTCTGGTTAACGACCACGAAACAATTATTCGAATTATTCGAAATGACATCACTCCTGTTACCAGCAAATACAATGAACTTGGAACAACTAATTTTTTATCAGGTTTAACGGGGCATCACGAAAAAATGGCCTCGATGCTTAAAACACTTCTATCTTAAACTGATTTTTTTAGCTGTCAAACTTAATTAGAAATGCAAACTATTAAAATGACATTAATTGTATTTTTCACGCTTGCTGCTTTTGCTTGTAATAACCAACAAAGTAAAAAGCCGGAAGTTGGCGCCTCAGCAGTCAGAATATCGTCATCTAAAAAATCCAATATAAAAAAAATAAACAAAACTGAACAAAAAGAATTAAAGCCATGTGAATGCTTGGCAAAAGAGATTTTAACAACTTCTCCACGCTATAAGCAACTAACAGAAGGTCTTTATAAAGCGGTAATAAAAAATGGAGGACAATTCTTTGGAATTAGTTTGGAAGGAAGCCCAAATCCACGACAAGATAAGGCATGGAGCTATTCCAAAACCTATAATTTTACGGTTTACGAAATGTATACGGACAGGCAGTTAAATACTGCCCGCTTTTCATTCAACCCAAATAAAAAACAGCTATATGAATATGATGCAGTTCACGACCAACTTAAACCGATAGAATTTGACAGGAACTTATTATTAAAATTTGAAACGCTTTGCAAATGAGTAGAAAAAACAGGCAAATAGACTGTAGGCTATTAGGCTATAGAAAAGTTTCTTAAGATATTATACTATTCTGTGATTAATAAAACTGGTGTTCAAAATGATTTGCATTTTTCTAAATTTCTAAAAGTCTATAGTCTAAACAACCTAAGTAGTTACTTAGATAAAAAATACAACTAACATAAAAACAAATAAAATGAAAAAAGTATTGATTGCACTGGATTATAATCCAACCGCACAAAAAGTAGCAGAAACAGGTTTTTCATTAGCCAAAACTATGGGTGCTGAAGTTACATTGTTGCATGTAATAACAGATCCGGTGTATTATTCTTCAACGGAATATTCCCCAATAATGGGGTTTACCGGCTTCATGGATACAGGCCCATTGCAATTAGATAGTGTCGATGGGTTGAAAAAGGCATCGCAACATTTTCTTGATAAAGCAAAACACCACCTTGGCGATAAAAACATTAAAACCCTGGTAAAAGAAGGCGATTTTGCCGAATCAATTTTAAAGGCTGCAAAAGACTTGCATGTAGATATTATTGTTATGGGTTCTCACAGTCGGAGGTGGCTGGATGAAATACTAATGGGAAGTGTAACGGAAAAAGTTTTACATCATACTTCTATACCACTATTCATTATTCCGACTAAAAAAACATAACTAATTTGAAAAGACATAAAAACTAAAGTATTCCTTATTACGAATAAATTGATAACTTATGAAGACAATTATTGTTCCCCTCGATTTTTCAGATGAGTCATTAACCGGATTGAATTTTTCTTTAATGCTTGCAAATAAAACCGATGCGAATATACAAATGGTTCATGTTATTGGGAAGAATGACAATATTAACAATGAACTGCTGGGAAAGGAGCATCAACAGACAAAAATGAAATTTGATGATATAGTTCAAAGGTACAAAGAGAAAAAAAAATTAAATTTCGACTTGAGTTATACAATTAAAGAAGGTAAAATATTTAAGGAAATAACAGATTTGGCAGATAAGTATGATGACGCCCTGATAGTGCTTTCAACCCATGGGGAATCGGGCTTTGAAGAATTGTTCATTGGAGGTAATGCTTACAAAATAACCTCTCATTCGAAGGTTCCGGTTATTACTGTCAGAAGGAGTAAAACACCTTCAAATATTGATAAAATTATATTGCCCATGGATATTACTTTTCAGACAAGGGAAAAGGTTCCGTATACGGTTAAGTTGGCAAAGCTATTTAATTCAGAAATTCACCTGCTTACCGTAAGACGCTCAGAATACAAGAGTATTGAGAAAAAACTTCATCAGTATGCCAAACAGGTGGCTTTTTACATTAAAGCCCACAAAATTCCTTGCATAGTCAAACATCTGAAAGGCGACAACCTCACTGATATAACTCTTGATTATTCACGCTCAGTAAATGCTGACCTGATATCAATAATGACGGAGCAGGAGAAGAGTGTTTCCAATTTGCTGTTGGGCAGCTATGCCCACCAAATGATAAACAAATCTTATATTCCTATATTATCATTTCCTACATATCAAATACGTGTAGTAACAGACGATATCTGGTCTTTAGGTGAGTTTAATGCCTGATATTCCTTTTGGATTGGAAGAAAAAGTGATGACAAGGACATATGGAGAGACAGAGCTAAAATACATTTATTCTTATCTTGAATTGTATAATACTTTCTGTAACCATTTGAAGTATTTTTATTAAAATAACTTAACTTTGATTGAGTGTTTTAAAGAAATAATAAAATAATGAAAAATTCACTTTTTTTCATACTATGATTACTTATAGTAAATATAGGATTTAGCTATGAACATATTGGTTTTTAACTGCGGGAGTTCATCAGTATCTTACAAAGTTTTTGGAATTGATGATAAAAAGAATATTGAAGTTATCATCGTGGGTAAAGCACATAGGGTAGGAGTAAAAGGCAGTGAACCTTCATTTGTGGAGCATAAGTATAAAGAAAGGATTCAAAAAGATGTAGTGCCAATAACCAATTACAGGCAGGCTGCAAAGCTAATATTAAAGTTCATTAAAGAAAATAATATTATAATAGATTGTATAGGCAACAGATTTGCTCATGGTGGGACTTATTTTCAAAAATCTGCTATTGTTAATGAAGAGAACCTGAGAAAACTCGAATTATGTATGCCGCTTGCACCTCTTCATAACCCTATTGCCCTGAGTGTGATTTTTGAATCAAGGAAAGTTTTTCCTGATATCCGGCAATATGTTGTTTTTGATTCTGCATTTCATTCGTCTATTCCGGATTTTGCTTACACTTATGCGCTGCCGAAGCATATAGCGGAAAAATACAATTATCGAAAATATGGTTTTCATGGACTTTCTTATTTATATGTTATTAAAACTGTATCTGAATTTTTGGAAACACCGGCTGAAAAACTGAAAATCGTTGCATGCCACCTCGGAACGGGCGGTTCAAGTGTGGTGGCAGTTAAAAATGGTTGTTCTGTTGACACTTCTATGGGCTTTTCTCCTTTATCCGGGCTTATGATGAGTACGCGAAGCGGGGATATTGACCCGATGATTATGATATATCTGATGGTTTATTATGGTTACAGGAATGATGATTTGTTGAATTTACTCAATAAAAAAAGCGGCCTGCTCGGTGTTTCCGGATTTTCAAGCGATATAAGAGACATCATAGAAAGGATTTCCAAAGAAAAAAAGGCGGGGCTTGCTTTCAATATGTATATACAGCGGTTAAAAAAATTTATAGGAAGTTATGTTATTGCCGCGTTAGGAGGGCTTGATGTTTTAATATTTACGGATGATATAGGCATAAAGAATCCGCTTGTCAGGGAAAAAGTATGTGATGACATGGAATGGTGTGGAATTGCGCTAAACAAAGAAAAGAATATAAATTATGGTATGAAAAAACCGGAACTACTGAATTCAAGTAATTCAAAAGTTCGTATTATTGCTATACCAACAGATGAGGAAATTGTTATGGTGTGGGAAGGTATTAAATTATTAAATGAAGAAAAAAATGTTGCTTTTTGACCCAGAATTGCCATACCTGAAATGGCACAGGATGAACAATGGGAAAACCGATGAGGGTAAATGCATTTTTGAAAAAAAATGTTTGGATACTGTGAGTGAAAAACTTGGAGATATTAAAGATGTGAGAAAAATAGGGTATATATTATATCATGGAGGCGAAGAAATTAAATCGCAAGTGAGCCGTTTGACGGAAAAAAATATTTTTGATTTTGAAAAGTGCATTAAATACAACCCTGAGCTTAATGATATAACCTTTAAAACAGCAAAATACTGGATGAAGAAAATCCCCGAAGCGGAGCATTTTTTGTTTTGTGATACTGCATTTTTTTTGAAGCTTCCTCAGGAAGCATCCACTTATGCCATTCCATATGAACTCAGCAGGAAAGGTGTAAAAAGATATGGAGGATACGGCCTGCTTCACCAGTGGGTTTATAATAAAACAGGACTACTTAATAATTTTGGCAAACACAGATCGATAAGCGTTTATCTGGGAAATAACACAAACATAGCTGCCATAAGAAACCATAAGCCTCTGGATACAAGCATGGGTTTTACCCACATTGAAGGAATAATGTCATCCGGAGGTTGCGGCGATATAGACCCTACAATAATATTTCAGCTTAATAATTCGGGTTTGGCGCTTAATGAAATTAACAAGCTGCTTAGTCAGGAAAGCGGATTCTCAGCATTTCTGGGTAAAAATGCCAGTTTTCTTGATGTTATTAATAACAATGACAAAGGAAAGGCAGCGGATGTAAAAGAAGTTTTCAGCTATAGTATAATAAAATACATTGGGGCTTATTTTGCTGAACTCGGAGGTGTGGATGCCATAGTTTTTTTAAGCGAAAATATTGGGGCTGTCGGCGACTTTATTCTGAAAATAATAGAAAAACTCCAGTTTTTAGGGGTAAAATGTAAATTGAAAGAGGAGGGCCAGGATGATTTTTTTCAAATATCAGAACTAAATTCAGAAATAAAAGTCTATTGTTATAATTACAATAAGTGGAATATTTTAAATCAAAATATTTTATAAAAGGAGAAAATAAAATGAAAAAAGAAAAAGTATTTTTAGAAGATGTGGGATTAAAAGACCTTCCATTTCCGATGAAGGTAATCTCGAAAGTTAACATTGATGGCCAGCCTACGATTGCGAACATTTCCATTAATGCGCGTATCATGCAGGGGTTTGAAGCAGAATGGATAGATAAATTCATTAAAATTCTGCATTCTCACAGGGAAAAAATAGGAACTAAAACATTAGCCGCGAATATTCAGGATTATCTTAAAGAATTGAACGCATCAATGGTTGTTATTGATTTCAATTATCCATTTTTTATTGAAAAGACAACTCCTGTTTCAAAAGAAAAATGTCTTGTCAGATACATGTGTACATACAGTGCAAAAGCATCTGTTTCTACAGAAAAACCGAAAATAATTTTTAAAATATCTGTGCCGGCACTTACTACATATCCACTTTCAGATGAGGCACATAAAGGAGGTTTGTTTGCCCAATTAAGTATTGTAAATATTGAAATAGAACCTAAAGACCAGATATTTCCTGAGGATATTGTAGATATGATAGATAAGCACGCGATAGCCCCGGTTTATTCATTTCTGACAAAAGAAGACCAAAGTTTTATTATTAATAAATTACATACAGAGTTAAAAACAAGTGTCGTTTTAACTGGTGAAATAAAAGATGAACTTGCGCACAACAGAGAAATAGAATGGTATAAAGTCAGTTGCGCTAACTTTGGAATGTTACATTCCTACACTACTTTAATAAGCACTGAAAAAAGCATGTGGATTCCGTTCAGCGGTACCGAAGACGAGATTTAGATTTGTTTAATCTTGCTAACTGACTGCCCGATATTTGTTATCCGGTCTTTGGCGGGTTGAATAGTATAAATATTGATCCCAGATATTGCTGAAAGGTTTAAAAACGATTGGTCTTTATCGCAAGATTTCAAAATGGATTAATTTTATACGGCTGATGAAAAAAGATATATCGATTAATCGTTCTATAAAGCCTGATAAATGCAATTCAATAAATGCATGTCTTTCTTAGACTATTATAAAATATGCGCAATTAAAAATAACTGTTATAATAGAAGGAGCTAAGTATGGAAAAAATAATTCTGACAGGACATTCAACTATTGACGGAGCAGGTGTTAAAATATTTAGAGTTTTCGCTAATGATAGTGCGAAACTTACAGACCCTTTCTTGCTTCTGGATAATTTCGGCTCTGACAAGCCGGAAGATTATATCCGCGGATTTCCCTGGCATCCTCATAGAGGTATAGAAACAGTGACCTATATGCTGGAAGGAAAGGTTGAACATGAGGACAGCATAGGAAATAAGGGAATAATAAGCTCAGGCGATATCCAATGGATGACTGCGGGTAGTGGCATACTTCACCAGGAGATGCCAAAAGCACAGAAAGGCATGATGCAAGGGATGCAATTATGGGTCAACTTGTCATCGGGAAATAAAATGACTTCCCCAAAATATAGGGGAATTACAAGTAAGGAGATTCCGGTAATAAAAATGGATGGTGTAGAGGTCAAGGTCATTTCAGGCACTTATGGTAATAAAAAAGGCCCGGTTAAAGACTTGAATGTTGACGTAGAATATTTTGATGTTTCATTGGATAAGGGAATGACGATAGCGTTTGGTATAAAAAAAGATTACACAACATTTTGTTATCTGGTTGAAGGGAAAGGCGACTTTGAAGACAGCATTTTGGAAAAGAGACAATTGATTTTATTTAAAGATGTTGCAAACCTTGCTGTGAAAGCAAAAGAAAATTTAAGGTTCATGCTGGTCTCTGGAATGCCCATTAATGAGCCAATTGCCTGGGGTGGGCCGATCGTGATGAACACCCAGGAGGAACTGCGGATCGCGTTCAACGAACTCGACCGGGGGACATTCATAAAAGCCAAGAGATGAAGTTCATTCACATGACTATTTTTTTCACTTGTTTATGTATAATACATTGAAATAAAATATTTTGAATATTTAAAAGAATATACTGATTATCCGCTCTATAAAACCTGACCAACACAATTTTATAACTGCATGACTTACTTAGACTACTATAAAATATTAGAGATAGATAAAACGGCAACGACAAAGGACATCAAAGGCGCCTATCGGAAATTGGCCAGGAAGTATCACCCCGATTTAAACCCAAATGATAAAGATGCCAAAAGAAAATTTCAGGAGATCAATGAAGCTAATGAAGTATTGAGCGATCCCGAAAAACGAAAGAAATACGATCAATACGGAAAGGATTGGCAACATGCCGAACAGTTTGAAAATGCAAAACAGCACCAGGAACAATCGTCTAATTCTCGTGGGGCAAGGTATACTGATTCACAAACTGAAGGAGATTTTTCCGATTTTTTTGAATCCATGTTTGGCGGATCAACTGGTGCCGGCAGAAGCAGACAAGTGAAATTTAGGGGAGAAGATTACAATGCGGAATTGCATCTCGACCTCATCGATGCATATAAAACCCACAAACAAACATTGTCGGTAAACGGGAAAAACATAAGGATTACTATACCTGCCGGAATTGAAAATGGGCAAATAATTAAAATAGCAGGGCATGGGGGTCAGGGAATAAATGGTGGCCCAAATGGCGATTTATATATTGCATTTTCAATAGCCAATCACCCTAAATTTAAACGATTGGGAGATAATTTATATACTTCGGCAGATTTAGATTTATACACAGCTGTGTTGGGAGGTGAAATCACAATTGATACCTTAAACGGAAAAGTGAAACTAAAAGTAAAGCCCGAAACGCAAAATGGATGTAAAATAAAGTTAAAAGGTAAGGGATTTCCTGTTTATAAAAATGAAGGGCAATTTGGAGATTTATTTATTACCTATGCCATTAAAGTTCCGACAAATTTAACGGATAAGCAAAAAGCATTATTTACTGAATTGTCAAAATCGTAATTTTTAAATCGTAAAAAATGCAAACAGAAAATTTAATAGCCGTAAGTGAATTCTGTATCAACCACAACATTGAGATTTCATTTATCAGTTCATTACAACAAACCGGGCTGATAGAAATTTATACCATTAAAGAAACAGAATTTATTGATGCAGGCCAGCTTCAGCAATTAGAGAAATTTATTCGCTTATATTATGAGTTGGACATTAATCTGGAAGGTATTGAAACCATCACTCATTTGTTACAGCGAATAAACTCTTTGCAGGATGAAATTGTTATGCTCAAAAACAAGCTTCGTTTTTATGAACCAAATGAATAACCGGGAAACACATGGACCAAGAAGATCAGATGCGTTCACACTGCTTATTGCACAATTTAAAAGCCCGATAATTCTCATTCTCCTTTTTGTAACGTACTCGTCATTGTTTTTGCACTGGAAAAGCCTGTGGCCTTGACCATATTTAGCTGGATTAAACCCAAAGTTTAAAGTATGTTTAAATTTAAAGGGAAAGAATAAAGGCCTTCATTTTTGAAAGCCTTGTCTTTACTTAGTCGGGGTACCTGGACTCGAACCAGGGACCACCTGCTCCCAAAGCAGGTACGCTAGCCAACTGCGCTACACCCCGAACATTATTTATTTATATAGTTCCAATAAATCTCCAGAAGTATTTTCAATGCTGGTTAAAAGCCATCGTAAAACTCTTTGTATGGAAACTCTGAAACAGAACCCATTCAAAACATTTATAAACTCACAAAATCGGGCGCAAGTTAAAAAAATTGTCAATTCTGACAAAGTAAATAGATTAAAATATAAAAAACCTTTTGTACAGAAGTCTGTAGTTAGTTGAAAAAACCAAACTACAACTTTAATGATGACGTATCTTCAATCAGACACCTGGCGCTTAATCCACATTGTTGTTCAGGTAAGGGTTTTCAGGTTTTAAAACAATTTTTTTCTCTTCGTCATCTGCAAGCGTAAACCTTGAAACCTCATCGTTTTTTTGCGTTTTAATGTCATCAAAATTTATTTTTTTTCTCACGTATGCAGGTTGGTTTTCGAGATCCTCGATTAAGTTTATATTTTCAAAATTCGCTGAAATTTCCGATTGATTGGGCTGGTATTTTTTTAATTCGTTCAATCTTTCAGCCGATTTTGACTTGCTTACTTTCGCTTTAATGCTTCCGGGTATAATGTTGTTATCGGCTAATGAAGCATTGGAGAATGAAGCAAAATTTAAATTAAGCGATTGCTGGAGGATTGTATCGGATTTTTGCTTAGTCTTAACTTCAAACAAATTTTCCTGAATCGTTGTCCTGGCTGTTGATTCTTCGGGCAACGGAATGTTCACAATTTGACGTTTCCGCGAGTAAAGCTCCGGAATGGAATTTGATTCAAAGCCGGTTGCAATAATGGTTATGCTGATTTTACTTCCAAGATTCTGATCGTGGCTTGTTCCCCAAATCATTAAGGTATCTTTTGCAACGGCATTGTTTAAAAAGTCAGTAATAACGCCGATTTCATCCATGGAAACTTCATCAGCGCCTGATGTAATATTGAGAAGGATGTTTTTAGCCCCGCGAATATCATTGCTGTTAAGCAACGGAGAACTGATTGCCTGTTGAATTGCTTCGAGCGCACGGTTTTCACCTTCGGCAACAGCCGAACCCATTATGGCAACCCCGCTGTTTGACATTACCGTTTGAACATCGGCAAAATCGACATTAATATAGCCATGTACGGTAATAATTTCCGCAATGCCTTTTGCCGCCCTGGCAAGAATATTATCGGCTTTTGAAAAGGCTTCAGAAAGCTTTAAATCGCCGTGCATTTCACGTAGTTTTTCGTTATGGATAACAAGGAGGGAATCAACATAATTCCTGATTTCGTTAATGCCTTCAATTGCCTGGTTTATACGCTGCTGCCCTTCGAAACGAAATGGAACTGTAACAATTGCAACAGTGAGTATATCCATTTCTTTAGCGGCTTTGGCAATTACAGGGGCAGCGCCTGTGCCTGTTCCTCCACCCATCCCGGCTGTTATAAATACCATTTTTGTATTTATTGCCATTAATTCGATAATGTCCTGGAGGTTTTCGATAGCAGCCTGCTTGCCTACATCGGGTTTGTTTCCTGCGCCACGGCCTTCGGTAAGTGAGCTGCCAAGCTGAATTTTTATCGGAACAGGACTGTTTGCCAACGCCTGAGCATCGGTATTACAAACTACAAAGTCAACATCTTTTATTCCCGAACGGTACATATAGTTGACAGCATTGCTTCCTCCGCCGCCAACACC
Source organism: uncultured Bacteroidota bacterium (assembly GCA_963808135.1). GTDB lineage: Bacteria > Bacteroidota > Bacteroidia > Bacteroidales > DTGW01 > CAWEFA01. Next base: position 67,624 of record CAWEFA010000143.1, read on the forward strand.
GATTACTTTAATGATTGATGATTTGTTTTTCTGCAAATCGAAGTTTATTAAATCTTCAGCCATAATTATTGAATTTTACATTTTTGAATCATTTTCTTCGAACAATTCACTGAAAGTTTTTTTAAATGAATTGAAAATATTTGTTTTTGATTTTTGACCGGCGTTTGTTTCAACAGGCTCCTGACCAGCTTCATCATTTATTTCAAATACCATTTCCTCAATGGCATTTTGTTTGACTTGCCCGGTAGCTTCAATATCGCCGTGTTCACGGATATATTTAAAACCTTTGAGGATTAAGCCTATTGCGGTTGAATACATCGGATGGTTTATCTCTTGCGGCACATTTGCTGCAAGATGTTCGCTGGGATATCCCAGGCGGACATCCATGCAGGTTTTGAATTTCACAAGCTGGGGCAAATTACGGAGCATGGCGCCGCCGCCGGTGATAACCATGCCGGCGCTTAATTTATCCATATAACCTGAATTTTCGATTTCGAAAGTTATTGCTTCAAGTATTTCTTCCATACGTGACTGCACAATATACGCCAGGCTTTTAAACGATATTTCTTTTGGGTCGCGTCCGGCAATACCGGCAATAGAAACAACTTTATCGTCCTCGGCCATTTCGCCCAGCGCTGAGCCGAACTGGATTTTAACCAGCTCGGCCTGACGCTGGAGAATAGCGCAACCCTCCTTTATGTCTTTTGTAATTACGTTACCGCCGAAAGGTATAACAGCCGTGTGGCGGATTATATCGTCGTAGTAAACGGCAATATCTGTGGTGCCGCCGCCTATATCTACCAGCACAACGCCAGCTTCTTTTTCATCGTCGGTTAGAACAGCTTCGGACGATGCAAGGGGCTCAAGCATTAAACATTTAACTTTTAAACCGGCGCGGTTAACACACTTTTCAATATTTTTTGCAGAAGCTATTTGTGCAATTACAATGTGAAAATTGGCCTCGAGCCTTTTTCCCGACATGCCAACCGGGTTTTTCACACCTGTTTCGTTATCAACAATGTAATTCTGCGGGATAACATGGATTATTTCCTCGCCAACTTCAGTCGGGATTTTGAGCATATCGAGTTCCAGCTTCTTTATATCGTCTTTTGTTATTTCGTCTTCATAGCTGTCACGGTTTATGTAGCCGCGGTTTTTGATACTCCTGATGTGCTGGCCGGCTATGCCAACAAATACCTCGTGTAACTTCTCACCGGCTTTCAATTCGGCTTCTTCCACTGTCCTTGAAATAGCCGCAACGGTTTCTTCGATGTTTTGCACAACGCCCCGTTTAACGCCTTTTGATTCCGTTTTGGCCATCGACAAAATTTCGAGCCTGCCTGTTTCATTCATTTTGCCAATTATGGTTACAATCTTTGTTGTACCAATGTCTATGGCGCCTACGATTTGATCTTTTTTTATCATTGTTTTAAAGTTTTGTGCAAATTACCTGGTCTTTGAATTTTAAGTTAATGGATTTATATAAGTTCCAGCCAATTTTATTGAAAACGCGATACATGGCTTTTAGTTTTCTGAATTTTATATCTATATCTTCCGCTTTGCCAAATATTATGGTATGTGAACCAATCCTGGGAATAAGTTCCATGTCGCCGCTTTTGTTCACATAACCTGGACAATCTGGGAACGCCAGAATTCATCATTATCAATATAAACGGCAATATGGTACAAATCATAAATTATGCTGGGCATTAGAATGCTGTCGTGATTTGATGGAAAAATATTTTTTGTTGTTTGTATATCGAAAGGCTCGGTAATATTACCATTTGCAATTAACGTGAAAGATGCATATTGCTTCTGTAACATTATTAATTTGCCGGTTTTATCAATATAATAGTTTTGAAGCTTCTTATTAATAACATGCAAAACCGGTTTCCTCTGTTCAACATTAATGTTAAGCGCGCCGTTTATTGTTGTATATGCCTGTGTGCAGCTTACCAGTGGGCTTTGGTTGATAATTGTTTCGGTAAGCAAGGTGTTCACACTGTCAACAGGTTTCCCGATGATTGATATTTTATATTTTTCAAGAATTTTGGAAATGTCATTTTTATTAAGAAGTTTGTTCGTTTCTTCGTCCGAGATAGTGATGTTTACTTTATTGCAGATGGCTTTTTCCCGGCTTTCGATTACGAAGCCAAGCGATACAACAAGGTAAGCTATAAGCAGTACCCAGATTAATATTTGTTTAAGTTGTTTCATTTTTTACTTAACCAATTTAGAAAATAGTTCTTTTATAGGTTCTACAAACCTGTCAATATCGCCGGCGCCCATAGTTAAAAGCACTTCCGGCTTACGATTTTTTAGAATATCCATCAATTCATTTGATTTGCACATTGTTTTACCCGGAACAGTAATATTTCTAAAAATCATATCGGAAGTAACACCTTCGATAGGATCTTCGCGGGCCGGGTAAATATCGAGGAGAATGACTTCATCGAGAAGATTGAGGCTATTAACAAAGCCCTGGGCAAAGTCGCGCGTACGCGTAAACAAATGCGGCTGAAAAATTCCGGTTATCTTCTTATCAGGATATATATTTTTTACAGTTGTAATGCAAGCCTTTAGTTCTTCGGGATGGTGTGCATAATCATCTATATAAACAAAATTGGGCGATTTGATATGATATTCGAAGCGTCTTTTAACCCCGGCAAAACTTGCCAAAGCATTTCTTATTTCATCTTGGCTGACGCCTAAAATTGAAGCTGCAGCAATAGCGGCAACTGAATTTTCGAGGTTCATGTTGCCGGGAATTCCCAATTTTAAATTGCTGATAACGCCGGTGGGAGTGTGGATGTCATAAGTTGGGCAGCCTTCAGAATTTTTAATATTCATCGGATAGAAATCGGCCTCTTCACTGAACGAATATGTATAAACGCGCATGTCATCTGATTTTTCTACAGAAACAGGTATGCCTTTTTTATAAATCAAGATGCCGTTTTTACTGATTTGCCTTATAAATTGATTGAATGATTTGATTACCTCTTCGTGAGTGCCATAAATATCGAGATGATCTGCATCTACTGATGTAACAATCTCCAGGTAAGGAAATAACTTTAAAAACGAGCGGTCGTATTCATCAGCTTCGGCCACTACCACGTTGCTCGATGGCGTAAGCAAAAGATTGGTGTTGTAATTTTTTGAAATTCCACCAAGAAATGCGTTGCAACCTAATGAAGATTGTTTTAGCAAATGGGCTATCATTGTTGAGATAGTTGTTTTCCCGTGTGTTCCGGCTACTGCAATTCCTTTACAATTGGAAAATATCAATCCTAATACTTCAGCCCTCTTCATTACATTGTATTTGCGTTCCCTGAAATAATTAAATTCATAATGATAGTTTGGAACAGCAGGAGTATAAATGATAAGCGAATTATCTTTTTGCGAAAAAATCGGTTTGGGAACTAATAGCAAATTATCGTCAAAATGAATATCAATGCCTTCAGTTATTAGCTGGTCGGTTAATGGAGAAGGCGTTTTATCATAACCTGCCACTAATTTGCCCATTGTTTTAAAATAACGCGCAAGGGCGCTCATGCCTATTCCGCCTATTCCAACCAGGTAAACATTATTTATTTTGTCGAAATCCATAAAATTCTTGTTTTTATTTTTCGTTCAATTGTTTTCTTGTTTTGTTCCTCTAATTATTCCCAGCACTTCTTTTGCAATATTATTTGCTGAATTATACAATGCAAACTTCGAGATATTTGAAGCAAGGCTATTTCTGAGCCTGGTATCGCCAACAAGCTCAAAAACTTTTGTAAACAACCTGTCTTGCGCTTTTGAATCGGGTATTACAATGGCGGCGTTTTGACGTTCCAATGCCTGCGCGTTTTTTGTCTGGTGATCTTCTGCAACATTTGGCGAAGGCACAAGAATAGTCGGCTTCCCGACAATACAAAGTTCCGATATGCTGCTGGCGCCTGCCCTCGATATAACAATGTCGGCTGCTGCATAGGCCAAATCCATTTGTGTTATGAAAGCATGCAGCTTTACATTGTTTATCCTCGATTTCTCCAATTGTTTTTTTGCTTCTTCAAAATAATATTCGCCCGATTGCCAAATTAACTGAATATTGTTTATGCCGATTTTTACCAATGAGGCAGAAACACTCAGGTTAATAGTCCTTGCACCGAGACTTCCGCCAATTACAAGAATTACAATTTTATTCTTTTCGAGGCCGAAATATTCTAAAGCCTCATCCCTTTTATTTTCGACGTTTTCAAAACCCTGCCGTACCGGGTTTCCAACCAGAATGAGCTTTTCAGAAGGGAAATATTTATCCATTCCTTCATAAGCGACAAATATTTTAGTTGCTTTTTTAGCTAAAAATTTATTGGTAATACCGGCATACGAGTTTTGTTCCTGGATAACTACCGGGATGCCTTTATGGGAAGCTGCCCAAAGTGTCGGGACCGCTGGCATATCCACCAACGCCAATTACAATGTGAGGTTTGAAGTTTTTTATGATTTTATTGGCCTTTTGTAAACTCTGAATGAGCTTTACAATAACTCCAAAATTTTTAAAAATATTTTTACGGTTGAAACCTGCAACCGGCAATCCCATTATTTTATGACCGGCAGCAGGAACGCGTTCCATTTCCATGCGGTTCTCGGCGCCTATAAAAAGTATTTCAATATCAGGATCGATTTCCTTAAGTGCATTGGCGATAGAAATTGCCGGAAAGATATGTCCTCCTGTTCCACCTCCACTGATAATTACGCGGAATGTTTTTTTCTGCTGACCGCTACCAGATGAAAGGGAAGTATGATTTATTATATTTTGGTCTTTGTTCATTTACTTATTAGTTGTTTTTTTCATTCATTTTGTTATTGATGGTTTCTTGCTTTCTTTAAAAACCTGCCGGTTTTTTAAACCCCGGCAGGTTCATCTAAACCAACTTATTTACTGTAACCATTGTCAATACTATTAACCATTAAAAACATTAATGAGAATGAAGAATACAAAATTTATTAACCAACTAAAAACTAACTAACTAACTATTTCTTTAATTTTAAAAAATTCATTTTTGTTGTTGCCCGATTCCGGTTTTAGTTTACTGTTTTCATCGGCTTTAGCTTCATCTTTTAAATTGGGTTGCAAAGGAGTAACAACTTCTTCTTTATTTATTCCCCTGCTTACGCTTAATATAATGCCAAGTGCAGCGCTTGAAAATAATATAGATGAACCGCCCATACTTACTAAAGGCAGCGTTTGGCCTGTAACCGGTAAAAGGTTTACTGCTACCGACATATTTATCATTGCCTGGAATACCATGCTTATTGCCAAACCTATAGAAAGAAATGCGGGGAATGTACGGGTCGCTTTTCTCACGATTACACCTGCCCGATAAAGCAAATAGAGATAAAGAAATAAAACTATGATTCCGCCGATTAAGCCATATTCTTCAACTATTATTGAATAAATAAAATCGGAATAAGGATGTGGCAAAAAATTTCGTTGAATGCTGTTTCCGGGGCCTTTGCCCAAAATACCTCCGGTTGCAACTGCTATTTTGGCCTGCTCAACCTGGAAATTTTCTTTTTCGCTATCATTTTTTTCTTTAGAAAAAAAGCTTTCAACGCGGTGCTTCCATGTTTCAACCCTGTAACCGAAACCGGTTTTTGTCATTGGGGCCAGCCAAACGAATATAAAAATCAGCGAGGCTGCCGCAAAACCCAGAAGCATAATATGTAAAAATGAAATGCGGCCTATAAACATAAGTATTATGCTAACTGTAAAAATTATCAAAGAAGTTGAAAGGTTTGCAGGCAATATTAAAATGCAAACTATGCAAACAGGTATAATAATTGGTAAAAAAGCTTTATCGAAATTTTTAATCTCATCCTGCCTTAACGATAGTATTCGTGCTATATACATTATTAAGGCAAGTTTTGCGAAGTCCGATGTTTGGACGGTTATTCCAATGCCCGGAAGCGTTAGCCATCGTGGGGCGCTATGAATACTCGTACCCAAGATAAGTGTAAGGGCTAAAAGCGGAATTGCTATGATAAGGAAAACCTGTGCCAATCGTGAAAAATATTTATACGGAATAAGATGTATAATATAAATGGCAATAATCCCAACCAGCATATATGTAACGTGTTTTAGAATATAATAAGTTGTATTGCCGCCCTGGTATTTATATGCGAGGGTGCCGGTTGAGCTGTAAACGGCAAGTACGGAAATTAATGTCAGGCAAAAAATTACGCCCCAGATTACGCCATCGCCTTTAAAATATTTTTTTAAAAATTGAACCATTTGTATTCAATAATCAATAATCAATAATCAATAATCAATTTTTCAAAGTTCCCTTACATATTTTTTAAATTGCCTTCCCCGGTCTTCATAATTGTCAAAAAAATCGAAGCTTGCACATGCAGGCGAAAGCAATACTACATCACCTTCTTTTGCCAGGTTATATGCGGCTTTTACTGCTTCCTGCATTGATTTTGTATCCACTAACACATCAACTGTATTATTAAATGCATTATGAATTTTCGAATTGTCTTTTCCCAAGCATACAATTGCTGCAACTTTCTTTTTCACCAGGTCGTGTAGGGCCGAATAGTCGTTTCCCTTGTCAATTCCTCCCGCAATCCAAACGACTTTTGAATTCATACATTCAAGGGCATACCATACCGAATTGACATTGGTTGCTTTGGAATCGTTAATAAATTCGATTCCATTCACTTTTACTACCGGCTCAAGGCGATGTTCAACACCGGTAAAATCCATCAGCGATTCCCGGATAATTTCCTTTCGTATTTTTAATACACTGCCGGTAATGCCTGCCGCCATTGAATTATATGTATTATGCCTTCCTTTCAAAGCAAGCTCGTTTACCGACATTGAAAAATCGACATCATCAAATTCAATATAAATATGATTATTACGGACATAAGCTCCCTGAATTTTTTCATCGTTTAAGGTAATGGGCAATTGTTTGGCCCGGGTAATAATTTTTTCTAATTCCCTTATCGTTAGGTCATCGTCGGAACAATAGATAAAGAAATCTTCTTCGGTTAAATTTTGGGTTATCCGGAATTTCGAGTCGATATATTTTTGAATGTCGTAATCATACCTGTCAAGGTGGTCGGGCGAAATGTTGAGCAATATAGCAATGTCGGCTTTGAATTCGTACATATCATCGAGCTGAAAATTGCTCAGTTCCAAAACATAATATTCGAAATTTTCGGTGGCAACCTGGATTGCAAAGCTTCTTCCAATATTGCCGGCAATCCCAACGTTCATTCCCGCTTTTTTCATCATGTGATAAATAAGCGAAGTAGTGGTTGTTTTACCATTGCTTCCGGTAATACATATTTTGTAGGCGTTGGTATAACGACCGGCAAATTCAATTTCGGAAATTACAGAATATCCCGGTATCGCGGACTTTCTGCATAATATCTGTTTTTTCAGGTATACCGGGGCTTTTAATAATTTCATCGGCATTTAAAATTAATTCAGGTGTGTGCCGGCCTTCTTCGTAAGCAATTTCATTGTTTTGAAGAATTGTTTTATAATTATCTTTTATTTTACCGGAGTCGGAAACAAATACGTCAAAGCCTTTCATATGCGCCAGGACAGCTGCGCCTGTGCCGCTTTCTCCCGATCCTAATATGACTATTCGTTTCATACGTTTCAAAATTTATTAATTTAATACCCAGTTGTACAGGGCTTTTATCTTATTTTCAAAGTAACAATTGTTATAATTGCAAGCATCAATGATACAATCCAGAAGCGGGTAACTATTTTAGCTTCGGGATAACCTAAAACCTGGAAATGATGGTGCAGAGGGGCCATTCTGAAAATCCTCCGGCCTGTGCCTGTCCTTTTTTTTGTGAATTTAAAATAACCGACCTGCAATACAACCGATAGGTTTTCTGCCAGAAATACACCGCAAAGCACCGGAATAAGCAATTCTTTTCGGATAATAATTGAAAAAACTGCAATTATTCCTCCTAAAGCCAAACTTCCTGTATCACCCATGAATACTTGCGCGGGGTGTGCGTTGTACCACAGAAAACCGATGGTGGCTCCCATATATGCGCTTGCGAAAATACCCAGCTCGCCTATTTTTGGTATGTACATGATATTTAAATAGTCGGCAAATATTAAGTTACCTGAAAGGTAAGCCAGTATCCCCAGCGTAGCCCCAATAATTGCAGAAGTTCCGGTAGCCAGCCCATCAAGCCCGTCGGTTATGTTAGCGCCATTTGATACTGCTGAAATAATAATTATTATTGCAACAATGAAGATGAGCCATTTCCATTTGTTGGCACCGCTTCCTAAAAACCAAAGCAGTTTTGAATAATCGAACTCATTGTTTTTTACAAAATGGAATGGTTGTTTTTGTAGACTTGACATCGGTATATTCATAAGCTTTATGGTTTGTAACGCTTATTTTATTTCCTATGATTGAATATTGAACAATGGGTTTTGGTTTGACAGATCTTTCCCGGACTACGACGTCGCTGCTAAGCCAAAGGGTGAGCCCTACAATAAAGCCCAGTGAAACTTGTCCGAATATTTTAAATTTGCCTTCCAGCCCCTTTTTATCTTTTTTAAATACTTTAATATAATCATCGATAAATCCGATAAAGCCCAGCCAAACTGTCGTTACGAGCATTAGGATAACGTAAACGTTCAGAATATCGGCAAAGAGCAGGGTTGGTATTATAATGCTTGCAAGGATTATTATGCCTCCCATTGTCGGGGTTCCCTTTTTTTGTGTTTGTCCTTCAAGGCCAAGCTCCCTTATTTCCTCGCCAATTTGCTTCTTTTTAAGAAAGCATATAATTTGCCTTCCAAAAAGCATTGCAATGATTAATGAAGTAATTGCAGCCATAGCTGCGCGAAATGAAATATAATGGAACACACCTATGCCCGGTATTTTCGTAACCTGATCTAAATATTTAAATAAGTAGTAGAACATTTTAATATAGTTTCAAGTTTCAAGTTTCAAGTTTCAAGTTTCAAGTTTCAAGTTTCAAGTTTCAAGTTTTGCTATTAAAGTTATCTTCTGGTTTGGTTGTTTGTTTTTTAGAGTTTTTGAATCTGTTTCCTTTGTATTCAGAGGATTTAAGATATTCGATAAATCCTTTGAGCATTTTTAATATTTCATCAGCTAAATTGTACAGATCATTAAATTGGGTTTGATTTACATATTTATTATCAAGAGCACGATATAATTGAGATTTTACTTCGCCGGCAGAACCTTTGGCTATAGATAGAAAATAAATAAACTCTTGCTTTCCATCTCTTTCAAATCCTTCAGCTATGTTATCCATAATTGAACCGGAAGCAGCCCTAATTTGTCCTTTTAGTTCAAAGTCTTTTGCAAATATTCCTGTTCCGGAAATTTCATATATTTCCTTTGATAATACCCTGGCTCTTTTCCATATCTCAATATCTTCAAGTCGCTTTATCATTGTCATAATTCAGAATTTGAAATTTGAAACCTGAAATTTTTTATTAATTCTTCCTTATCGTCAAAATGATGCCTGATGCCTTTAACTTCCTGGTATGGTTCATGGCCTTTGCCAGCAATTAAAACTATATCGCCCGGTTTTGCCATTATTATTGCCGCTTTGATTGCTTCGCGACGATCAATAATTGTTATGGTTTTTGATTTTTGTTTATCATCAATCCCTGCTAACATATCATGGATAATATCTTCAGGTTCTTCAAAACGGGGATTATCGGAAGTGATAATTACCTTGTCCGATTTTTCGGCACAAATACGTGCCATTTTCGGTCTTTTTGTTTTGTCGCGGTTTCCGCCGGCGCCAACAACAGTAATTAGCTGTTCATTGCCACTCCGGATTCGGATAATTGCATTTAACACATTTTCAAGAGCATCCGGCGAATGTGCATAATCGACTATCCCAGTTATGCCATTTTTAGAGCGAATAGTTTCGAAACGTCCCGGAACCTCATGAATGGAGCTCAATAGTTTTAATATTTCTTGTTTATCCTGTCCGAGCATCCTGGCTGTTGAATATACCGCCAGGATGTTATAAGCATTGAATTCGCCGATTAATGGCGTCCAAAATTCAGCTCCATCGAGTTTAAGGTGCATCCCTTCAAAATGGCTTTCAATTATTTTTGTGTTATAATCGGCTGCCGAATGTAAAGAATAAGTAATTACCCTGGCTTTGGTGTTCTGAACCATTATCCTGCCATTCTTATCATCAATATTGATTATTGCAAAGGCAGCAGAGCCGAGTTGATCGAAAAATGATTTTTTAGCTTTTATATAATTTGCAAACGTTACATGATAATCCAAATGGTCGTGGGTAATATTTGAAAAGATTGCGCCGGCAAACTGCAACCCTGCTATACGTTTTTGTGCAAGCGAATGTGAACTTACTTCCATAAAGCAATATTTGCAGCCTGTTTCAACCATTTCATTCAACAGCTTATTAATTACAAGCTGATCGGGCGTTGTATGGGTTGCCTCGTATGATTTGTCTTCAACACGGTAAATTACGGTTGAAATCAGGCCGCATTTAAATCCCAAAGTCCTGAAAAGTTCGTAAAGCAATGTAACAGTTGTAGTTTTGCCGTTTGTACCGGTTATTCCAACCAGGTTAAGTTTTTTCGACGGGTTATTATAATAATTTGAAGCCATTATCCCTAAAGCTTTAGCCGAATTGGTGGTAACTACCCAGCAAATTTTATTATCGGGGGTTTCAGGGAGTTTTTCACAAACAACAACTTTTGCGCCGAGTTCAACAGCTATGGTAATAAAAGCATGGCCATCGTTCTGTGTTCCTGAAACAGCTACGAATACCGAACCTTGTTTAACTTTGCGAGAATCGAATTGAATATCGGTAATTTCACAAGATACTTCCCCTATTACCTTTAAAGGTTTAATACCGGCCAATATGTCTTCTAATCTTTTCATCTATATTTTGCTGCAACTTTTTTGGAATTCGTAATTCGTAATTCGTAATTCGTAATTCGTAATTCGTAATTCGTAATTCGTAATTCGTAATTCGTAATTCGTAATTCTTTTCTTTACCCCATACTCATTTTAATAATTATTGTATTGCCTTTCTCAACTTTATTGCCGGGAGAAATCGATTGCTCTTTAACTTTTCCATAACCCAAAACTAATACATGAAGCCCGGCTTTTTCGAGAAGGAATACGGCGTCTTTTGCCCCCATTCCGGTTACATCGGGAACCATGTTGTCAATTACCTTGCGATTGTAAATATTTATTTTATCGTTATTTTTTGAAGTTGTAACCCAATTACTTATTTTTTCAGACTTTTCCAGCGCCTTTATTCCTAATTCGTCGATTGAGTTTTCGGTATCCTGCCATGAACCATTTTTTGCGAAAGGCGCTTCAGCATTCAAATGCTTGCTGCCTTTTAGAATTTCATCATGCATCTCATAACTTGTGGCATATACTTTTTGGGCAATTTCTTTAAATACCGGCCCTGCAACAATGTTTCCATAATAAACATCCTTTGAAGGAACGTTTACAACAACAATACAGGAATATTTTGGCTTATTGGCAGGAAAATATCCAACAAATGAAGCCTGGTAACTTATTTTTGTGTTATTGCGATAACCGAATTTCTGATTTGCAATTTGCGCTGTACCAGTTTTACCAGCTATTTGCAAAACCGAATCCCTTAAATTCAGGGCTGTGCCATTTTCAACAACGCCTTCCAGCATTTTTCTTGCTTTACGGATGGTAGACATTGAGCAAATTGAAGGTATGATTACATCCGGATTAAAAGTTTTTATTGTCGTTCCGTGTAAACAAAAGCTTTTTACAAATCTTGGCCTGATTAATTTTCCATTGTTTGCAACTGCATTGTAAAAAGCTAAAATTTGTAAAGGGGTAAGCCTTACTTCGTAACCATGCGCCATCATTGGAAGCGATATTCCCGACCATAATTTATCGCCGGGATATTTGATAAATGGAGAGCCTTCGCCTTTAATACCCAGATCGAGTTTTCTATTCAGCCCGAAGCTATATAACCGTTTAACAAATTGTTCCTCACGGCCTTTATAACTTTTAACAATGGCTTTTGCCACGCCAACATTCGACGATACTTCAAATATCTGTTGTATGCTTATTTTTCCATATCCTTTTTCATAGCTGTCATGGATAACTTTGTCGTAATATTGGATAGAGCCATTGCCGGTGTCTATGGTATCGTCGGGACTGATGTAACCGTCTTCCATTGCTGCCATTAATGAAGCCAATTTAAAAGTTGAACCGGGTTCAGTGCTTTCTGCAATCCCGTAATTATAATTTTCATGATATTCCCCGCTACTGTCGCGTTCGAGGTTTGAAATGGCTTTTATTTCGCCGGTAGTTACCTCCATCAAAATAGCCACGCCATGATGTGCTTCATGTTTTGTCAATTGTCTGCGCAATGCTTCTTCGGCTACATCCTGGATGTTTAAATCAATTGTAGTTACAACATCGTAGCCGTCTTTCGGTTCTACTTCGTTTTCATCGTTCATGGGCATCCAAATATTTCCTGTCAGCCTTTGCATTAATTTTACGCCTTTTACACCGCGTAGCTCTTTATCGAATGAGCCTTCAATGCCTACCATATTGGCATTTTCATCTTTTGAAAGATAGCCAATTGTACGGGAAGCTAAATTGCCATAAGGCAGGAAACGTACATTGTCCTGCGAAACAATAAGCCCTCCTTTGTTTTGTCCTAATCTGAAAATAGGAAATGTCCTCAATTTTTTAAGCTGCTGAAAATTGGCTTTTCGCTTTACAATATAATACCTGTTATTTGCCGCCCTTGCTTTTATAATTTCATTTTTAAAGCAGCTTTTAGATTTTTCAGGAAATAATTGCGATAAGTTTAACGCAAGCGAGTCGATACAAGAAGAAAAAATTTTAAGGACAGACAGCGCCTGGACCATGGTGCGCTGACACAGACGGTGATCGGCTATATCGAGGGCCTATGTTTGCGCTTCGGAATAGGATCGCCGCTCTATCGAGGCGGCCCGTCTCCCTGCGTCGGCATTGCCGACTCCGGCCCTGGATGTTCGTCCGCGAGTGCTCTTCAATCAAGACTTGAGGAGCGTCGTCTTCCTCGTCCCCGGCCTCGTCGCGCTTATCCTCATCATCACGGCGGTCGTAACCGCCTCTCTGGCTGTCGTGTGAGAGAAGGAAACGGGCTCGATGGAGCAGATACTCGTTTCGCCGGTCGGCGCGGTGGAGTTCATCGTCGGGAAAACCTTGCCCTACGCCGGTGTCGGAGCGATTTCCGCTACCACGGTTCTACTGACGGCGGCGCTGCTTTTCGGGGTTACGGTCAAGGGCAGCCTCATTGCCCTGGTCGCGACGACCGGACTTTTCATTCTCGCCTGTCTCGGCGTAGGTATCCTGATCTCCACGGTCGCAGAGACGCAGCAGGTGGCCTTCCTCATAGGGACCTTGGCGACGCTGGTCCCTACGTTCACGCTTTCGGGCTTTGTCTTTCCTCTTCGCAACATGCCTCTCATCATCCAGGTTCTAGCGCATGTCTTCCCGACGACGTACTACATTCAAATCCTTCAGTCTATCCTGGTAAAGGGCAGCGGATTCGCGACCTACTGGCGACCGAGTCTTTCTCTCGTCATCTATGCCGCCTTGGCGATATTGCTGAGCGCGGCCCGATTCGCGCGATCTAGGAGATGAGCCGATGAGCCGAGTAACCAGTCTTATCCGCAAGGAGCTCATTCAACTCAGGCGCGACAAGAAAATGCGCGCGATGCTGTTCATCGCCCCGGTCATGCAGGTTTTAGTGCTCGGCTATGCCGCCAACATGGATGTGCACGACGTGCCTTTGGCGGTTCTCGACCAAGACATGAGTCTGCGGAGTCGCGAACTTGCCATAGCTTTCGAAAACTCTGCTGCCTTCCGCCTCGTCGCCGCGCCGAGCTCGCAGAGGGAACTCTCTTCTCGAGTTGGATGCCGGTTCGGCCGAGGTCGGCCTCGTCATCCCGCCTTCGTTTGTATCGATCTCGACGCGATCGCCGTTGCTGCAGGTTCTCGTCGACGGCTCGCGTTCGAACACGGCCGCGGTTTCTCTTTCTTACGCCGTAGCCGTTGCTAACGCCTATGGCCAGAGAGTAGGTGCGTCATCTTCACCGATGCGACTATCCATGCCCTCGTTGACGCGCGTACGAGGGTCTGGTACAACCCTGAACTTAAAAGCCGACTCTTTATGGTGCCGGGGATTTTTGCGCTTCTGGCCATGGTGTTTACAATCATCCTGACCTCGCTGGCGATCGTAAAGGAGAAAGAGGCAGGGACCCTCGAACAACTTATGGTAAGTCCGCTCAAAAAGGGCGAACTCATTATAGGAAAGCTTGCACCCTTTATGCTCGTAAGTATCGTCATTCTCACCCTCGCTCTCGTCGCCGTTCGTGCTTTCTTCGGCATACTTCCGCGAGGTTCGCTGCTACTGTTGGCTCTGCTCTCCATCGCCTTTGTTATTGCCACTCTCGGCATAGGACTTTTCGTATCCACGCTGGCCAGGACCCAACAACAGGCCATGATGTTCTCGATCTTCTTTTTTATGTTTCCGATGATGATTCTTTCGGGATTCGTGTTTCCTATCGCCAACATGCCGCCTGTTATCCAGGCCATCACCTACATCATGCCATTGAGGTATTACCTTGTGATCGTACGCGATCTATTTTTGAAAGGTTCGGGCCTCGATGTGCTCCTGGCCCCAGCTTTTGCCTCTGCTTGCGCTGGGCGCAGGTGTTATTGGAATAAGTGTAGTCCGCTTCAGGAAGCAACTTGACTAATGAAAAACGGTGCCAATGAAAAGGCCCCCGGACGTCAGGAGGTTGACCGTCCGGGAGAAGGGCAAGTATACGCGAAGAGCGCTCGATGAGTTCGCGAATTGCTGAATTTCAACTCTGCCGAGGAAGGGGCTCGGGCTGGCTTTGGGTTTCGTTTACCTTGGTGCCTTTCCTGGATTAAGCGCTCTCTGCAGAAGGACGAATACGAAGACAAGGAAGCCTATCGTAATTCTTGTCCACCAAGAGTTGAGAGTACCTTGAAAAACGATGAGGACTTGGATGGTACCGTACACCAAGACTCCGAACATGGTCCCGAGAATGCTTCCCATCCCTCCGGTTAGAAGCGTTCCGCCGATCACGACCGTGGCGATCGTATCCAACTCCATGCCTACGCCGTTCAAAGAATAGCCGGAGAGTGTCGTGAAAGTGAACACGATGCCGGCGAGGGCTGAGCAAAAACCGCTCACTACATATATGAACACCTTCGTGCGGGCCACCGGCAGGCCCATCAGGATGGCCGACTGCTCGTTGCCGCCGATGGCGAAGACAGTGCGTCCGAATTTCGGTGGAACGGGAAAACGAAAATTCCAGCAATGACGACAAGGACCGCAATGAGTACGCTCGGAGATATGTAGCTGTTGGCAAAGAGATTTATCTGAGCATTGGCCATGTGATGCCAGAAATGGTTATCGATGGCTATGGTGTCGATGCTCACTACATAGCATAAGCCGCGTCCCAGGTAGAGGCCAGCAAGCGTTATGATGAACGGTTGCAGGTTGAACTTCTGGATAAGAAAACCCTGGAAGGAACCAAAAGCGATGCCCATAATGAGAACGGTAGGTATTACGAGGGCGGACTCCAGTGGGATTTCGTAAGGAGACTTAAGGCTACCACGGTGGCTAGCGCGAGCACCGAGCCGACCGACAAATCGATGCCTCCCAAACTATGACGAAAGTCATGCCGACGCCGAGTATCAGGCATGCGGTATTCATGAATAGGTTGAAGGAATTTTGGAGTGTAAAAAAGCCGATAAAGGAGACGGACCCGGCACCGAACATCACCACGAACAAGCCTAGGGTCACGAACAAAGACAAACTGCGCTGGGTAATAAGGCTTTTCGTCTTCATACAGCCAGCTCCCTTCTGCCGAACATATTCGTCACCGAGGAACGGAACTTGGGCGACTGCAACAGGCTGATGATGTAGACGACAACGGCTTTGACCACTTGCGCTATTTCGGCGGCACGTTGAAGGCGTAGATGGTGACCGTCAAAGGTCTCGATTATCAGCGCACCCACTATGCTGCCCAGGAGATTGAACTTGCCGCCATTGAGCGAGGTCCCGCCGAGGA
>CAWEFA010000144.1:0-34632 GCA_963808135.1 uncultured Bacteroidota bacterium
AAATAATATCTGCGAAACCATTTCTGTTGTTTCAGTAGGTTCTTTTGGCATTGGAATGAACGAAAAACAACAAATACCTTTAACCATTGGTAAATTAAATTTCGAAATAGTATAAAAAAATAAATTCAAATATATAGTTTCATAAATAATCGAATTTAGATTTTTTATAAAATTCTATATTTTACCAGGTTCAATTTTTCATAAAATAATGATAAAAGAACAATTATCGCACTTCATTTTACAAAACAAGAAATTGATGAACTTGTTGATGTTTCTTGTTTCTGCTTTAATTTTAAGGGACTTTTTTTTCCCTGAAAGGAGGTAAATTTAAATATGAGTATCAAAAAGGGAAACCATGGATGCACGAAGTATTGGTAGCGCCCATTCGATTTTCCGATTTCTTTCGGAGGCTGATTTATCTGCTGAGAAAGATAGCATATTAAAAAATTATGCGCCACATTTTTAACTATAATCCAAAACCCGGGATCGAACAGTAAACACGCTTCAGGACTTTTTTTGCAAACTATTGGGATTCGTTCGACCATAAACATCCATCTGCATTAAACCCGGGATATAGATTCGAATTCGAACAACGAATATTATCTGTTGTTCGAATTCGTTTACAAAGCTGAACTAATGAGCTTCCGGAAGATTATTCATCGCTTTCAAAGCAAAAATCGACCATCATGCAAGTACGTGATAACGTTGCCGAAGAATACGAGCTTGATAATGTGTTTTCTCAAAAAGGCGCTTATGAATATATTTTGCATAAGTTATATGTTTATAACGATCAATTGCCCGACTCAACGTTGCTTGGTAACGACAACTTTTTCAGGGCAATGAGATTAGGCGAAATAAAGTTTTCTAATCTCATTGCCCTGAAAAAGTTGTCGTTACCAAGCAACGTTGAGTCGGGCAATTGATTGTTATAAACATATAACTTATGCAAAATATATTCATAAGCGCCTTTTTGAGAAAACACATTATCAAGCTCGTATTCTTCGGCAACATTATCACGTACTTGCATGATGGTCGATTTTTGCTTTGAAAGCGATGAATAATCTTCCGGAAGCTCAATTATTCCAGCTTTTAATCGAATTCGAACAACGATAATATTCGTTGTTCGAATTCGAATCTATATCCCGGGTTTAATGCAGATGGATGTTTATGGTCGAACGAATCCCAATAGTTTGCAAAAAAAGTCCTGAAGCGTGTTTTCTGTTCAATCCCGGTTTTTGGATTATAGTTAAAATATGGCGCATAATTTTTTAATATGCTATCTTTCTCAGCAGATAAATCAGCCTCCGACTTGTAAATCGGAAAATCGAATGGCGCTACCAATACTTCGTGCATCCATGGTTTCCCTTTTTGATACTCATATTTAAATTTACCTCCTTCAGGGAAAAAAAGTATTAAAATTAAAGCAGAAACAAGAAACATCAACAAGTTCATCAATTTCTTGTTTTGTAAAATGAAGTGCGATAATTGTTCTTTTATCATTATTTTATGAAAAATTGAACCTGGTAAAATATAGAATTTTATAAAAATACCTAAATTCGATTATTTATGAAACTATATATTTGAATTTATTTTTTTATACTATTTTGAAATTTAATTTACAATGGTTAAAGGTATTTGTTGTTTTTCGTTCATTCCAATGCGAAAAGAACCTACTGAAACAAGCGAAATGGTTTCGCAGATATTATTTGGGGAAACCTTTACAATACTTGAAGAATCAAAAAAATGGGATTTTATTGAACTCGATTTTGACGGCTACTTGGGCTGGATAGATCATAAGTTATCACGAATTATTGATAAACAAAAGCTTTCATGGTTCGAAAGTGTTAACTGCAAAATTGCCAACAAACCATTTTTTAAGGTGCGGCAAAAGAATTCGGATGACATTCTTTTTGTTTTAGCAGGAAGTAACTTTTACAACCTTCATGGCAGGGAATTTTCTTTATTTGAAAACTCTTTTCAGCTTAACGATCCCTATTTGATTTATAAACAACCAAATCCTGCTAATGTTATAATCAGTTCGGCAGAACTTTTATTGAATATTCCTTACCTGTGGGGCGGACGTTCGGCTTTTGGAATCGATTGTTCCGGGCTGGCGCAAACTACATTTAAAATTGCAGGGATAAATATGCCCCGCGATGCGTCAAAACAAGTTAACATTGGCAAAACTATCAGTTCGCTTGAAAATACATTGCCCGGCGACCTTGCATTTTTTAATAATGAAGAAGGGTTGATAACACATGTCGGAATATTGCTTTCAAAAAATGAAATTATCCATGCATCAGGCTCAGTCAGGATCGATCATATTGACCAGCAAGGTATATTTGATCGCAGCAGGCAGGTTTATACCCATAAACTTGCTTTAATAAAAAGAGTTTTTGAAAATGATTAATATTCATTGATTTTTTTGTTTTAGAAATGAAAAAATATACTTATGATTATCCCAGGCCGGCATTAACTGTCGATATTCTTTTGTTTTATAAAGAAAATGATGAGTGGCATATTTTGCTCGTTCAGCGTAACAATCCTCCTTTCGAAGGCTTTTGGGCTTTGCCTGGCGGATTTGTTGACATTGATGAAACAATTCAAAACGCTGCCATACGCGAGTTAAAGGAAGAAACCGGCATCGATATTGATGAAGCCGATATAGAGTTTTTTATTATTTTGATGAACCGGGGCGCGATCCACGAGGCAGGACAATTACCTTGGCATTCACCGGCCTTCTGGATTCTTTTATAGAACCTCATGCCGCTTCCGATGCGCGAAAAGCAGCATGGTTTGGTATGAATAACCTACCCAATTTGGCATTCGACCATGACAAAATTATTAATCTGGCTGGCGAAAAATTGTTTTCTCGTATTTAAGCCAAATCTATGTGAAAAATTTTATGGCAGATATTTTCTATTGCTTTGGAATATCAAAGAGTTCAAGCGATTTGTCGAGGCTTGAACCGGAAATTATTTTTTTTACCGGCGACAATCCGAGATAACGTGTGCGGACAAAGTTTACTTTTTCTAATAAATTCAAATGTTCCATAATGGTTTCATTAAATAAGGCCAATGTTATGGCAGTTTTCCAGGCGCTGCCGGTAATGCGCAAAGTATTTTCCCCTGAACGTGAAGGGTGGATATGAATGTACGCATTTTCCTTGTTGCCTGAACGCAATATCCATTTCGATTTGTCAGAAATTTCTATGATTTTATAACCATTGTTCGACAAGTAATCTTCAAATTTATTTTTATCAAAAATATTTTCCTTAACAAGCTTGTCAAATATTTCAGAAATGATAACGTTTGCCGAAAGTTGCCCAACATATAAGTCCATTATATTATTGCCGATATTCCTGATTTCATTTAGAAAGTATTCATTGTTCGGGAAAACATGTTTTTCAACTTTTTTATTAAGCATATTGCGCACAAACAGCAGATGATGCTTAAGACAATTAAATGTTATTTGTTTTTCAATTTGTTCCAAATTGAAGCAGTTAACGGGAACAACATTTTGGTTAAATCAGTTGTAAATGAAATCGAGATACAATAACTAACGGAACATCAAATGTCCAAAAATTTATTTTTGAAGCACTATATCAGCTTTTTTAACAATTTCCATTCCTCTGATTATAGCTTCCTGGTTTTCTTTAATAAGATGATGATGGCGCGGGGGCAAGCTTTCTTTAATCCCTGCAAGCACGTTTTCCAACTTAACAATGGGCCTCAGCTTTTATAAATGCCCCCAGCACAATTGTATTAAAAGTTCGCAATGAAGCCATGCGCGTGGCTTCAGAAGTTGCTTCAACACAATACAAATCAATGTCGGCCCTTACGGGATACCTTGTAATTCCGTTATTGTCGTAAATAAGCATGCCACCCGGCTTTACCGAGTTTTCAAATTTGTCGAGCGATTGCTGGTTAAGGATTATGGCTGTATCGAACTTTGTAATTATTGGCGAACTTATGCGCTCATCGCTGAGAATAACAATAACATTTGCTGTCCCGCCGCGCATTTCAGGTCCGTATGATGGCATCCAGCTAACTTCCAAATTTTGCATTATTCCCGAATATGCAAGTATTTTACCCATTGAAAGTACACCCTGACCGCCAAAACCGGCTATAATAATTTCTTCCGTCATTTCTTGTAAGTTTTAATGCTTAATATTTTTTCATAAATTTAGAAAGCAGGTTTTAATAAATTGACAACTATTATTTTTCTATTAGCTTTCCATCTATCTTAATATCTCCCAAAGGATAATAGGCGAACATGTTTTCTTCCATCCATTTATTGGATTGTACAGGGGTCATTCTCCAACTCGATGTGCAATTGATAACAAATTCAACAAATGTCAATCCTTTGTTTTGTTTTTGAAGCTCGAAAGCTTTCCTGACTGCTTTTTTTGCCTTACGCACATTATTAGGGGTATGCACCGAATGGCGCGTTACAAAGTAAGTGCCGGGCAGCCGGGCAATTAAATTGGTTATATCTATCGGGTTGCCCATAGTTGCAACATCACGCCCGTATGGCGATGTAGAGGTTTTCATTCCGGGAATCGATGTCGGCGCCATTTGGCCACCAGTCATCCCATAAATGCCATTATTGATAAAGAATATGGTAATATTTTCACCGCGGTTGCAGGTATGAATTGTTTCAGCAGTACCGATAGCAGCAAGGTCGCCGTCGCCCTGGTATGAGAAAACATATTTTTCAGGCATTACGCGTTTAACGCCGGTTGCAACTGCCGAAGCCCTTCCGTGTGCAGCCTGTATCATATCGATATTCATAAAATCATAAGCTATTACCGAACAACCTACCGGGGCAATTCCAATAACTTCGCTTTGTATGCCCATTTCTTCCACTACTTCCATAATAATCCTGTGTACCGTGCCGTGCCCGCAACCCGGACAATATGATAAAATATTATCCGTCATTAAAGGGGTTTTGGAATATACCAGGTTTTCCGGTTTAATTATTTCATTGATATCCATAGCTAATTCAATTTAAATATTTTCAGAAAATTTTCCAGGATTTCTTCCGGGTCATGGACAACACCGCCATAGCGGCCAAAATGTTCCACTTTAACCTGAGGTGTATTCCGGGTTGCAAGTAAAACATCTTCTACCATTTGGCCTGCGCTCATTTCAACCGATAATATACCTTTTAATTTAAGCGCAAGTTCGGCTATTTCTTTTTTAGGAAAAGGGAACAGTGTAATAGGCCGAAATAGCCCCAATTTAATTTCTTTCTTACGCGCCAGTTTTACAACTTTTTCGCAAATTCTTGCACTGGAGCCATAAGCAACCATTAAATATTCGGCGTCGTTACATTCAATTTTTTCAAACCTTACTTCTTCCGCTTCCATTTTATGGAATTTATCCTGAAGATGGTTGTTGTGTTTTTCATTTCTATAGGAATCAAGTTCGAGCGAAGTAATAAAATTTCGCTCCCTATCGGGGGTTTTTCCCGTTGTGGCCCAACTGTATTTTGCATTTACAGTGCGGGGAATTTGATCGAATAGCTCAACTTTTTCCATCATTTGACCGATAGCGCCATCGGTAAGCATAATTACCGGGGTACGGTACTTAAAAGCAAGGTCGAAACTGAGTTTTACAAGGTCTGATGTTTCCTGAACCGAAGCAGGGGCGAGAACAATGACTTTATAATCGCCATGCCCGCCACCTTTTACCGCCTGGAAATAATCGGCCTGTGAAGGCTGTATTGTTCCTAAACCGGGACCGGCGCGTACAACATTTACAATCAAACAGGGAAGTTCTGCGCAGGCCATATAGGAAATTCCTTCCTGCATCAGGCTTATTCCCGGACTGGACGATGAGGTCATTGTTTTTTTCCCCACAGAAGCAGCGCCATACACCATACTTATAGCCGCCAATTCACTCTCGGCTTGTAAAACAACCATACCTGTGCGTTCTTCGGGCTTTTCGGCCATAAGGTATTCCATTACTTCCGATTGTGGCGTTATTGGATAACCAAAATAGGAATCACATCCGGCCCTGATAGCAGCTTCAGAAACGGCTTCATTTCCCTTCATTAGTTTTATTTCACCCATTATTATTGATTATTGATAATTGCAAATTGATTTTCCGTTTCAATTTAATAGTTGCGGCAATTGGCATTTTGACTAACGAAATTAAATAATTTTTAAACCCGGCAATATCTGAATATGTTGAATTCAATTTTAATAATATTCTTTAAACAGCTCTGTTTTTAAACTTCGAAGTCAATGTTTCGGAAATATTAAACATTCGTTTCAACAGCTTCAACTTTTTTTCTATAAACTGTAATTACACCGTCAGGACAAATGATAGCGCAATTAATGCAACCTGTGCAAGCGTCGGGGTTCTTTGCATAAGCAAACTGATATCCTTTTCTGTTTACCTCTTCAGACATAGCTATTACATTTGTTGCACATGTATCGATGCATAATTCACATCCTTTGCATTTTTCTTTATCTATAACAATTGCTCCTTTTATTTTTGCCATATTTATTTGTTTAAAATACTACTGAATAATACAGTTATATTTCTCTAATAAATGTATACCAGCTACTTATAAATAGTTTTATAAGAAATAAAAAGTGTGAAGGTACAAAAATGCATTAAAACAGGCAAAAAAAGGATGAATGTAAAATGTTAAACAAATGTGAATATAAGCTTTGGACAGTGTTTAAGCTATATATAAAAATGATAGAACCTGTTTTTTTGGCATTTAAACTTTTAATTGTTTTTTATGTTTGGCATTAAAAAACAATTAAAAGTTTGCTAATTTTCATTATTTTACATTATTCCTTAGTCATTGTGCAAGTTTTTAAAATCAATATTATTTTCTAAATTTACAAAAGCGCCATTATATTAAATAGCTGAACCATAGATATATGAGGTTATCAACCATTGTTGGAATATTTATTTTATTGTTGTCATCATGTAATTCGATAAGTTTATCAGACCATCCGGAAGGAGTTATCGAATATGATGTTTTGTATCTTTCCAACAAATCGGGTATTCCAACTAACCTGCTTCCCAAGAAGGCAACGCTTAAATTTAAAAATCATAAGGGAGTTACAAGCATTGACGGTTTTA
Organism: uncultured Bacteroidota bacterium; assembly: GCA_963808135.1. Lineage (GTDB taxonomy): Bacteria > Bacteroidota > Bacteroidia > Bacteroidales > DTGW01 > CAWEFA01. Next base: position 7,107 of record CAWEFA010000144.1, read on the forward strand.
TGGGTTTGTTCAGCTTAAAGAATATTTGCGATTTTCGAAAATGCACCAATACCATGATACTTAAAGTAATGGATAATAAATATTATTATCCGGGCGCAAAATACGATCCGCCATTTTTTTTCGATAGCTTAAATAATATTAAAATCACTTTAAATAACGAGATCAAGAATATTGCAGGCTTAACCTGCAAGAAAGCTACCGTAACTTTTAATAGCTCGAATCAAAATCCGTTTGAAGTTTATTATACCGAACAGATAAAAATAAAGAACCCTAATAAATCGAACCAGTTCAGCCCTATAAAAGGAGTTTTGATGCAATTTAATATTCGTTTGAGCAATATCGACATGCATTTTACGGCAAGCAAATACAAGCCCGAAAAAATATCTGACGATGTATTCAAAGTACCCGATAATTACAGAAAAATATCGAAGGAAAAATTGTCGGGGGTTCTGGCAAAACTTCTTGAGTAATTATATAATTGATAATTTCAAGTTTCAAGTTTCAAGTTGAAATCATTAATTGAAAATATCATTCGATTAGCTATGAACATAAGTATTCCCTATTTTTCATTTATGTTTACGTTCTTAGTTTTAAACCCATAACATTATCTTTGCAAAAAATGATACAATTGCAATTACGAATTTTGGCAATATAAAATGGCAAAAGAAAAACAGGATAAAAAAAATAATAAAGAAGGAAGAACAGGATTATTGAAAGATGAACGCTTGAAAATCATTTTTGGCGTAATGGTGATTTTTGTTTCTTTATTTACTGCAATAGCTTTTGTTTCTTATTTTTTTACCTGGAAATCAGATCAGAGCTTCAGCTTCCAGAATATTTTTTCGAACAGCGAAATAGTTGTTGAAAATTGGGCTGGCAAAACAGGCGCAAGGTTAGCGAATCTTTTTATTAATAAGTGGTTTGGGGTTTCTTCATTGTTTATCCCATTTTTTCTTTTTATAGCAGGTATGAGGCTCATGAAGCTAAGATTGCTTCCTTTAGGCCGTACAACAATTATTGGATTATTTGGGGTCATTATTTTTTCAATTACGCTCGGTTATATTTCTGGCGCTACAAATGGATATTTAGGTAGCGGCTTAGGAGGCGGCCACGGATATTTTATTACACGATGGCTCTTTTCATTTATTGGAAAGCCCGGAACCGGACTGCTTATAGTATTTGTAATTTTCATTTATTTGTCTTTTTCAATCAAATCATTTACTAAATGGTTTCATGATTTGCTGGTCGGGTTATTTAAAAGAAAGCAAAAACCTGAAAGCAATTCAACAAACAACAATGATTTAAATGTTGGCGAAATAAACCCTGAAATTATTTCAGATAATACAAACAATATTTCGGCAAAGGAAGATTTAATTAAAGAAATTACCGAAGACAATATTGAGCTTGTATTTGAAAAACCCGCAAACAATGATGGTTTAAGTTTCAATGGCGCTAATTTGCCAACACCTGAAGACGAGCTTGTGTTAGATATTGAAGAAACATTGCCGGAAGAAGAATCAACCGCAGAAACGCTGCTTCGCGAACTCGGGCCTTACAGATCCTAAACTCGACCTGCCGCATTATAAATATCCTTCCATTGACTTTTTCGAAGACCATAAATCGGGAACCCCAGAAGTAACAAATGAAGAACTTATAAGCAATAAAAACAGGATTGTTGAAACCCTTGCCAACTATAAGATACAGATCGATAAAATAAAAGCAACAATCGGGCCTACGGTTACACTTTATGAAATAGTGCCTGCACCTGGAGTAAGAATATCAAAAATAAAAAGCCTTGAGGATGATATCGCGCTTAGCTTATCGGCTCTCGGGATAAGAATTATTGCACCTATCCCGGGAAGGGGCACAATAGGCATTGAAGTGCCGAACCGCAATCCGGAAATAGTGTCGATGAAATCGGTGATTGCCTCGAAAAAATTTCAGGAATCAGTTTACGATCTGGCTGTTGTTATTGGCAAAACCATTTCAAACGAAACATTTGTAATAGACCTTGCAAAAATGCCACATTTGCTTGTTGCAGGCTCAACAGGCCAGGGGAAATCGGTTGGTTTGAATGCAATAATAATGTCGCTGCTTTATAAAAAACATCCGGCGGAACTGAAATTTGTATTTATCGATCCGAAAAAAGTTGAATTGACTTTATATTCAAAAATTGAAAAACATTTTCTGGCAAAACTTCCCGATGTAAAAGAACCGATAATAACCGATACACAAAAAGTTATCAGCACCCTGAATTCCCTCACAATTGAGATGGATAGCAGGTACGACCTTTTGAAAAAGGCGCATGTAAGGAACATAAAAGAATATAATGCCAAATTTATCGAACGCAGGCTTAACCCGGAAAATGGCCATAGGTTTATGCCGTACATCGTATTGGTAATTGACGAGTTTGCCGACCTTATTATGACTGCAGGCCGCGAGATTGAAACTCCGTTAGCCCGTTTGGCACAGTTGGCAAGGGCTATAGGCATACACCTTGTAATTGCCACACAACGCCCGACTACAAATATTATAACTGGTGTAATTAAGGCAAACTTTCCTGCACGCATTGCATTTCGGGTTACATCAATGATCGATTCCCGGACAATACTCGATACGAATGGCGCCAATCAGTTAATTGGCCGCGGCGATATGCTTATTTCTACCGGCAGCGATCTTATTCGCTTGCAATGTGCTTTTATCGATATTTCGGAAATAGATAAAATCACCGACTTTATTGGCTCCCAGCCGGGTTATCCTTCTGCCTTATATTTGCCGGAGGTATCTGCCGGCGGAGGTGATGAATTTATTGAAACGGATTTGAACAAACGCGATGAGCTGTTCGACGAAGCGGCAAGGCTTATTGTTATGCACCAGCAAGGCTCGACTTCGCTTATCCAGAGAAAATTTTCAATAGGCTATAACCGTGCAGGCCGTATAATGGACCAGCTTGAAGCAGCCGGGATCGTTGGCCAGAACGAAGGAAGCAAGGCACGCCAGGTGCTGATTGTCGATGAAATGTCGCTGGAACAAATTTTGAGCAGGGTAAGGGGCGAAGGATGAAATAATCTGAAATTAAATTTTCTTTTTATATTGAATAAATACCTAACTCACAATACAATTTTTTAAAATGAGCAAATTAAAATACCTCGCTATATTTTTTTCTTTTTTTACCTCATATTCATTGTTATCCCAGCAAGACCCAGAGGCTAAGAAAATTCTTGAAAAGTTTTCACAAAAAGTTAAATCATTTCCTGTTTATGCGGCTGATTTTACAATTATCGACGAAAATCATCAAAACGGTGAAAAATCGGAAAATAAAGGTAAGGTGCTTATCAAAGGCAGTAAATACAAAGTGGAATTCAATAAAACGATAATTTATTTCGATGGGAAAAATATTTATAATTATATGCCCGAAGCAAAAGAAGTTAGCGTTGTTAAACCGCATAAGAAAGATGACGATATTTTCATAAATAACCCGGTGAAATTTTTTAATATGTACACGAGCGATTATAAATTTCAATACCTCGGCGAAACTACCGATGACGGAATTAATTGTTATGAAGTTGATCTTTATCCTTACGACCTGACTAAAAAATACTCGATTATTAAACTTCTTATAAGTAAAGAAAAGCTTAAACTGAAATCGGCCAAATTAATTATGAAATCGGGCATTCACTATATTGTGCAAATAGATGCCTTTAACGGCCAGGCACAGGCAGCCGATAAGGATTTTATTTTCGATATAAAAGAACATAAAGACGTGGAAGTTGTTGATTTGCGTTAGGTTTTATTTTGAATTTACTGCAAACTCCTGTTTATATAATTCGAATAATTTTTAATAGCCGGATTATAAATCCCGTTAAACAAAGGCGAGGATATTAGAAAATCGGCAGACGAGCGGTTGCAGGCAGTGGGGACATTATAAACAACAGTAATTCTCAGAAGAGCTTTTACATCCACTTCGTGTGGCTGAGGAAGCATCGGGTCCCAGAAGAAAATAACAATATCGATATTGCCTTCGGCAATCATAGCGCCCAATTGCTGGTCGCCTCCGAGCGGGCCCGACCTTAATTTTGTGATATGTATATGCTGCAAACCTCTTTTTGAATCATGCATTTTTTTAGTAATTGCTTCTTCAACCAATTTTCCGGTGGTGCCGGTACATGTAAGCTTATGATTTTTCAGTATTTCCCAATTATATTCAATCCATTCGATTAAGTCTTTTTTCATATGGTCGTGCGCTACAAGCGCAATGCTTTTCATTTTATCCATTTTTCTATCTAATTTTCAAACATCAAATTATAAATTAATCTGCAAAGTTATTTTTTTAAGATGAATCGGGTTTTTGTTTTCAATTTTATTCGGATGAAAATTAGAATTATAAGATATTTTCATCAATAAAATGAAATACTTCAAACTTGCTCTAATTTTGTTACATCAAGTTTATCGTGGCAATTGTTTAACAAATCGCCGATAGTTTTGTTAAAAACGGGATGGACAAAGTCATTGCAAATTTCAGATAGCGGCACCAGCACAAATTTGCGTTCGGCAATCAGGGGATGTGGAATTGTCAGGCTTTTATCGCTCAGAATCAGGTTATCGATAAAAAGAATATCAATATCTATGGTGCGGGGTTTATATTTATCATTGTTGCGGGCTCTGCCGAGCGATTTTTCTATTATCTGCGCTTTTTCCAGGATTGAATAAGGTTTAAGGCCGGTTTCGACTATTAAAGCTTTATTGCAAAATTTTTTATTGTTCGACGTACCCCATGGCTCTGTTTCATATAAGTGAGATGACTTAATAATATTCCCTATTTCTCTTGTAATTAATTTTTCCGCTTCAGCAATATTAATTTCACGATTTCCAAGATTACTTCCGATTATAATAAAAACCTGAGCCATTTTCATTAAATTTGACAACAAAAATAATTAATTAGAAACTACTCTTTCACAAAAATTTTAAGTAAATGAAAATTTTTTTTAAAATGTTGCTTGCTACGGTTGCAGGCTTTTTTATATCGTTTTTGATTCTTTTTCTTTTAGCTCTTGGAATGTTGGGCGCAATTGTTGCATCAAGCAGTACGCCGGTTGTAATCAAGCCCCATTCAATCCTGAAACTTACATTAGATAATGAAATTGCCGATCGTGCACCAGGCAATTATTTTTCAGGGATCGATTTTATCGGGTCGAAATTTAAAAAAGTTGACGGCCTTACCGAAATTATCAATAATATCAAAAAGGCAAAAGACGATCCAAACATAAAAGGCATTTACCTCGAAATATCATATATACATGCCCATAGCGCAACTCTTGGGGAAATCAGAAATGCATTGGCCGATTTTAAAAAGTCGGGCAAGTTTATAATTGCTTACTCCGATTTTTATACGCAGGGTTCATATTATCTTGCTTCAATAGCCGATAAAGTTTATCTTAACCCTGAAGGCGGCATAAATTTTCTGGGACTGCGCAGCGAAATTATGTTTTACAAAGGCACGCTTGATAAATTGGGGATTGAAGTCCAGGTTTTTAAACACGGTAAATTTAAAAGTTACCCCGAACCTTACGTAAGCGACAGGATGAGCCAGGAAAGCAAATTGCAGATTACACAATTGCTTAAATCAGTTTGGAACCATTTGCTCGAAGGTATTTCCGAACAAAGGCAAATTAACGTTAAAGAATTGAACCATCTTGCCGACAGGATGATAATTTTAGATGCCGACTCCTGCCTGGCTCATAAATTTGTCGACAGTTTGTATTACAAAGATCAGGTTTATTCAAAACTGCTGAAACTCTCAGGTAAAAAAGGCAAAGAGCCTGAATTCATCAGTTTAAGCAAATATGAAAAAGTGCCAAAGAAAGCAACGGGGAAAGGTTTGGCAAAATCGAAAATTGCAATAGTATATGCCCAGGGCGATGTTGTTATGGGCGCTGACGACGAAGGGTCGGTTTCGAGTGAAAAGATTTCAAAAGCATTGCGTGATGCCCGCACGGATTCGTCAGTAAAAGCTATTGTTTTCAGGATAAATTCGCCTGGCGGAAGTAGTTTGGCTTCGGAAGCAATATGGCGCGAGGTGTATTTAGCATCGAAAGTTAAACCGGTTGTGGCTTCAATGGGCGATGTTGCTGCATCGGGCGGTTACTACATTGCATGCGCCGCCGATACAATTGTCGCCGATCCTAACACTATTACCGGTTCTATTGGCGTTTTCGGCTTATTGCCTAATGCGAAAGATTTTTTAAATAAAAAGATTGGGATTACAACCGATGTGGCTAAAACAAACGAACATTCCGATTTCCCCACAATAAGCCGGCCTGTCGATGCACAGGAAAAAGCTTTTGTCCAGTACGAAGTTGATAAAGTTTACGAAGCTTTCGTAACACGTGTTGCCGATTCCAGGAAACTTAAGAAAACTAAAGTTGATGAATTAGGGCAGGGAAGGGTTTGGTCCGGCATCGATGCTAAAAATATTGGATTAATAGATAAAATCGGAGGACTTGATTCCGCAATTGCTGTTGCTGCTAAACTTGCAAAACTTGATAATTACCGGATAATAAACCTTCCAAAAATTAAAGAACCTTTGGAAAAATTAATAGAAGATTTAACAAGTGAAATAAAGTCAAATATTTTGAAGTCGGAATTAGGAGACGAATATAAAATTTTAAAACAATATAATGAAATAAAGCGGATGCAGGGAATCCAGACCCGGTTGCCGTATGAAATAGAAATTTATTAATCCTTTCAAATTATATTTTTTATGATTTTAATGCCGGTTTTTTTATCAATATCCGATGTCTTTTTCGCTTTGTTGATTCTTGGCTTATTTTTAATTTTTGTTTTAACACTTTTTGATATAGTAAAAAGAAATTTTGATTACAAATATGCTAAAACAATTTGGATAGCTATACTAATATTTCTGCCAGTTGCCGGTATGGTTTTATATTACATTTTTATTAATAAACTTTTTCCGCAATTGCGTGGCAAGCATTTTAAACTTTAATAAAATGATTTTTTTTAAAACATAGGCAACGAGCGATAGGCAAATCAAATAATTCGTATTATAATTCTACTTTGACAGATTAATGATGAATATTGATTTTTCTTTTTAGTGATATTTTGTGTTTTAGTGTTTTTGTGGCTTATAATATTTTGCCACCAAAACTCAAAAACGCCAAATTACACCAAAATTGCTAATCTGTCAAAGTAGAAATAATTTTAAAAAAGAATATTCTTTTAAGTACTCACAAAGCTCACATAATCAACAATAAAAAAAATCTAATTTAATTGTGCATAAGTGCCTAATAATATTAACTTTGATAAAAAAAGCATTTTAAAAATCTTATTTTGGATATTTTTTTCAGGGTTCATTTTTATCTATAACCACAATTAATTGTCATCCATTGAACAATCGATGTTATAAATTATGTATTCCAAATTCAAATAAATATTTTTCACATATTGAAAATATACTATTGAAATTTCAATAAATATCTATGATTTTCATTCAAGTTAAAAATTAAAGCAATGGAATTATTTAAAAAAATTGTATTCGGGTTCCTGTTATTTGTAATAATGCTGGGTGTAATTTCTTTTTTATTTCCAGCTAAGATTAACATTGAAAAATCAACTATAATTAAAGCTTCAAAAGAAGTAATATTTGAACAAATAAATAATCCCCGGAATTGGGAAAAGTGGTCGCCATGGTTTAAAATTGATACAGCAATGGACGTAAAATATTTTGGCAATAAAAAAGGGGAAAATTCGGGAATTGAATGGAAAAGTGAAGATTCGAGAATTGGTTGTGGAAGATTAACGTTATTAGATTCAAAGCCCTGCGATACAATATATGCAGAAGTTGAAACATTGAACAAAGGGAAAGGGACAATTTATTACTTGTTTAAAAAAGCCGAAGGGGGCGTAAAAGTTACTTTTAAATACGAAATGAACCTGGGAAACAATCCAATTCTCCGATATATTGGTTTGTTCATTGGCAAAAGATTATCTAAAAATTATGTTAACGAACTCGACAGCCTGAAAAAATTTACCGAAAACCTTCCATTGCCATATATGTACAAAATTGAAGAAGTTCAAAGTAAAGCTTTTAATTATATTGGCATCAGGGAGAAAGTCAGTTTTAAGGAAATTGGGCTAAAAATGGAATCTATCATGAACGAATTAATGGTTTTTGTTAAAAAAAATAATTTGAAAATGACCAATGTTCCTTTTTCAATATCTTATTCTGTTGCAAATGATACTATTGATTTTGAAACAGCCATGCCTGTTGAGCAATGTAAAGCTGTTTCGCCAAAAATCCACATCGGGCAAATGAATGAATGTAATGCGGTTGTGTTGGATTATTACGGGCCATATAATAAAATTAAAAAGGGATATAATTCAATAAACAATTGGATTTTCGATAACAAGAAAAAAATTACCGGCGCTCCGTTTGAAATGTATTTTACAAATCCTTTGATTGACAAAGATTCGACCAAATGGCTTACTAAAATTTATTATCCCGTCGAATAAACTTTAAGCAAACTCTTTTAAATAAAGCCTGTTTGAAAATGGAGGAATATGATTTTATCTTTTGATAATTTTTCTATTTTTGCAATTATTAATTTATCGGGGAATTAGCTCAGTTGGCTAGAGCGTTTGACTGGCAGTCAAGAGGTCAGGAGTTCGACTCTCCTATTCTCCACAGAAAATTTGACATAATTAAGCATAGGCTTTTTCTTACTGATAAATCGAGAATTTTTATTTTCCTTGCTTAATCGAATTGGCAATACGAAATCCTATCAATCTCTCGTACCGGTTCGAAAAGGGTTTGTAGTAAACATAAACCAGGTAATCGTTTTCAGTTTCGTAATGGTTGCCCTCGATATTGGACAGATCAATGTCATTTCCGTTGTGAGGCTTATACACATATTCATAATTATAATATCCTTGTTTTAGCTGCAACTGCAATTCATACGTCAGGTTTTCAAGATTGTATTTCATTTGAGAAGCTTTGTCGCACTTCCAATGGGTAAGCGCGCCATAAACAAATAAGTCGCCGTCGATAAATGGCTCTTTGGCATTTAAAACCAGATGCACCATTACATAATCAGCATCTCTGGTTTTATCGGTGCCTTCAGAATTTTGAATATAGAAGCTGCCATTTAAATCGTCATCGGAAAAATATGGCGTTTTTCTTCTTGAATCATCAGGGTGAAGCTCGATGTTAAAATATGGCCCCGCATATTTGATTTCTTTAATTCGTTGGCTTTGGTACTTGATACTTTTAATATCGAAATTCCTGAATTCATTTCCTCCTTCGAATAAATTTGAATCGGGATCGTCGTAAATAAGCATATTGTTTTCCGAAAGCCTTGAAATCAAATTTGCTTTTGTCATTGCCGGCTCGTTGTTCTGACTTATAACTGTTTTAATTTCACTTTTCAAATCGGTGTAATCATTAACATTTGGTTTTACGGTTATTTTAAATTGCTGGTATTTAAACATATATTTTGGCAATTCGGGACGGATGATACTTATATTTATATCAGTAGCGGCTTCGTTAACGTAAAACCTGCTTGTGAAAACTATTTTATTTTCATCGAAATCCTCGAAAACTTTAACTATATAATTACCCGAAATTTTCGGATTGCATGTTTCATTCGGAAAGTCAAAAGCGTAATGTATGTAATTGACAATAGTGTTTGTTGACAGCGAATAATTTATAATTTTATTTTGTTCAAAACCGTCGGCAAATTCCGAATATAATAAATCCGAAGGTTCCCAATCGGAATTACAATGCACCAGCGTGTAGAGATAATTTTTTGCGTTTTTATCGAAGTCGTCAAAACTGACTTTGATTTTTTCATCCGAATTCAGGTTAATAACCGGGTACGAAAGCTCCCATCCTTCTTTATAAATTTGAACCGTATGGATATTGTTGTCATAAACTGTATCAATAACCGGTTGGCTTGATGCTTTGTTAATATTTATAAACCAAAGAAAAATGAGAAGAAAGGATATTCTGAATTTTCGCATACCAGTCAAATAGTTTAATTGAGAAGATTTTCAAATCAATGATATCTAAGTATATTTTTAGCTCCGGGTGTAAGATATTCGCAAAGTCGGCCTTTGTTGTCGCTATAAATCAGGTATGCGTCCAGTTCGGGATGTTTGGCAAGAAATAGTTTGCTTTTATCAAGGCCCAAAACCATGCAAACCGTTCCGTTTGCATCGGCAGTGATACAATCTTTGGCAATTATAGAAGCGCCGAGTAAGTTTTGCCGCGCCGGGTATCCGGTATGCGGATCGATATGATGTGCATACTTTATCCCATCTTCAATATAATATTTCCGGTAATCGCCCGAAGTGGCTACCGCTTTGTTATCGAGTAACAATACAGCTTGTACCTGGGCGCCGGGAACTTCTTTTTCATCCAGGGGTTTATCAATGCCTACCCTCCATATTTCGCCTTTAGGATTTTTTCCTTTGGCACGGACTTCGCCGCCTACTTCCACAACATAATTTTGAATACCCAAAGAATCAAAATACTTGCAAATAACATCTACCGAAAATCCTTGGGCAATGGCATTCATATCAATACTAACCTGGGGGAATTTTTTAATTACTTTTTTACCTGCAATTCTAACTTTGTCCATTCCAACGTATCGGAGCAAAGTGTTTATTATGCTTTTATTTGCGGTTTTGTGCGCTTTAGGGCCGAAACCCCAGGCTTCAACAAGCGGGCCGACAGTAATATCGAAAACACCTGCTGACTTAATGTTTACTTCGTATGATTTTTCAAAAACAGTTTTGAACATATCGTCAACCTCAACAGAAGTATCGTTGGCGTTTATTCGCGAAATAATCGATTTCGGATTATATTCCGAAAGTGAAAAATCAATGACGTTTAAAATTGAATCGATTTGATATTTTAAATTACGGCCGGGTGAATTTTCGTATGTGGTATGATAGGTTGTTCCCTGTGTAAACCCTGCAATTTTTATATATTCTGATTTTTTGCTTTTGCTACAACCTGTCAAAGCAATTGCAAGCAAAATATATTGAAAGATGTGTTTTCTGGTCATCAGATGATTTTTTTAATAATACAAAAATAAATTTATTATTACAAAACGTAATATTTTGGAATTTATTAGGATAGCCTGTTCTTATAATCTTCATACCCAAATTCTCTTATCAGCCTGAAGCCTGTTTTATCATTCCAAATTCCTATAGAAGGATGGGGCACGCCATTAAATGTAGTTGTTTTAACCATTGTGTAATGTATCATATCTTTAAAAACAATTCTTTCCCCAATTTGCAACTCATGATCGAACGACCAGCTTCCCATATAATCGCCGGCAAGACAACTGTTGCCTCCTAAGCGATACGAAAATTTACCGGGTTCTTCAGAAGTTGCATTTACAATAGCAGGTTTATAGGGCATTTCAAGGCAATCGGGCATATGGGCAGTGAACGACACATCGAGCATGGCAGTTTTCACGCCATGATTTTCAACAATGTCGAGAATTGATGAACCAGGTATCCCGTTTCCCATGCAAATGCAGCTCCCGGTTCAAGGATAATTTTTAAATGCGGATAGCGGCTTTTGAATTCATTTAAAATTTTTATAAGATGGCTGCAATCATAATCATTTCGGGTCATCAAATGACCTCCGCCCATATTCACCCATTTAATTTGAGATAACAGATGCCCGAAATTATTTTCAAAAGCGGATAAAGTTTTTTCAAGGTCGTAAGAACTGGATTCGCAAAGCGCATGAAAATGCAAGCCTTCTATTTTCTTTGGAAGCATATTGCCAATTTGCGGGGCAACAACGCCCAGCCTGGAACCTTTGGCACACGGGTTGTACAACTGGGTTTTAACCTCCGAAAATTCGGGATTTACCCTTAATCCGATGCTAACCGGTCTCCCTGATTTTTGAATTATATTAAAAAATTTATGAAATTGAGAAAGAGAATTGAAAATTATATGATCGCTGAACTGAAGGATATTATCAAAATCATTATCGTTATATGCAGGACAATATGTATGCGCAGGATTTCCCATTTCCTCAAATGCAAGCCGGGCTTCATTATACGAACTGGCTGCTGAAACATTGAACCCATATTCTTTTATTACCGGGAAAACACCCCACATTGCAAATCCTTTTAGTGCAAGTAAAATTTCAACACCTGTCGCATCCCTTACTTTACTGATGATTTCAAGATTTCTACGAAGAAGGCCTTCGTCTATTACATAACAAGGCGATGGAATTTTTAAAAAATCAACCGGCATAGTATTAATTTTTTTTATTTGCTTTGGAAAGATTGTCGGATTTCATTATGTTTCTTTAATACCTATATTAATTTTTACTGATGCGAAAGTTTAACTTTTATATTGTTTTGAACCAACTGCATGGGTAAATGTATATAATTTCTGTTAAATACGGAAGCCGGTTGATTTTTTAACATTTTTAATATTCTATCCAATTCACGTTATTCACATATTCTTATCAATTAAAAAACAAAATTTCAATAAAAGAGAAAACAAAAAACAAGAAGGCAATGGTAATGAAAACAAAATTTATAAATTTGAAAAATTTAAATTGTCTGCAATTATAAAAGTTGTTTGAATTTTTACATTTAATCTCAAATTAGTTGTGTTATGAAAATATTACAATTTATTTTAATTATTGTCATCGTGTCTTTTACATTTTCTTCGTGTGAAAATTTTAGTTTGAGCAATGAACCACGATTGAAAAATGAAACTGACTCGATAAGCTATTATGTTGGCGTTGTTACGGGTTATAGATTGAAAAAAGCAGGTTATAAAGAATTCAACAAGAAACTTTTTGAAGAATCCGTATTTAAAACTTTCAGTCCCAAAGATTCAGACAAAAATGAGTATTCTATAGCCAGCGACATTTTATATGTGTTGATGCACACAGGAATGGAAAAACAATATTCAATAAACCTTCAGGAAGGGAGAAAATTTCTTGCAAAAAACAAAACCCGTAAAGGGATTATTGTTACGCCCAGCGGACTGCAATATGAGATAATTAGGCAGGGAAAGGGAATTAAACCTAATGCAAATGATTCAATTATTGTACATTTTAATGGTTTTACGCCCGAAGGAAAAAATTTTATTTCATCTGAACAATATACCAAACCTGGAAGTATATTATGGCTGATCCCTGGTTGCAAAGAAGGATTGCAACTTATGAACACAGGTTCAATTTATAAATTTTACCTTCCTACGGAGTTGGCATATGGCAGGAATCCGATTCCCGGAGATATTGTTAAAACAAATATGGCGGTGGTATTTGAAATTGAGTTGCTTTCAGTAACCTCTTTAAAACATGAGACTAAGGCAAGGAATACTTAGCATAACAGTTTTAAAATAATAACCATATTTATTAAATATAATTTAAAGAAACTGATTAAGAAAAAGATGCTTTACATTTTTAAATAATTGACAAATGAAAACGAAATATTTTTTATTAATTGCTTTAGTTGTTTCTGTTATAATAGTTTCATGCAATAAGAGAGAACCCAATGCTAAAGTTGAATTGAAAAACGATATTGATTCTATTAGCTATTTTAGCGGGGTATTTGCCGGATGGACTTTGAAAGAGTTAGATTTTACTAATATAAACCCCGACGTATATTGCAAAGCTGTTAATTTGGTGCTTAAGAAAAAAGAATATAAATTAGGTTTAGGAGACGCTGATTATAATATAGGCTGGTTTTTTGACAGATTTCGCAAAAGACAAAGTATTAAAAACTTTAATGAAGGCAAAAAATTTCTGGCTAAAAACAAGAATAAAAAAGGCGTAATAACCACCGCGAGCGGATTACAATATGAAATTATTAAAGAAGGAACCGGAATAAGGCCGAAAATAAATGATAAGGTGATTATTAAATACAAAGGCGAACTTATAAATGGCAAAGTATTCATTGATTATTCTGAAAAAAGTCATGTAGATACTTTCATTCTAAATCCCAAAAATCATATTCTGACCGGATGGGTTGAAGCGCTTCAATTGATGAAAACAGGTTCGAGGTATAGGCTTTATATTCCCAATGATTTGGCTTTTGGAGAAATGTCGGTATTGAGCGTTAAACCCGGGATGACTGTAATTTTTGATTTGCAATTATTAGCTATAATTCCTTCAAGAAATTGATATAGGTTGAAGTAATAATTACAATTATTCCCCATTCATTGATACCAGGAATTCTTCGTTAGTTTCTGTTTTTCTCATCCTGTCGATAAGGAATTCCATTGCTTCAATAGGGTTCATATCCGATAAATAATTACGAAGTATCCAAATTTTATTCAGCATTACTTTATCGAGAAGCAAATCTTCACGGCGGGTGCTTGAAGCATTTAAATCGACCGATGGATAAATACGTTTATTAGAGAGTTTGCGCTCGAGCTGAAGTTCCATATTGCCTGTGCCTTTAAATTCTTCAAAAATTACATCATCCATTTTTGAACCGGTTTCAGTAAGGGCTGTTGCAAGAATTGTAAGGGAACCACCATTTTCAATATTTCTTGCTGCGCCGAAAAAGCGTTTGGGTTTATGCAGTGCATTGGAATCAACGCCGCCGGATAGAACTTTTCCCGAAGCCGGCGCAATTGTATTGAATGCACGTGCCAACCGGGTAATTGAATCTAAGCAATATAACCACATCATGTCCGCACTCTACAAGCCTTTTGGCTTTTTCAAGAACTATATTGGCAACGCGGACATGCCTTTCAGCCGGCTCATCAAATGTTGAAGCGATAACTTCGCCGTTTACACTGCGGGCCATATCGGTAACTTCTTCCGGGCGTTCATCAATGAGCAGGATTATTAGGTATACTTCAGGATGGTTTTCGGCAATTGCGTTTGCAATATCTTTTAATAACACCGTTTTTCCTGTTTTTGGCTGCGCTACAATTAAACCTCTTTGGCCTTTTCCAATGGGTGCAAACATATCGACAATACGACATGAAAGGTTTGGAAACCTGGGTGATACCAATTTGAATTTTTCATCCGGGAATAATGGCGTCAGGTAATCGAAGGGCACACGGTCGCGGATAAAATCCGGGGTGCGGCCATTTATTTCTTCAACCTTAATTAAAGGAAAATATTTTTCACCTTCTTTGGGAGGCCTGATAGTGCCTTTTACAGTATCGCCGGTTTTTAAGCCGAAAAGTTTTATTTGCGATTGCGACACATAAATATCGTCGGGGGAATTAAGATAATTATAATCGGCTGAACGTAAAAACCCATAACCATCGGGCATTATTTCAAGCACGCCCGAGGCGCTTATAATACCTTCAAATTCAAATGTTTTATCATCTCGTTTGTGCTCAATAACTTTCTTCTGCACTTCTTCTTTAACCTCCTGCTCTGGAGGCTCAACTATTATAGTTGAAACTTCCATTTCAGGTTGAGAAATAATTTCATTAGAAGGATAATCAATCGCTTCATCTTGAATTGGCCTGTTATTGTCATTATCGTCGCCATTTGTCAATGGCAGGTCATCAAGAACAGGCGCTTCATTTTTGTCTTCCATTGTTTTTTCTTGAGTTGGATATTGAATAACCTGATTTTCAAAGAATTTTTTCTTTCTTCCCCTCTTTTTCTTCTCGTCATCATCTTGAAGTGAAATATCATTTGTTTTTTCTGATTTTATTTTATTTGTTGCTTCAATAGCCTGTTGGTCGAGAATTTTATAAATTAAATCAGGCTTTTTCATGTTCTCTGTTTTTCTAATGCCTAATGATTTTGCAATCTCTTTCAAATCCGTAAGGATTTTTTCATTTAATTCTAAAATATCGTACATATGCATTATTAGTAAAATTTATATCTTTTTTGATTTCTTAAAAACTAATCTCAATTCCGCAAAAGGGTGTAATTTAAAACGACAAGGACTTACAGGAAATATATCTTAAGAATTATTGTGCAATGATAAGCAAATACAATGAATTTGCAAAATAATTTTTAAAACTCATAAAAATTTATTGTATTTAAATGAAAATTACAAAAATATGGTTTACTTTAGTTTGTTGGAAATAAAATTTTGTTATTGTTTCTCGCCAAGAATTATTCCGTTAAGTTTTATTTAAAGATAATAAAAAAAATGGTAAACTATGCGACAATTAAAAATAATTAAGCAGGTTACTAATAGGGATACGCCTTCGCTGGATAAATATTTGCATGAGATTGGAAGAGTTGGGCTAATTACGGCAGAAGAAGAGGTTGAATTAGCGAGGCATATTAAACAAGGCGATATAAAAGCTCTTGAAAAGATGGTTAGTGCAAATCTGCGTTTCGTAGTTTCCGTAGCCAAACAATACCAAAACCAGGGATTAAGCCTTCCCGACCTTATAAATGAAGGCAACCTCGGTTTAATTAAGGCAGCCCAGCGTTTTGATGAAACCAGGGGGTTTAAATTTATTTCCTATGCAGTATGGTGGATCAGGCAATCCATACTTCAGGCTTTAGCGGAGCAATCGCGGATAGTGCGATTACCGTTAAATAAAATCGGTTCAATAAATAAAATAAATAAAACACTAACAAGCCTCGAACAGAAATTCGAACGTGAACCGACTGTACTTGAAATAGCGCAGGCCCTGGAACTTGTTCCCGGCGATGTTAAAGAAGCCATACGGGCTTCGGGAAGGCATATATTCTATGGATGCCCCGATAGGACAAGATGAGGATGGAAATATGTACGACATTCTTCTTAACCCTGAGGCACACAGCCCTGATAAAGGTTTGCTGACAGATTCTCTTCGAAAAGAAATTGAAAGGGCATTATCAACACTTTCACTACGTGAAGCCAATATTATCAGGTTATATTTTGGGCTTAACGGTAAGCATCCTCATACACTCGAGGAAATTGGCGAGGAATTAAGCTTAACTCGCGAGCGCGTAAGACAAATTAAAGAAAAGGCAATTAAAAGGTTAAAACAAACTACACGTTGCAGAATTCTCAGGACTTATCTTGGTTAGTACAAAGTTTCACAAATCCGAAATAATTTTGGTTCTGGCAAAATGCGTTTTTTTGAATTATAATTCAGAGAACGATAATAAAAATAGAAACCGAGAAGTATTTGTCATAAAAACAATGACAAAAAAATCTGCTCTATCATTTTAAATTCCAATCGAATCCATCTTTTTTATCCTTAACTTCAATTCCAAGATTTTTCATCTCGTCCCTGATTTTATCAGATGTTTTAAAATCTTTATTGGTTCGGGCTTCTATTCTTAATTTTAAAAGCAGGTCAATCAATTCCGAAACCAATTCGTAATTATTATCAGAACCCGATTCATCTTTTAATCCAAGGATATCTTCAATGAAAGTTTTAAAAAGCAAAGTAAGTTTATCAAGATCATTTTGTGTTATGCTGTCATTGCCATCGTTAATTGAGTTGATAGTCCTCACGGCGTCCATTAAATGTGAAATGAGTATTGCGCTGTTAAGGTCGTCATTTAGCGCTTCATAACATTTTTTTTCAAGCTCTTCAATACTGAATGAAGAAGTAGGCGATGTTTTAAGGTTACGGAGCGTTTTAACGGCAGTTAATAATCTTTGCAACCCCTTCCCGGCAGCCTGAAGCGCCGAATTTGAAAAATCGATTGTGCTGCGGTAATGTGCCTGAAGTATGAAAAATCTTATTGTCATCGGACTATAGGGCTGTTCAAGGAGCTTATGGCTGCCGCTGAACAATTCGCTGAGGGTAATAAAATTTCCCAATGAACGCGCCATTTTCTGCCCGTTAATGGTAATCATATTGTTATGAATCCAGTATTTAACTGCCTCTTTACCACTTGCCGCAACATTTTGCGCTATTTCACATTCGTGGTGGGGAAAAATCAAATCCATTCCTCCGCCATGAATATCGAATTTTTCACCTAAATATTTAGTGCTCATAACAGAGCATTCAAGATGCCATCCGGGAAAGCCATTGCCCCATTTTGAAGGCCATTGCATAATATGTTCTGGGGATGCTTTTTTCCAAAGTGCAAAATCGTAACTGCTTCTTTTTTCTTTTTGCCCGTCGAGTTCGCGTGTATTTTCGAAAAGCTCTTCAAGTTTTCTACCGGATAGTTTTCCGTAGCCATATTTTTTGTTGTATTTTTCAACATCAAAATATATGCTTCCATTGCTTTCATAAGCAAATCCGTTTTGCAGGATTTTATCAACCATCAGCTGCTGCTCAATTATATGACCTGAAGCATATGGCTCTATGCTTGGCGATAGAACATTCAGTTGTGCCATGCTATTCCTGAAACTACTCACATATTTCTGAACAACTTCCATGGGCTCAATTTGCTCAAGCCTTGCTTTTCTGCCGATTTTATCCTCGCCTTCCCCGGCAACTTCATCTTCGAGATGACCAACATCTGTAACATTTCGTACAAAGCGAACTTTATAGCCTAAATGTTTAAGGTAACGGAAAAGTACATCGAAAGTTATTGCCGGGCGCGCATGTCCGAGGTGCGATTCGCTATATACCGTGGGACCGCAAACATATAAGCCTACAAATGGTGCATTTAGCGGTTCGAACTTTTCTTTTTTCCGGGAAAGGGTGTTGTAAATGTATAATTCCGTATTCATGGGAACTGCTATTTATATGCTTTCAAATGTAGCAATATTCCTAAAAATATTGCACAATTCTGTAAAATGAAATATGTTAGATAGTCTTCAATTTTGAAGCTTCGGTTTATAAAAACAATAATTAATTAATTTTGCATTTTTCAAAATTCCGAAGTTTATATTTTACTTTGTACGTTAAAATGAAATAAATATTATGATATACAAATTCAGGATTTTCTTCATTTCATTTTTCATTTTCACTACATTATCAGGGATATTTTGCCAGGGTAATAAATTACCACTGAAAGTTGGGAATTTCGGGAATGATGAAAAGCCATTAATTTTTCATATCTCTGGCGATGGCGGCTGGCGTGGTTTTGATGTTAAAATGGCCGAAGAATATAAAAACAACCGGTTATCGTTTATAGCGCTTAATTCTTTGAAATATTTCTGGGTAACAAAAACACCTGCCCAATTTGCCAATGATATTGTTCCAATGCTCAACGATTCTTTAAAAACCAGGAATAAAAAAGAATTAATAATTGTTGGGTTTTCTTTTGGAGCTGAAATAATACCTTTCTTATTTACCCGGCTACCTGATGACCTGAAAAAAAAGGTTAGGCTTCTTGTTTTAATTACTCCTGCCAGGACATCGGATTTTACAATACACTTATCCGACATGATGGGCGAGGACCATGATTATGCTTATGATGTAGAAAAGGAAGTGGAAAAAATAAATGAAACGAAAGTATTGGCTGTTTTTGGTGAAAAAGAAACAACAAGTTTTCCGGTGACACTTAAAAAAGATAATTTAAAAATAATATTTGTAAAGGGCAGCCACCATTTTACCAATGCAAAGGCAGTGATGGATTTGATATTGCCGGAATTTTAATTTGTCAAATTAATTTATATTTGAATCGAAAATCAAATAGACTTGAGGCGTTTTTTTCGTGGATAAATATAGTTTTCACAACATGTCTTACAATAATTTAAGAGATATAGAATTGCTTAAGAATAACCCCCGCCAATTAATCCTTGAATTACAAGGTTTAATAAATATTATTATAAACCAGTTTATTCGTTCCGGCAAATTTAATTTTACAGAGCGTGACGAAATTAAACAGCAAATAAACGAAGAACTTTTAAGCAGGATACCTAAGATTCAAAGTCAATTCCAGGGAAAGTCTTTGCTTAGGACTTATTTATCTGTTGTTATAAGAAATATTTGTAATGAAATAATAAGAAAAGCTGACAAAACAAAATATGTTAATTTTGACCAGATTATAATTAACGATGTCATTAGCGAAACAATGGATTTCCTGTTATTTGAGGAAGAAATGGATCGGCTAAAAAAAGCGATAGGCTTTTATTATAAACAAAAATCGAAATTAATACTTTGCCTGAAATTAAAGTTCAAAATGCCTTTGAATATTGAAGATTTTACTTCAATAAATAAAAATTTTAAGAAGAAAGATTTTGAGACATTTGTTGGCCAAATAGCCCCCTACCTTAATTGTCCGGAAAACAGAATTAATAGTGCTTTATCTGAAATTTTTAATAAATTTGAAAATAAAGGAGGAACGGCAGATAGCTTGCGAAAATGGATTGATAATAAAATTAATGAATTGATTGAAGTCCTAAATGGTAATCCTCCTGCATCTAAATATAATAAAGAGACCCTTCAAATATTATTTGAAAAAAGCTATTATAAAGAATATAAAACAACCGAAAAGAGCATTGCACTAATATGAAAGAAAAAAAAATTAACGAATATTTTTTTGAAAATCATTTAAACAATGAAGCCATTGGACTTTGTGCAGAAGCTCTCATTCTTGACAAGCAGAAACTTCTGCCTGAATCATTGCAAAATCACATGGAAGAATGTATACATTGTAAAAAGGAAGTAATAGCAATATTTGATATTTTGAAAACCAACAAAGAAATCCTGAACATTGATACTCATCCATTTTTTGGCAACATCAGAAAAGAAAAAGTATTTAATTTTAATGCCAATATTTATAAGCTATTAAAATATGCAGCAGTTGTTCTTTCCATTATAGGAATAAGCGGGTTATTATATTATTTTTTTAATTCATATAAATCATTAAATATTTCTAAAAATCAAAAGTTCAAGACGACCGAATCAGTAGCTCAATCAGGCCATGATTCATTGACCAGAAACCTTTCTGACAAAAACACAATTCCACATAATTTAGTCCCTTTAAAAAATAAGTCACAAGTCCAAAGGAATGAAATTGCAATGAACATGAGAGAATCATCAATATTTGAAAATCTTGTGGCTTCTCAATACAGGAGCATTGATATTGCAATTATTTCTCCGGCGCTTAAGCAAAAATTTTCTGCCGGAATGACAATTGATTTTAAGTTCAATGGAGATATTTCAGCTCCTATAACTTTATTAATATACAATAACACTGGGAATAAAATTCTTGAAAAAAACAATATTTTCGAAAATAATTACAAACTCGAAAATAAGCTTCTGCCAGGATTATACTATTGGAAAATTAAAAGAGAAGACGATTTATTATTTGTCGGGAAGTTTTATGTAAAATAAATATTGTTTTATCTTCCTATTAATACAAACAATCCCCAGAAGTGTGGAAATGCTGTTTCGTGGTTATTAATTAATTTTAATTTTGCCAACCTTAAAGATTCAGCGTAGGTTTTTCCATCCAGCACATTCGAATAAAATTGTACCATTAAATCCTTTGTTGGTTTATCCAGGGCTTTCCAAAGCGAGAAAATAACGTTGGGCGTGCCGGAATATAAAAATCCTCTTGACATGGCCTGAAGACCTTCCCCTTTCACAAGCTTCCCCAATCCGCTTTCGCAGGAACTTAAAACAATTAAATCGGCGTTTAAATTAAGGTTATAGGTCTCACCGGCATACAATATGCCATCTTCCTTGCCAGTAGTATCGGATGGCTGAGAAAAAACAATACCCGATAAATCAGGTTCTTTGTCATTTGAAAACCCATGACTAGAGATGTGGATAAAACTATAACTGCTAATATTGTTTTTAAAGTTCGCTTCACTGGCTTCAGAATATAAATAAGCTTTAGCGTCTTTTCTTCGTTTTTCGAACAGGCGAACAATAGATGTAACTTCATCTTTTGAGTATGGCAACGGGTTAAAACTTTTCAAATCCCTGCTTATGGAGCGATAAGCCAGGTTATCCCCGGTTGTATCAATGGCGCCAATGTTGCTTGATAATATTACCCCATTTGCTTTGCTGAATACAGGGGCAAAACCAATAAAATTTAATTTTCTTTTTGAGGCCAATTCATTCTCCCTTTTCTTTGAATTGTACCACAAGGTAGCAGAGTGATGATAGCTTATTGAGTGTGATTTGATAAAAAAATCAAGTTTTGAATAATCTTCATTTTGAATTTTTGAAGATGCATCATTGTTAATCAAAGTTTCAAAAGGTACATAGTATAAATAATCATCGGGAATTACAATAAGGTGTCCCTTTTTGGAAATATACCTTTCAACAGGTTTTATCAATTTCTCATAAATATGTTGGCTGTTGGTTACAAACGATTTTGTTTCGGCAGTTTTAATATCTTTGTAGTAGTTAATTACTAATTTTTTAAATGAACTATCAATAGTAATTTCTTTCATTTCGTACAAACTGTCAGTAATAGTTGCAATAAACAAACTGGAATCACCAACGAAGTAATTTAGAATTGCAGTATTATCATCTAATGATTTTTGTATTTCAGGAACAGAAACAGTTTTATTGGCATATTTAAATTCATAATAAGCCGGATAGTCGGTTTCAAAATGTGTAATTAATGAATCTAATTTTCGGGAACAGGTGAAATTTTCATTTTCTAATGCATTTATTTTCAACGTATCGTAGCTATTTTTTTGATATTTCAGGTTTTCAATTTGGGTGGTGAGAAATCCAATCCTTGTTCTTAATCCTTTTTCATTTTCTAATAATGAATCGGGTATTCCAGCAAAATGCTGGGCATTGTATTCATTAAACCGGGCAGTCATAGTGGCGCTTTTGCCTTTTTCCATAAATTCGAACGGCCTTATGCTATTTTCCTGCGACGGATTAATCCTATCCATTTCTAAAGCCACGTGCAGCGCCCCGGAATAATATTTTTTAGTTGTTTCACTAAGCAACAATTTCGTATTCTCAATATTGTATTCATTCCTCATTTTATTGATTAGCTGAAAAGCCAGTCCATACATTGATAAGGCGGCCTTTAAATCACGATTTGAGTTTGTTTTGTTTTTACTTATCTGATAAAATATATTTGCCTTACCTGTAAGTGTTTTTACCAAGCCAGATTGAGAAAGAATTTTTGTTAACGTTGGATTTTTATATACAAATGTATCGGTAAAGCCAACCACATTGGATATAAGCGCTTTCTGATAAAATTGTAAAGCTTTACAAGTTTCTCCTTTTTTAAAATATGTTTCCGCAATATTATTATAATTTTCAGCAACACCGGGATGATTTTCACCATAGACTGAAATATTTATAGACAACGCTTTTTGATAAAATTTTATTGCTTTATCAAATTCTCCTTTATTTTTATATACTGCGCCAATATTATTATAGCTTTCTGCAACATCCGGATGATTTTCACCACAAACTGAAATTCTTGACTGAAGGGCTTTGTCCAGAAATACTAAAGCCTTATCAAATTCTCCTTTATCATCGTATATTTCGCCAATATTATTATAACAGGCAGCAGTTTTAGGATGATTTTCTCCATAAACTGAAATCCATGTTTGCAGAGCTTTTTTACAATATTCTAATGCTTTATCATATTCACCTTTGTCATCGAAAATTATACCAATATTATTATATGTACCCGCAACATTAGTATGATTTTCTCCATAAGTTGAACTCCAAATATAAAGAGCCCTTTTATAAAATTCTAATGCTTTATCACATTCTCCTTTTTCATGGTATGCATTACCAATATTATTATAATAAGTAGCAACCTGAGTATTTTTTAACCCTAAAACATCAACCCATATTTGAAGCGCTTTTTGATAAAATTTTAATGCTTTATCAAATTCACCTTTATTATAATACATCATTCCAATATAATTATAAGATTTAGACACTCTGGAATTCATTTCGCCATATATACTTAGATTGATTTGTAATGTTTTGTTAAAATATTCTAAAGCTTCATTTATTTCTCCTTTATTATAATAATATCTTCCAATGTTTAAATAAGTTAAAGCTAAATCCGGATGATTTTCCCCCAAGTCCGAAATTTGAATTTTAAGTGTTTTCTGATAATACTCCATTGCTTTATCGTAATCACCCTTAATGTAAAATATAACCCCAATGCAACTATAACATATTGCCACATCCGGGTGTTGTTCGCCATAATTTGAAACGCGGATATGTAAAGCTTTTTGAAAGTTTTCAAAAGCTTTATCATATTCATTATTGAAAAAATAAATTTGTCCCAAAGAAAAATAACTATCTGCCAAATCAATATGATCGTCTCCTAAAAATTCTTTTTTTACAGCAAGCGCTTTTTGGCAAAAATATTGAGCGCTATCATATTTGCTTAATTCGCGGTATGCATCGCCAGTTTTATTCCATGTATTGGCTATTCTTAGTTTAGCGGAGCTGTCAGTTTTTAAAACTAATTCCATTGCTTTATTGCAATCTATAAGTTCATCATCATATTTTTCTTTATTTTCATTGATATTGGCCATATTTAATAAGACATCAGATTTTTCAAACATTTCATCCTTGTTTTTTTCCCGGAAACAGGTTTCGGCAATAGTCAAAGCTTTTTGGCTGTAGTACAAAGCAGTATCATATTTCGCAGCTTGCAGCAAAGCATTGCCTGCTAAACGGTAGTTTTTTACACAAGGCAACCAATTCAGTTGCTTTTCAAATAAAGCAGCAGCTTTATAATAATATACCGAAGCGCTGTTGTATTTGAAAATATTATATAAGCTATCTGCTTTTTGCCCATATTTCCAGGCAGTACCCGTTGTGTTCATTTGGCCAAAAATTATATGGGCGCAACAAAAAATACAAATAAGCAGAAAGCAGAAGGATTTCATAATAAGCTTAATTATTGATTTATACATTGCCATCTTCAATATAAACCAACGCAATGTTAGCAAATATATTTTCAATTCAGGTTAATTATTATAGCGGAATAGATTATTTATTAAAAAAAACTAAAATAAAAATTCCGTTTTCAGGGTTGGTTTCCATCTATATAATAAAACAAAAAAGCGTAAGCCGAAAAGCTTAAAGAGAGTAGGCAAATTAACAATTTAATTAAAAATTATGAAAACTTTGAAATTACTCGTTCTTATTATCTGTAGTTTGGCAATGATGCCAATAAGCGGGTTTGGCCAAACCAAACTTACAATTTCTAATGCCACATCCAGTCCTTCTACTTCATGCGGTACATCAGTTTCTTTTGCTAATGCTGCCTGGGAAACAATATCAGGTTGCCCTCCTTATTGGTGGGGCAATGTCCCTATGAAAAGCACTGACTGGTTACAGTTCGATTTAGGTCAAACATATTCTGTAACCCAGATAAACTTTACAGTTACAATTTCTTGTGCCCCTACAGCAATTGGTTCATGTGATATACAAGGTTCAAATGATAATATCAATTTTATCTTTATTTCCTCACAAGGAATTACTGATGGGAATAGTGTAAAAGTTTATACAATTAATACAACAAATACCATGTACAGGTATATCAGGCTTGCCAATTTTAAATATGCAAATACTCCAGGATCATGTCCAATAGAAATTGGCTCCGTAACAATATATGGTTCATCTGTGACAAATGTAGGGAACAATGCATATGCACCAGGTAACCTTTCTGTTAATGGCAACCTGAGTGCCCCAACAATTACTGGCAATACTACTTTCACTGGTAGTGTAGGATTAGCCGGATGTCTCTCTGTAACAGGAGCTACTTCAACAGGATCCTTGAAAACTGGAAGCCTTACCTCAACAGGATCCTTGACAGCTGGAAGTATTACAACCACAGGAACTACTTCAACAGGATCCTTGACGGCTGGAAGTATTACAACCACAGGAAATGTTGGCATTGGAACAACAACCCCTTGCAGCGGCTATGCTCTCACCGTCAACGGCGCCATGACCTGTACCGAAGTAAAAGTAGTAAGCTCCATTTGCAGCGACTTTGTATTTAAACCCACCTACAAACTGCGCCCGCTAAGCGAAGTCGAAAGCTATGTAAAAGAGAACAGACACCTGCCTGAAGTGCCCAGCGCTGCCGAGCTTAAAGGAACCGGCTACAAAGTAGGCGATATGGATGATATGCTGCTTAGAAAGGTTGAAGAACTAACCCTTTATATGATAGACCAGAGCAAAAGCATTGAAGAACTTAGAAAAGAAAATGATGCTTTAAAGGCTAAAGTGGATGGCTTAACAAAATAAGCGCAATGAATGTGTAATTTTTTGTTAAACCTAAAACATAAAAAAATGAAAAAATATGTAATAATAATAATAAGTTCGTTGCTAATGACAACAACATTAATTTCCCAAACATTAACCATTAACCAGCAATTACAGAATAACCTTCAAATGTATTCCAATTACCGACAAAATTTAAGGAATCATTTTGTATATGTTAGCGCAAACAATGAAATGGGAAGTAATATTCCCGCTTCATGTATAATTACAATAGATACCAAAGACAATGAATATGGGCCAAGAAATGTTTATTTTAGTGATGGAAACGGCACACTTCCATTTTATATTGGTTTATTAGCAACAGAGTATAAATTGCTCGAAATGTCAGGCCAGGATTTTGCTACTACTAAAAATGAACTTACCTATGCATTAAATGCCCTTGATCGCTTGGATGATGAGGCTGAGTCTTATTGGCGTGGGTATCCAAAAACCGATGGTAGTGATAGAAATGGGTTTTATTTAAGAGATGATGTTACAGATTCTAACTTTCCTCTTTTACCTCCAGGTTATACGGTGAGATCACTGTATAAAGCTAATCTTGCTTCCTTAGGTAATTATTTTATTAACAGTAAGGATATGGACTGGAATTACCTTTTAAATTTATCCCTTGTTATAGCTTGTGTAGATGATCAAACAATTGTTAATCATGCGAAAGATGTTGCATATCGGATGGTAAAGCATATGTGGGGTTGTTCTGATGAAGGGTGTGATATTGCTACCTGCTGGACAATACCCAATCCTGTTAATAATTATTTTGTCCCGGGCGCCGGAGACGTAGATGGTGGATCTGCTGTGGCTACAGCAGCAGACGCTTATCTGGGCACTAATTTTTTACCAATTTATTCTGCTTGTGAAGATGCAGCTGTTTTTACTGGTTACCGGTACGGATTTTCTCAGGCTGGAAATTGGATAACGGGCCAATCAACCGGCTATGGAGACCTATGGCAAGGACTAGGCATTATTGGTTCAAATTTAGGCTTTAAACAAAAGATTATTGATGCTCTTTATAACAATATGAATAACGATCAGGGGAAATATTCATATAGGGTTTTAGGCCTTATTATGGGGAATGATGAACAATTTCTTCCTTATTATACAAAATCAAATTATTCATCAATGTATGATTTTTTTATAGATAAAAGAACTATTGAAACATCTACGCCTTATGAACACTTACCTTTAATATTTGAGATATTACACGGACCAAGGGTTAATTTTTACCCTTTTAAAAATTCTGAAATAACCTATTATTTAAATGAATTAAATTCTATTCCACCTTGTGATTTTTTATCAAATGGAAATAAATCAGGAACATGGGCATCAGAAAACAGGTTGATTTGGCCATATAATGATGAAGTAGCTGCGTATAGTGGGTTTTATCTAAGTCATATTGATTACATGCTTTTGACTAATCTATTTTGGTTAGCTTATATTAATATGATTACATTTA
>CAWEFA010000145.1:0-62215 GCA_963808135.1 uncultured Bacteroidota bacterium
TGATAATTTGGTTTTTTTTCAGCAAATGATAGTTATATTAATACTGAGATTGATTGATAATCGCAAATTGTTAAACAAAGTGAATCTAATTAAAGCATTAGACAATATAAAATCATAAAAACAACAGCAACTAACATCGGCTCATACGTAATGCGGGTTTCAGAAGGTTTTCAAATGTAGTGCTTTTTAATTATATTTGGTTATATTTTGATAAATAGTGCGATTAAATCCCGCACATACGCATAGCCGAGGAACGTTAGCGGCAAGTAACACGTGTTAAAATATAAATATTTGCACGTATTTAAAATTATTCGTAATTTTGGAAAATTGATAAAAAGTAATAATTATGAATACAAAACTTACATTGACAATTGATGAATCGACAATTGAAAAGGCAAAGAAGTATGCAAGGTATAGAGGACACAGTTTGTCAAATATGATTGAGAACTATTTGAAAATTGTAACAAATGATTCAAAAACTAAAGATTCAGAATTAACTCCAATCGTTAAATCATTAAAAGGTTCATTTAAGTCTCCAATTGGATTTAATTATAAAAAAGAATTATCAAAAGGACTTTCAAAAAAATATCTATAATATGGAAAGTATTTTAATTGATACAGATGTTATATTGGACTTTTTCTTTGATAGACAGCCATTTTCTGATGATGCAGCTTTAATATTTTCATTATGCGAAAAAAAGAAAATTAAAGGATATGTTACACCTGTAATTTATAGTAACATATATTATCTTTTACGTCAAACAGCTCATCATGATAAAGTTATTAATAAATTAAAACAATTATTGTCAATCACTGATGTTTTGACTATGGATAAAGAAGTCGTTATCCAAGCTTTAAATTCAGGATTTACAGATTTTGAAGACGCTCTTCAAAATTTTTCAGCTCTAAAAAACGGAGATATAAGTGCTATTATAACTCGAAATATCAAATATTATAAGACAAGCAAAATTGGAGTACTAACTCCGGATAATTATTTAAAGACTAAGACCACCAGCCGCTAACATCGGCTCACAAACAATGCGGGTTTCAGAAGGTTTCCAGGCGCAGTGGCGCGCGTACAGCGGCAGTGCCAGCGGACAGGGTCGCGCCCCGCATTCCCGAACTGTTAGTAGCCGTGAATGTTGTGCCAATTAAATTCTGAATTTAATTTATAAATAATATGTTTTAAATTGTTTTCATAAACTTTACCTTACAAAAGGTTATGTTTGAAATATAACAATGTCGAATTTATTTACAAATTATTAATTAGAAATATTATGAAAATACAAAAAATAAAAGCAGAACTTTTAGTATCTGCAGGATTACTCCTGTTGAGCATGAATCTTTGCGCTCAAAAATCTAATTTTTACATCTTTCTCTGTTTTGGGCAGTCAAATATGGAAGGCCAGGGTACAATTGAAACACAAGACAAAACTGTAGATAGCCGTTTTAAGGTTTTTCAGGCCCTTGATTGTTCAGACCTGGGGAGGATAAAAGGAACATGGTATACAGCAGTTCCTCCTACTTGCCAATGTAACTCAAAACTTTCACCTGCCGATTATTTTGGAAGAACCATGGTTGCAAACCTGCCAGACAGTATCACGATAGGTATTATTAATGTGTCTGTTTCTGGCTGCGACATCAGACTGTTTGATAAAGATATTTATAAGGATTATGATTCTACCTATAAAGAAAGCTGGTTTACCTCCAAAGTAGCAAATTATGGGGGGTATCCATACAAGTATCTTATCGATCTTGCTAAATTGGCACAAAAAGATGGAGTTATAAAAGGGATCCTTTTGCATCAAGGTGAAACAAATACGGGTCAAACGCAGTGGTTGTCATATGTAAAGAAAATTTACTATGACATGATAACAGACCTTTCATTAAACTCAGATTCGGTACCGCTTTTAGCTGGAGAATTATTGTCGACGGAAGGTAATTGTTGTTCAAGTATGAATTCCATAATTGATCGACTTCCAGATTCTATCCCTTCAGCACATGTTGTTTCATCCGTCGGATGCCCTTCACAGGATAAAGCACATTTTAGTTCGGAAGGTTACAGAAAGTTAGGAAAACGGTATGCTATAGAAATGCTGTCGCTCATGGGATATAAGGTTGCTTATACCGAACAATAATCAACCGGCTACAACATTGGCTAAATAAAATGCGGGTTATAGATGGTTTGTAAGTTCATCGCTTTCAAATTATATTTGTGTAGCGGGGTTCGTCCTGCGGACAAATGGCGCCTGGACAGTAGCTGAAAACGTTGGCTGTAAGGCTGAAAATGTTTCACAATATTGTAAACAAAATAAAATAGAAGTTGTTATGTTTTGAGTTGAACTTTATGTAAAAGGCTATATTATAGGAAAAAAAATATTAATTTAAATCATTCAAGAAGATAAACTATGAATATTCTATTATGGGCTCTTCAAATTCTACTTGCTCTGCATACCATAATGGGTGCAGTATGGAAGTTTTTCAATTCAGAACAAACCGTGGCATCCCTAAATGCAATTCCTCACAGAGTTTGGATGGCAATGAGCGTCATCGAAATACTCTGTAGTTTAGGACTGATACTTGCGGCATTTAATAAGTCCCTTGGTAAACTGATACCTATTGCAGCAATCTGCATAGGTGCGGAAATGCTGCTCTTTTGCGGATTGAATATTTCTTCTGGAGACGCGAATAACGGTCATATGATTTATTGGCTTGTTGTGGCTGCAATATGCGGTTTTATTGTCTACGGTAGATTGGCGCTAAAACCGTTGTAAACCTCTTAAAATTTAAAAGCCCAGCTACCAACATAGGCTCAAATTCCATGCGGGTTTAAGAAGGTTTGCAAGTTCATTGCTTTCTAATTATATTTGTGTAGCGGGGTTCGTGCTGCTGACAAATCCCGCACATACGCGTAGCCGAACGTTATATGCCAGCTAATTGTACCCAGTAATGGCGCAAGTCTGAGCGATAGCGGAGACTTGTGCCTGTTGTTGTAAGGAATAATTCGAATATGAGACAAGGCAATACTTTGCGCTATTGGTGTGGAAATTCATACTAATATTAAGCCAAAACCGAAATGAAAAATAAGTTAAAGTATTAAAATCACTTTCCGCTGATTATTTGAGTTTTTATTAACAATTAACTTAAATTTAACTTATCCGCCAACAAAAGAAAATAACTTTACTTATTAAACCAAAATTATAGTTAAAAAAAGTATTGAACTTATGAGGTTTAATGAGCAACGCCATGTTTGGAGATCCGATAGTTGCTGCGACAACCTGCAAGATATAGATGGCTTAATAATTATTTTTTTGTGATAAATGTTGAACCTTTGTTTTTAAAATGAAATCGAAAATATTCATACTTGCAATTTATATTGGTTTTCTGACAGTTCAACCTGTGGTGGAGCAAATTTATTTCACATTAACACACCATTCTGAAACATGCGGACAAAGCTGTTGCGCAAAGAAACATACCGATAACAGCAAACAGGAACCAGGCAATTGTTGTCATAATGGAGCTTGTAACTTTATATGTACCTGTTGTTTTTTGTATAGTCCCCCTCAGCCGCCTTGTGAATTTAAAAGGGTTTTTGTTCAAATCAAATTATTATCGTTAAAAGACAGCAAAATTGTTTTAGGCTTTCTTTCCGACTGTTTTCATCCCCCTGAAATTGTTTAACACTTCGGTATTTATTGGATTATTTAAGAAATTAATTTTAGTTAAACAATTTAAATCATTAAAAATGAAAAAAATAGTTTTAAGTATCGTGGCAATTATATTAATTGCCGGGATAACAGTATTTGTATGCAATAGCGCTACAAAAAAAGCCAACAGTTGTTGTGATAAAAACAGCACATGTTGTTATCAAGGCAGTCCTTGTTGCCAAAACAACAAATAAGCTTTAATTGATTTACTTGGCCCATCATGAAAATGGTGGGCTTTGTTTTTATCATCAGATAAATATCATATACTGCCAATATTAATCCCATAACCTGGCAAAATAATTTACTTGCAAATGGTGTATTGGCTTACTATGCCGGATATTAAAAGCCAGAATTATCCTGCAATGGCACAAGCCTAAGCGATATTAGGGACTTGTGCCTGTTATTGTAATGAATAATTTGAATATTACAAAAAAATACAAGCCAGGGATTTGTGCCGTTGTTGGTGGCAGGGGTTAAAAAAATCCGTGCCGGCTATGGCAAGCAGAAGCATTGCTTTTTTTAGTCTTTCACCATCTGAAAAAATATAGTTGGTTAAATTTAGGTTTATTATTTACATTTGAGGATGTATTAAACCCAAATTGTTCTTTAGATATGGGCAACGGGAAAGTTTATGTATTTCTCTTTAGCAATAATTTTTAAAAAAAATTTCAGAAGAATGAAAAGAAAAAAAAAACTAATTCTTATTTTATCCACAATATTTCTTTTAGCTTTAATTATTCGGATAATACATTTTCTTTTAATTAAAAACAGCCCGCTTTTCTTAAACCCCATTTTAGACGCCAAACAGTACGATGATTGGGCAGGCGAAATATTGGATAAAGACTGGCTCAGCCGGAGTTTCGATTTTATGAGCCCTGCTTATCCCTATTTTCTGTCGGTTATTTACTTTATTTTTGGGCATAGCATACCGGCCGTTGCAATGATGCAGTTTTTAATCGGCTCGGTTAATTGTTCGCTTATATATATTCTTGTTAAAAAAGTTTTTTCAATTTCAGGTTTTGAAAGCCATAATAAATTTCAAAAATTTATTCTTTCGGGAAAAAGTATTGATTTTATCGGGATAGTAGCGGCAGCAATATCCGTATGCTACGGCATTTCTATTTTTTATGAAGGGCTGTTGCTTAAAGTTGCCCTGATTAATTTCTGCAATTTAATGTTGCTGCTTTTGCTGATACAAGGCCTGGAAAAAAAATCAGCGAAACACTATTTCTTTGCCGGCCTTTTTTTAGGATTATCGGCGTACTTACGGCCCAATATATTGCTGTTTGTGCCTTTTATGTTACTCTGGTTCATTCTCTCTTCAATCCCGTTTCGAATTAAACACCTGGTTTCTTTCACAGCATGGTTATTTTTCGGCTATCTGATAATTTTCATCCCTTTCGCAATAAGGAACTATACTATAAATAATGAAATTGTGTTAACCAGCGGGCATGGGGGAATTAATTTTTATTTCGGCAACAACCCCGAATCAAGGGGCATATATGAAGCCCAATATTTTTATATCCCCGACACAAAGTACGAACACGAAGGGTTTGTTATAGAAGCTTCGAGGCGCACTGGCCAAAAACTAACCACCATGCAGGCTTCGAGGTACTGGTATGGGCAATCGTTCGATTTTATTATTTCTCATCCATTACAATGGTCGGGCTTGTTGATAAAAAAGTTTTTTATTTTCTGGAATGCTTATGAAGTTCCGTTAAATGGATTGGAATATAACATGTGCAAGGATTATTTTCCTTTACTAAAAGCCCCATTTATAAATTTTGGAATTATTGCGCCCTTCGCTTTGCTGGGGATGATTCTTTTATTTAACAAAAATGAAAAAATAAACCTGTTGCTTTTTTATACTTTTATGTACCTCCTTGGAGCAGTTGTTTATTACAATTCTTCAGAATACAGGTTCCCGGTTGTACTGGCACTTTTTATATTTGCCTCGTATGCGGTTTGTTGGATTGTAATAAAAGTTAAACAAAAAAATACCGGTCGGCTTGCTTTTGCGATGGTGGGACTAATTCCCTTTGTTATTTTGGTAAACAACCGGATTTTCAAAATAGATGACAACAGCAACAATGGCACGTTATATAATAATATCGGAACAATATATGCCAGCGCAGGGGATTATGATAATGCAATAGGTCATTATGAAAAAGCAGTGAATGCATATCCTGAAGGGATAGAATTTCGCGATAACCTTGCGCATGCTTTGTTATTAAATGGAATGCCTGATAAAGCAATCGACGAATACAATAAAACCCTGGAAATTATGAAGCCGCATTTATCAGATGCAGAATTGAACAATACCGGAACAACAATGTCGCAAAGCAGCTTGCCTTATGTGTTTTTCATTTCAAAAATCCGGCTCAAACTTGGGGAAATTTACATTCAAACAAAACAGTTTGAAAAAGCAAAAGAAAATTTTATTGAACTTTTAAAATTCGACCCGGCTTCAGTTTATGCGTTAAACGATTTGGGTATTGTATACTTCAACATGCACGATTATGATGCAGCTAAAACGTATTTCGAAAAAGCATTGAAAATAAAGCCCGGCTTTATACCGGCGCTTAATAACCTCGAAAAGATAAATAAACAAATAATAAATAAGCAAAAGTAAGCTACTCAAAGCATGTTATTCCTCAATTAAAAGTTTTACTTTTAATTATAAATATTCATGTTATTTTTGCGTATGATTGAGGTATAATGTTAACATGCATAAATTTTAAGCTTTTCCGCTAACTTATGGAAGAAGAAAACGCTTTAGAGCACATACAAAATTTTTTTAAAGAATTTCAGGGCGAGATAAACATCATTGATGAGAAAATTGAAATACCTCTCCAAATGGAGTATTTCAACATGTCGAAGGAAATAAGAAATATGCCTGCTTTAGACGATTGGATGGAAAAAAGCGAAATGCTGTATGATGAAAAAACACCCCGGGAAATTGTTAAAAAACTACTTGTGCAGCTTGCCACCACTGAAGATGTAAAAGCTTACCGGATAATTGAAAAGTTCTCACAACAGGCCAATGGTACAATTAAGCATTGGTCGTTGCTTGCATTGCAGGAGTCGCGGATGTTATTGCAATCAAAATTAATGGAACAGTCGCAAGTACTTATTTCTACCGGCCTTGGCGGAAAAGGAAATAAGCTTCGTTATTTTTTTGCTTTATTTACAAATAATGGCCTGCCATTTAGCGAGCTCCAGCAGAAAGTTGTAAAAAGCGAATTTGAATTTATGTGCAAAAAAAATCAATCTGAAATTGAAGAGCTCCAATTTGCGGAAAATATTGCTACAATTGTTGCCCTGATACCGATATTTATTCCCATCCAAAATTTATTCAGCAACGCTATATCAGAATGTAATATATACGGCAATTTTCTAAGAGATAACTGTATTATCACGAACGTAAGAATTTTAATCAAAAGAATTCCTCGTAGCTCTGCTACGGGGTAAAATCAAATAATAGGTTTGCTATGCAAACTCCATTGTTGTATTTTCTTTGATACCTCGCAGCTCTGCTGCGGGGTAGTTCATCAATAGATGAAATAAAAAAATATATTGAAAAACCCGACCAGGAATTAGATCCAATGGAACAAAATTGATCGATGATTTTATTGACTATAATTAAAAAGAACATAGTTTTAAAATATATCATATATTGTTTTGTGAAAAAATGTACGCATATATTGCTTGGGAAATAGATGGTTTCAATACAATTGAATAATTATGCGGAAAATATATTGCATTGGCGAAACGGTTTACGATATCATATTTAAAAATGGACAGCCAATTGCATCCAAAGCTGGTGGTTCGATGCTGAACTGTGCAGTTTCAATGGGCAGGATGAAACTTCCGGTTCATTATATCAGCGAGTACGGTTCGGATAATATTGGCAACGAAATAGAAAGTTTTCTTAATTCATGCAATGTAAATACCCGGTATATTTATCGTTATAGTAAAGGGAAAACCTCAATTGCGATAGCTTTCCTGAGTGAAAAAAATGATGCGGCCTATTCTTTTTATAAGGAACTTCCTGAAAAAAAATGGATATTAGCTTTCCTGAACCTGTTGCCAACGACATTGTTATTTTCGGTTCATTGTATGCTATAAATAAAGACGTAAGGGATAAAATTAAAAGCTTTGTGAGCAAAGCAAGGAATGCCGGGGCAATTGTTGTTTACGACCCCAACTTTCGTAAAGCGCATTTACCCGAACTTCCTGAACTTATGCCATACATTATTGAAAACATGCAATTTGCCGATATTGTAAAAGGTTCGGATGAAGATTTCATGATGATATTTAAAGCCAACACTTTAAATGACGCTTATGAGATAGTATCAAAACATTGTCCGGTATTAATTTACACAATGAACGCAAACGGCGTATATTTGAAAACAAAAAATAATTGTGTGTTTCATGAAGCAAACAGAATAAATCCTGTAAGCACAATCGGAGCCGGAGACAGCTTTAATGCAGGAATTATATTTGGTATGGTTATGGAAAAGACTACCAAAGAAAATTATGCTGCACAAAATAATGAAGTATGGCACAAGATACTTGGATATGGAGTTAGCTTTGCTTCTGAGGTATGCTTAAGCTATGATAATTATATTTCAGAAGAATTTGCCGATAAGGCTTCGCATACGAAATAATTATGTTATATATTTATGAATGAAATTATTTTAACATGTTTTTTATAAATTTGATAAATATTTATAATTTTTAAAACAGATTTGAAAAAGAAATTTGCAATATTATTTGTTGGTATATTTTTATTGTCATTCTATTCATGTAACAACAGGAGCAGGTTTAATGAGTTTAAGACAAACGAATTATCAGTCGACTCAACAAAGCTCTTTATTACTTATAAAAATACTGTATTCTATGTTCCATCGCCGCAACTGATAAATTTATATCTGAAACGCATAGGAATTTATCCTTCCACTTCAATTATTAACCCTGCCCAGAATATTGAAAAATATACAACTTCATTAAAAAAGGCAATCAATCTCGGGATATATGGCGCTGATCTTGGCTATATAAACTTATTCTCCGTTTCTGAAAATACAAATGAATATCTGTCAGCCATCGACCAACTGGCAAAGGGATTAAATCTCGGGCTTTTATTTACAAGCGATGTTTACAACCAAATTATTTCACTCAAAGATAACCAGGATTCACTCGCTCAATATATTTCCGATTTTCTTACCAACGCTGATAATTATCTTAAAGCAAATTCACAACAGCAAACGGGAATACTTGTCATTGCTGGTGGTTGGATTGAAAGTTTTTATATATTATGCAATACTTATTCGCATAACAAGAATATTGAAATCAAAAACCTGATATTTCAACAAAAGTTTGTTTTGGAAAACCTTATTAAAGGTCTTGCTCCATATTATGAATCATCTTCTGAATTGCAGGAACTCATAGATAGCCTTGTTGAAATTGCTTATGACTTTGACATGCTCGATTTTAAATACACATATGGCGAACCAATATTCAGATACCGTAAAGGTGTCATGATATTCGATAATAATTTTAAACTAATTAATTCAGAGGGAAGCTTTGAAACTATAATTAGAAAGGCAGAAGACTTAAGGAATAAGCAAATTTCATAATACCAGAAAAATTAATGTTTCCGAGGAGAATAAATATTTTGGCAACCTAAAAGAATACTGTTTTAAATATATAATTTATGTTATTTTTGCTCTGTTTGTGCAATAAACTTAAATCGTAAAGAACCAAAATGCCTGATAAATTTAAAATTTTATTTATACTGCTTTTTATAATATCATCTTATGTTGAAGGGCAAAAAAGCACAATCTGTTATTCCGGGGAAATGAAAGGGTTTATTAAAGATGGGCAGGATTATTCACTTACTTTGGAAAATTCGAAAACAGGAAAAATATTTTTATCATTTTTTGAAGGGTTTCAGTATAGGTTAGTTATTTGCAGCAATAACACCAGAAAATTCAAAGTTGTTTTATATGATATTGAAATGAAACAGCTTTTTTCAGGGACCTAGCGAAGATTACATAAAAAATATCGATTTAAAGTTTAATTCAAATATAGCTTGTGTTGCTGAGGTTTCAGTTGATAATATTACAGATTACAAGCCTTCTTTTACAATTGCAATAGGCTTTAAAGAAAACTGATTGGCAAAAGGCACATTAAAGTAAACAGATGAGCGAACAAATATTAAAGGCCTTAATGCAGTTATTTGCTATAATTGCACGTCCTGAAAGCAATTCAACAGACAGGCGGACAGTTGTAGAATCGTTTCTTCGCCGGCAACTTAATGAGGAATTGGTACAGGAATACCTGAAAATTTTTGATGATTTTTATAACCTGCAACAGGACAAATCGCGCGATACCGGGAAACAACAAAGGCGCATTTCAGCAAGCTCTGTTAAGGTATTGAAAATTTGTACTACAATTAACGAAGAACTTGCCCAGTCGCAAAAATTTATAGTTTTATTTTATCTGTTTGAATTCGTCCGCATCGACAGCGCAGAAATTTCCGAACAGGAGATGGCTTTCATCGATACCGTTGTCGATACTTTTCACATTGTTGCAGTTGAATATACTGAAATAAAAGATTTTATTCTTTTTGATTTTTATCGTTTGCCAAATACTGTCAACGTTATGGCTATTGATAATGATAAAGATTTTTATCATCCAAAAGTCAAGCACTTTCTTTCCGAATCGTTAGCAGGTCAAATCCGCATTTTACAAATAACCTCTACAAATTTATATTTCATCAGATATTTAGGAGATAACGAAATTTATTTGAACGGACAGCTTTTACATAAAGATAAAACTTATGTATTTAACTATGGTTCGTCTATCCGTAACCCACAGATAAAACCCATATATTATAGCGATATTGTAAGCCGCTTCAGGGACGATAAACTGAATTCGAAAGTAATTTTCGAAGCAAACAATATAAATTATAAATTTAAAAGCGGCGAAACAGGCCTGTTTAAAATAAGTTTTAAAGAAG
Organism: uncultured Bacteroidota bacterium; assembly: GCA_963808135.1. Classification (GTDB taxonomy): domain Bacteria; phylum Bacteroidota; class Bacteroidia; order Bacteroidales; family DTGW01; genus CAWEFA01. Next base: position 10,732 of record CAWEFA010000145.1, read on the forward strand.
AATCAGGCCGAATGGTTGGTATAATGGGAGCGAGCGGGGCCGGAAAAACAACCTTGCTAAATGTCCTCAATGGTTCCAGTATCCCTTCAGGCGGTGAAGTGCTAATCAACGGTTGCAATATATACACCGACAGGGCAAAAATTGAAGGCCTTATTGGTTTTGTATCCCAGGATGACCTATTGATTGAGGATTTGACCGTGTATCAAAACCTTTATTATAATGCCAAATTATGTTTCGATAATTATACCGAGGAGCAAATAAAAGATGTAGTTAATAAAACGCTTGTCAGCCTTGGATTATTCGAAATAAAAGAAATACAGGTCGGTACCCCGCTCAATAAAAAAATAAGCGGCGGCCAGCGCAAAAGGCTGAACATTGCACTTGAGCTTATTCGCGAACCGGCTGTTCTCTTTCTCGATGAACCAACATCGGGGCTTTCTTCGAGAGACTCGGAAAATATTCTTGACTTACTTAAGGAATTAACCCTGAAAGGAAAGCTTGTATTTGTTGTTATCCATCAGCCATCGTCGGATATTTTTAAAATGTTCGACCGTCTTTTAATTTTGGATAAAGGCGGGATATCTCATTTACAATGGCGACCCAATTGAGTCGATAATGTATTTTAAATCGCGTATCCATCATGCTGCATGGAATGAAAGCGAATGCCATGCCTGTGGTAACGTTAACCCCGAACAAATTTTCAATATTGTTGAGTCGAGGATTCTGAACGAATATGGCCAGGAAACACTTTCAAGGAAAATTACGCCAAAAGAGTGGACAAAGTTTTTCGAAGAAAATATTAAAGTTAATGAACCAGAAAAGAACCATAATTCCGAGTTGCCGCCTATAAATTTTAAGGTTCCCATTAAGATTAAGCAATTTCTTGTATTTGTACAGCGGGATATTCTTTCTAAATTATCAAATTCACAATACCTTATTATTACTTTTCTCGAGGCCCCGGTTCTGGCGTTTTTACTTGCCTTTATTATTAAATATTACAATGTAGATGTTACAAACCAGTTAGGTTACACACTCTTAAAGAATAGCAATTTGCCGGTTTATATTTTTATGTCGGTAATAGTTGCCATTTTCATGGGCTTAACCAGCAGCGCCGAAGAAATAATAAAAGACAGAAAAATATTAAAACGTGAAGCTTTTCTGAATTTAAGCTGGGGAAGTTATCTCTTATCAAAAGTAGCAGTTTTGTTGATTATCTCAGCTATCCAGGCATTTACTTTTGTTTTAATTGGAAACAATATTATCGAAATACGCGGCATGTTTTTCGAATACTGGCTGGTACTTTTCAGCGCCTGGGTGTCGGCTAATATGATGGGCTTTTTAATATCCGACAGCTTTAAAACCGTTGTTACGATTTATATGCTTATTCCTTTCCTTATAATTCCGCAAATCATTCTGAGCGGTGTTCTGGTTAAATATGAAAAAATAAATCCTGCAATATCATCCCCAAATAATATTCCAATTTACGGGGAAATAATGACTGCACGCTGGGGATATGAGGCATTGGCAGTGTACCAGTTTATGGAAAATGAGTACAATAAACATTTTTATAAGTATAACAAAGCAATGAGCATTGCCAATTATAAAAAAGATTACTGGTATACCAATTTAAAAAATAAATTAGAATATGTGTCGCGTTTCTACCACGATTCAACGCATAGAAAAGAGGTAATACAAGACCTTAAACTTCTACGAAATGAAATTACAAAAGAAATCAGGGCCAATCCAAAAATAAATTTTATTCATCTTAATGAACTATCGATCAATGAAATTAATGATGGCGCTATTGAAGATGCATTTACTTACTTTGAACAAGTTAACCGTTATTATATAAAACGGTACAATAAAGCAAACAGTCTGAAGGATGAACTTGTAAGCAACATGCAGCAAACTGAAAAGGATAGGGAAGAATTCTTGAAATTGAAGAGAAACAATTATAATGAAACGTTGGAAGAATTTGTTACCAATTCAAATGAAGTTGAAAGAATCATTGAATATAAAGGTGAACTTATCCAAAAAATTGACCCGATATATCTCGACCCGAGTTGTTATTTTGTAAAGGCACATTTCTACGCTCCCGGAAAGTTGCTATTTGGTTTTTACATTCAAACATTTTGGGTAAATGTATGTGTAATTTGGATAATGACTATTTTACTTTACTTCGCCCTTTATTACAGGCTTTTTTTCAGGTTTCTCGAATATCTCGAACAATTCGGGGAACGATTTAAAAGAAAGGACGTTCAATAATTGTTCAGAATTAATTTTATAGACTATTAGACTTTAAATACACATTTATTCAATAAGAAGAAGGCATCTCAAAAGGCATTTTCATTCATAGCGCTGACTTATATCACGCTGTTGTTATACAATGGCTCTAAAACATCAGCCAGTTTACAATATTTTATATATATTTCTTTGTAAACCGGAACCATTGCTTTATCAGGTGTATAAACTTTTTCAAATCCGCTTCCCATAGCATTCTGGGCTTCGTCAAAAGTTTTATAAACTCCACCGACAACGGCTGCAGCCATGGCAGTTCCCAAAGCGCAGGCTTGTTCGGATGCAACTACTTTTATTGGCATGTTTAATACGTCGCTCATGATCTGCATTACTAAGGGCGATTTTTTAGGAACTCCTCCCAGTGCAATAATTCCTTCTATTTTAACTCCTTCTGAAATAAACCTGTCCACAATTTTTTTTGCTCCGAATGCTGTAGATTCTATGAGGGCACGGAATATTTTGCCCGCGTCAGAACCGAGCGAAATTCCGGCAATTGCTCCTTTTAATAATTGGTTGGCATCAGGTGTGCGTCGGCCATTCATCCAATCGATTGCCAGAACAGATGACTCCCTGGGATTTACTTTAGTAGCTTCTTCAGAAAGATAAGGGACTATATTGTTATCCAGTTCTTCAATAATTTTTGCTTTTGTTGCTGCATCCAAATAAGATACTTTATTAACGAGGTCTGTCATTGGCAAAAATAAAAGTTTCTTAAACCACGCGTATATATCGCCAAAACCCGATTGTCCGGCTTCAGAAACCGATCATTTCCGGGATTATAGAACCGTCAACTTGTCCACAGATACCGCGAACCAGTTTTTCTTTAATCTCATTTTTCGGTGCAATAAGCATGTCGCATGTTGAGGTGCCCATTACTTTACACAGATGATAGGGCTTAATTTCAGCCCCAATGGCTCCCAAATGGGCATCGAAAGAGCCGACGCCAATGATAACTTTAGATGAAAGACCAAGCCTTTTAGCCCAATCTTCTGTCAGGTTACCTGCTTTAACATCGGCAGTGTAGGTTTTAGAATAAAGACTGTCGCGTAAGCCTTTTAATAGCGGGTCGAGTTGAACAAGGAACTCTTCAGAAGGCAACCCTCCAAATTCCTCTGCCCACATGGCTTTATGTCCTGCAGCACAACGGCTTCTTAAAATTTTCTTTGCCTGGGACACTCCTGTGAGAAGGGCAGGTATCCAATCGCAATGTTCAACCCATGAAAAAGCAGCCTCTTGCGCTTTCTTATCTGTTCTCAGAACATGCAATATTTTTGCCCAAAACCATTCTGATGAATAAACTCCACCTTCATCACCTGGTATAATCAGTAACCCACCTTTTCGATAATTTGTTTATTTCATCAGCTTCTTTAACTGCAGTATGATCTTTCCACAATATAAACATGGCGTTTGGATTTTCGCTGAATTCAGGCAATAATGCTAATGGCATGCCTTGTTCATTCACTGCTCCAGGCGTAGATCCGGTAGTATCTATCGAAATTGCTATTACGCATGAAGCTGTATTGGCCGGTGCCATTAACAGTGCCTCTTTTATTGATTCTTCGAGGCTTTCAATATAATCTAAAGGGTGTTGACGAAATTGATTTCTATCTGGAACACAATATTTGCCTTCTTTCCAACGCTTATACTCTGAAACAGCAGTTCCAACGACATTTCCATTATTTACATCTACTATAACAACACGTACTGAGTCAGTGCCATAATCTAAACCAATTGTATAATTAGCCATTTTCTAAACTTTCTATTTAATGATTTATAAAAATTTTCAAAATTCAATAAGGGCCCTTTTACTTTTTTTCTTGTCCGTAATATGCATTTTTGCCATGTTTACGAGAATAATGCTTATCAAGTATGTACTGTTTAATAGGAACAGGCCTGGCAAGATGGGATGTAATATAAGCCATTTTTGCAACTTCTTCAAGCACTACAGCATTATAAACCGCTTTTTCAGGAGTTTCGCCCCAGGCAAATGGACCATGATTAGCAACCAAAACTGCCGGAATATTCAAAGGATTTATATTTTTGAATGTCTCAACAATTACCTTACCGGTTTCTTTCTCATAATTTTCATCCACTTCTGTCTTTGATAAAATCCGCGTACACGGAATATCTCCGAAAAAATGATCAGCATGAGTAGTACCCAATGAAGGAATATGTTTACGTGCCTGTGCCCAGGCAACAGCATAAGTGGAATGTGTATGAACAATGGCTCCTATATCAGTAAAGGCTTTATAAAGTTCAATATGAGATAATGTATCGGAAGAAGGCCTCAGCTTTCCTTCCACAACTTTGGATTCGAAATCGACCACTACCATATCTTCAGGAACCATTTCATCGGTAAGAAACGCCGCTGGGCTTGATCACTATCAGGTTATTTTTCCTGTCTATACCGCTTACATTGCCCCATGTATAAATTACAAGCTTTTGCTTAACCAATTCAAGGTTCGCATCAAACACTCTTAATTTTAATTCTTCTAACATATATTCCTTTTTTCAGGATAATAATTACATAAACTTAAGCGCATTAGCCTGATAATAGTACAAATCATTCCATCTAAGCTCTTTCTTGAATTCAGTTAAACAAGTATCTTTACCTATATGTAAGAATTCTATTCCGGCCATTTCACAAAAATCTTCAATATATTCAGCATTAACAGCCTGGCTAAAAGCAGTGTGATGCGCGCCTCCGGCATATATCCATGCAGCAGCGCCAATTTTAAGATCAGGCTGCGGCACCCATAATGCCCTTGCTACAGGTAATTTTGGAAGATATGCATCAGGTAAAACACAATCCACCGAGTTCACTATGATTCTAAAGCGATTGCCCATATCTATCAAACTAACATTAATAGCGGGGCCTGCAGGCACATTAAACACCAGACGTGCCGGTGCATCTTTACCTCCAATACCCAAAGGATGAACTTCCAGTTTACTTTTACCATCGCCAATTGAAGGACAAATCTCCAGCATGTGTGCACCTAAAACTTTCATGCCGGCAGGGTTAAGATGATAGGTATAATCTTCCATAAAAGAACATCCACCCTTTAACCCGGTTCCCATAACTTTTAAAGCGCGAACCAGAGCCGAATGTTTCCAGTCGCCTTCTGCGCCAAAACCAAATCCGCTATTCATAAGGCGTTGTGAAGCAAGGCCGGGAAGTTGGGCCAAACCATGCAAATCCTCAAAGGTTGTTGTGAATGCTTGAAAACCTCCATTGTCGAGAAATTTGCGAATACCGGCTTCTATTTTAGCCTGGTAACGAACATTTTCATGATATTTTCCACCCGGTTTTCCCTCAGCAGATATTTGGAATATTTCATTGTATTCTTTAACCAGTTTGTCCACTTCAGCATTAGAAACTTCATTTATTATTTTTACAATGTCTCCCACGCCATAACCATTCACGGCCATGCCGAATTTAATTTGTGCTGCTACTTTGTCTCCTTCAGTTACGGCCACTTCACGCATATTATCTCCAAATCGGGCTATTTTCATATTCTGCATATCGTGCCAGGCAGCGGCTGCCCTCGACCAGACAGCTATTTTATTCACTACATCGCTATCCTGCCAATGGCCTACTACAACTTTACGGTTTATACGCATGCGGGACATGATGAACCCATGTTCACGATCGCCATGGGCAGATTGATTCAGATTCATAAAATCCATATCTATTTCTCCCCAGGGAAGCTCCCTGTTAAATTGCGTATGAAGATGCAATAATGGTTTATTAAGAATTTTTAATCCGTTTATCCACATTTTTGAGGGAGAAAATGTATGACACCATGTAATTAACCCAATACAATTGCCTGTTGCATTAGCTTCTACACATATTTTAGTGATAGCATCCGGTGTAGTTAAAACAGGTTTAAATACGACCTGAACAGGAATTATATCCGATTCATTTAATGCTTTGGTTATTGTCTGAGAATTTTGCGCTACTTGCTTAAGCGTTTCGGGACCATACAAATGCTGGCTTCCTGTTGCAAACCAAACTTCTAAATTTTTAAAAACTTTCATAATCCAGATATTTTAATATATATTATAACTACTTTTTCTCAATATAATTAAATAAAAAATTTGTTTATTACCAGAAATAGATGTAGAATACAACGCAAACAGCAACTACAACCAATGATGTAAGAACATCCCATTTACTCCAGCTGTTTTTGGTCTCCGCCATCTGTTCAGGTGATTGTGAAAAATAGGTAAGGCCTTGAAGTTGCTGTTCCCCGGCTCTTTGCGTAAACATGCTGACAATAATCATAACTGCCATTGTAAAGAAGAATAAAAACAAACAGAAATGTAACCAGTTTATGTCGATGAGCCAATGAAAGGCAGCAGGCTTAAATATTAATAACGTTAAACGGAACATACCTACCACAAAACCTGTAAGAAGGCCCCATTCTCCAGCTTTAGGGGTAATCTTCCTGTTAAATACACCTAGCAGGAATACCGCCGCAATTGCAGGAGCGATTAGTGATTGTACATTTTGAAGATATTCATAAAGAACATTTCCCAGTCCTTTCATAATTGGGATCCAAACCAAACCCAATAATACAACCGTAATTGTGGCAATACGGCCAACCCAGACTAACCGGTGTTCAGAGGCTTCCGGGCGATAGTTTTTATAAAAGTCGATTGTAAAAAGAGTTGCCGAAGAATTAAAATGAGCAGCTAAAGAAGTCATAAGCGCCGCGATGAAACCAACTATAACAATTCCTTTAATACCCATTGGCAAAAGGTTTGAAACTAAAACGCCATAGGCTTTATTATTGTCGCTAAAGCTGAATCCTTCAACATGATTAACCTTTAATGCTGCAGCAATCATTCCCGGAATAAGAAACATAAACACAGGTAAAATTTTAAGAAAACCTGCCAGAATAGTCCCTTTGCGCGCATGAGTAAGATTTTTAGCTGCCAGCGCCCTTTGCACGATATGCTGGTCGGTGCACCAATACCAGAAACCGATAATTGAAGCGCCAAAAATTACGCCAATGCCAGGAAATTTATCATACCATGGATCACCTTTAGTGTGAATTAAATGTATGTTATTGCCTGCTGCAGCGACTACTTTTTGCCAGCCGTGAATTAATTCACCTCCTCCAATTTTCAATAATCCTAAAATCAATATAGTAATTGATCCTACAATAAGAATAGGAGTTTGAATAACAGAAATGGTCATAATTCCCTTCATTCCGCCAAGAACCGTGAATATGCCTGTAAGAAGCACCAGGCCTATAGCTCCATACCAAAAATCAATACCCATAACTGATTGAAGAAAAATACCGCCTGTAAATGCTGTAACCGATACTTTTGTTAATACATAACTTATGAGAGTGATGATAGATAAAGTAGAACTTGTATTTTTATTAAAACGTTTTTGTAAAAATTCAGGCATGGTAAATACCTTGCTGTGGGCATAGAAGGGAACAAAAACCCAACCCAGTATAAGTATCATCCATCCTTGCATTTCCCAATGAGCCATTGCCATACCGCTTTCAGCGCCTGCACCGGCCAAACCCACCAGATGTTCGGAACCAATATTAGCTGCAAATATTGCAGCGCCAACTGCAAGCCAGGTTTCACTGCGGTTTGAGAGAAAATAGTCGCTTGTATTGTCTTTCTTATGTTTCAATACCCATAATACAATGCCAAACAAGCATCCTAAAAATAAAACAAGTACAATCCAGTCTAATGTTGCCATATTTTTAAATTATTAATTTGCAAAATAAATTATTCTAATGGTTATTGCATCCTGAAATTCAAATATAGATTATAAATTTTTATTTCCCGTATGTCGATATGGCGTAATATTCATATTTTATATGTCATTATGACATAAGTAATTAAAAATTTTATAACTTGTTGTCAGGAAAATCTATAAAATATGGCTTGGCATGTTAATTGAAAAATAGAAATGAAGATCAAAAATAAATGTTAAACTAAAATACAGGAGGACAAAACCATGTTAGCAATAAGAAATTTAAACAGCTTACCAAGTTTGGTAGAAGAATTTTTCAATCATGAATTTCCAGTTAGTTGGAACCGTAATTGGACAACGGCAAGTACGCCGGCAGTAAATATTGTTGAAGGCAAGGATGAATACAGAATTGAAGTGGCTGCTCCCGGTCTTGAAAAAAAGGATTTTAAAATTAATCTTGAAAACGACCTGTTGACTATTTCTGCCAATAAGGAAGAAAGTAAAGAGGAAAAGGATGAACAATATACCCGCAGGGAATTCAGCTATAACTCATTCTCCAGAACGTTTACACTTCCCGATTTTGTGGAAGGGGATAAAATTTCTGCAGAACATAAAAAAGGAATACTAAGTATTCATGTTCCAAAACGTGAAGAAGCCAAAATTAAACCTGCAATGGAAATTGCTATTGCATAAAAAAAGGGCTTTAGCCCTTTTTTTATGAATTATCCTAAAATAACTTTTATATCGTGTTCAACGCCTGGAACAAGTATTGGAATAACATTTCCCGTAATTTCTTTCCCATTTATTAAAAGTTTTTTTACTCCTCTCGATAGCTTATCAGGATTTGTAATTTTTATCCGGTAACCAGCTCCACGAAATTTACGATAAACGGTAAAACCTTCCCAATCATTTGGAATACAAGGATCGATTATCAAACCATTGTAATCGGGCCTTATGCCGAGGATGTATTGCGTAATGGCGTAAAAATTCCAGGAAGCAGTGCCAGTCAACCATGAATTTTTAGCTTCTCCCTGTTTAAATGCATCTTTTCCGGCAACCATCTGGGCATAAACATATGGTTCGGTTTTGTGAAGATCGCTTATATCTTCCAGGTACGAAGGCGCTATTTTGCTGTAATATTCAAAAGCCCTGTTTCCATTTTCCACAATTGTTTCAGCAATCATTATCCACGGATTATTATGACAAAAAACGCCGGCGTTTTCTTTATATCCCTTCGGATAAGTAGATATTTCGCCATATTCAATAAAATATTTGGTGAAAGCCGGGTTATTTAGCACAATGCCATATTTGCAATCGAGGTATTTTTTCACCGATTCAAGGGCTTTTTCAGCCCGTCCGTCTTTAATTCCAACTCCTGCCATGATACAATATCCCTGAGATTCAATAAATATTTTACCTTCTTCATTCTCATTGCTACCGACTTTTTTACCAAAAAAGTCGTACGCGCGGATAAACCATTCTCCATCCCATCCATATTCGTCAACAGATTTTTTCATTGCCTCAACGTGCATTTTTATAGCATCAGCTTCAATTTTTTTATTTAAAATCCGGCAAAGCTTTTCAAATTCTTCGCCATATAAAATAAACATTCCTGCAATAAAAACCGATTCGGCTTGTCCTCCAACTTTGTTTTCCGTAGTTTGAAATGAATCATCGGGATTGTTTGAAAAGCAGTTTAAATTAAGGCAATCGTTCCAGTCAGCGCGCCCGATAAGCGGTAATTTATGCGGCCCCAAGTTGTTTGCGACTTTATAAAACGAACGCGTTAAATGATCGAACAAAGGTTTGGCTTTTGAGTTATCATTGTCATAGGGGACAATTGCATCGAGAATCGTCCAGTCGCCGGTTTCTTTAATGTAAGCTGTTGTGGAAAGTATGAGCCATAGCGGATCATCGTTGAAATTACCCCCGATTTCAATATTTCCCTTTTTTGTAAGCGGCTGGTACTGGTGATAAGCCCCGCCATCTTCGAATTGTGTTGCCGCAATATCGAGAATCCGTTCACGGGCTTTTTCAGGGATTTGGTGAACAAAACCAATCAAATCCTGGTATGAATCGCGAAAACCCATGCCACGGCCAATTCCCGATTCGAAATAAGAAGCGCTTCGCGACATACAGAACGTAACCATGCACTGATATTGGTTCCATATATTTACCATCCTGTCGAGTTTTTTATCATGGCTTTCTATCCTGTAAATTGAAAGAAGATTATCCCAAGAAGCCTTCAAATCATTAAATAATTTTTCAACTTTCCGGGGAGTTGCAACCTGATCCATCATTGCAAGGGCTTTTTTCTTATTGATTACGCCTTTTGATTCAAATTTCTCCTCCTGGGCATTTTCAATATATCCGAGTAAAAACACAAATTCTTTTTCTTCGCCTGGCAAAAGATTTATTTCTAAGCAATGTGAAGCAATTGGCGACCAGCCGTGGGCTTCTGAATTTCTCGGTTTACCTTCCAATACTGCATCGGGATTTTCAAAGCCATTGTAAAGGCCCATAAATGTTTCACGGTCTGTATCGAATCCTGCTATTGGGGTATTTACAGAATAAAATGCGTAATGGTTTCGGCGTTCTTTGTATTCGGTTTTATGGTAAATTGCTGATCCCGAAATTTCAACTTCTCCTGTTGAAAAGTTCCTTTGAAAATTCGTCATATCGTCAAGGGCATTCCATAAGCACCATTCAACAAAAGAGAACACTTTAAAAGATTTAACTGCATCACCCTGGTTTTTCAATTTTAATTTTTGAACTTCGCCCCAAAAATTAAGCGGTACAAAATATAAAATTTCAGCTTCTAATTCATTCTTTGAACCTTTAATAATAGTATAGCCTAAACCATGCCTGCATTCATACGAATCCAATTCTGTCTTAACCGGTTTCCAGCCGGGCGACCAAATAGTATCACCTTCTTTTATATAAAAATATTTTCCCCCGGTATCAACCGGTATATTGTTGTACCTGTAACGCGTAATTCGCCTTAACCTGGCGTCTTTGTAAAAACTATATCCGCCTGCTGTGTTTGAAATGATACTGAAAAATTCCTGGCTTCCCAGGTAATTAATCCAGGGATAAGGCGTATGGGGATTTGTAATAATGTATTCCCTCGCGTTGTCATCGAAAAAACCATACTTCATATAAAAATTTTTAAATTATTAGGATTTATCAGGTTTGATGTCTTTAATTCTAAGTTGAAGGTTTATCTGACCCCTGTAATCATTTTCATCGATGCAATAACAAATATCGAACGGGTAACCTTTGCTGATGTAGTCGTAATAATCTGCCAGGTTAAAACCGATAGCGGGGTACGGTTTAAAAGGTTCATCTTCATGCAAAATGTTAAGTTTCAGATGTTCTTTTGAATTTCCTACAATGCGGCCGGAACCGTCATCAACGACATTTTCGGTAAAAAACAAAGGCGCCATATTTTCAGGCCCAAAAGGTTCGAATTGTTTAATTATCCTGAAAAGTTTTGGGGTAATATCATTTAATTTTAATTCCATATTTATTTCAATAGAAGGTGTTAGCTGTTCATTGCTTATTGTTTCGGCAACAATGTCTTCAAATTGTTTTTTAAAAGCTTTAAAATTTTCCTTTTTCAGGGTAAGGCCGGCAGCGTACATATGCCCACCGAAGTTTTCGAGTAAGGAGCTACACGATTCAACTGCCTTATATAAATCAAAACCTGGTACTGAGCGGGCGGATCCGGTAATAAACCCGTTAGATTCGGTTAACACAATTGTTGGCCTGTAATATGTTTCAGTAAGCCTCGATGCAACTATGCCAACTACGCCTTTATGCCAGTTAGGGTTAAAAACAACAGTGGCCTTTTTATCTTGCAAATCTTTATTATTGCCAATAAAATCGAGTGCTTCTTTTGTAATGTTAAAATCGATATTACGGCGGGTATTGTTGAAATCATTTATTTGGTCTCCCATACCAAGCGCCGAATCCTCATTATCTGTAGTTAATAAATCGACTGATGATTTCCCGTTTTCTATTCGCCCGGCTGCATTTATGCGCGGCCCGATTTTAAAAACAATGTCATCAATGCAAATTTCTTTGTTTTCAATACCTGCAATTTTAATAATAGCCTTTAAACCGCTTCGGGGATTTGAGTTTAATTGCTTTAATCCGTAATGCGCCAATATCCGGTTTTCACCGGTTATCGGCACAATGTCCGAAGCGATACTTACAACAACAAGGTCAAGTAATGGATTTAGCTTATCCAGTGAAATGTCTTTTTTAATACAATAAGCGCATAAAAGCTTAAACCCTACGCCGCATCCTGAAAGTTCCTTATAAGGATAATCGCAATCAGGACGTTTCGGGTCAAGCACGGCAACAGCTTCTGGTATTGAATTCGCGGCAGTATGATGGTCGCAAATAATAAAATCAACTCCAAAGCTTTTGGCATAAGCTACTTTTTCAACCGACTTTATTCCGCAATCGAGCGCAATAATTAGCGTGCATCCGTTTGAAACTGCATAATCGACTCCTTTAAGTGAAATTCCATAACCCTCATCATAGCGATTGGGAATATAATAATTTAAATTTCGGGAAATATCTTTTAAAAAAATATACATCATGGCAACTGATGTTGTACCGTCAACATCGTAATCGCCATAAATAAGAATTTTTTCTTTATTTGTAATTGCTTTGTCAAGGCGGTTAATGGCAACCTCCATGTCTTTCATCAGGAAAGGGTCGTGCAGGTCTGACAACTCTGGCCTGAAAAATGATTTTGCAAGTTCATAGGTATTTATTCCCCGTTGAACTAACAAATTAGCAATAGGCTCTTCAACGCCTAAAACTTCAATTAAATTCTGAACGTGCTGTGGATATCCGGGTTTCTGTATTATCCAGTTTTTTTTCATTACCAGTTATTTGCCTTTTCTCATCAAATTTGTTGTTAACTTTAAAACAGTTTGTGTTAATTAATACTTTCAAATTCTTTCAAAATAACAACAATTTTGCAGACCAATGTTGAAACTTTGTTATAATTATTGAACCCGACTATTTATTCTAATACAGGTACTTTTTTAAAATAAAAACTTGACAATTTAAATATATTTTTCCGATGTAAGGACTTGAATTGTCAATTAAATAAATATTTTCTTTTGTATAAGCTTAAAAGCTAACAATTATAAGTATAGCAATGATTTTATCGGAAGACAGGCTATATTTTTTGAACAAGTATTAAAGAAAAGAGGGATCAAGAGGAAAAGTTGGGGGCTAAGAATTTGAATTTATGTTTGTCAACCACCCCTACCCCTCCTTTTTAAGGAGGGGAAACTGCCGCGCTGCACTGTTATAGCCCCTTTTTAAGGGGTTGGGGTTTAGATTTCAATTAAGACAATCTTCCTAACTTTTCCTCTTGATCCGAAAAGAGGCTGTCTCAAAAGACTATTATATTTATTCACGCAAGGACGCAGAGAACGCAAAGTATAATAAAACAGAATATTTTTTGCGACTTTGCGCTTATGCGTGAAATAGTAACTTTTCAGACAGTCTCTTATAAGCTTGTTTAACCCAGTTAGTTTCTCCTTCCACCCATGAAAATAGAAATATAATAAAGTAAAACAGCAAGCGATGCCAAAGCTGCAACAACATAAGTATAAGCTGCCCATTTGAGTGCATCTTTTGCTTTATCGTGCTGAAAGCTTGAAGTTAACCCGCTATTATTGAGCCAAATCAGCGCCCTACGGCTTGCATCGATTTCCACAGGTAAGGTTATAAAGCTAAAAAATGTTGTCATTGCAAACAGAACGATTCCAAACAAAAGCAGATACGGAAAAGTTTGCAATAGCAAAACGCCAGCCAAAAGTATCCACTGGACCCAGTTTGAAGCAAAGCTGATAACAGGAACTAAAGCGGAACGCATTTGCAGGAAACTATATGCGTTCGCATGCTGAACTGCATGGCCACATTCATGTGCAGCCACTGCTGCTGCTGAAACATTATGGCCGTAGAAAACATTAGGGCTCAGGTTTACTGTTTTTTTCATCGGATTATAATGGTCGGTAAGTTCGCCTTCTACAGATGTTACCTGCACATCATAAATTCCGTTATCCTTTAACATGCGCTCTGCAATTTCTTTTCCACTCAAATTCTGGCCAATTGGGATCTCGGAATATTCTTTAAATTTCGATTTTAATTTATATCCCAAATACCAGCTAACCAGCATCGAGATTATTACTATTAACCAAATCATAATTTTAAATTTTTAAGTTTCGGCAAAATTACTAACAAATATCTTACCATAAACGGCGAAAAGAAAAACTGTCATTTTTCTATGACAAAAGAAACAACAGGATTTTAAAAATGTTTGCTGATCGGGGTTGGCTCAATGCTTGGAATTTATTTGAATTAATCGTTAACATCCAAGCCTTTGCTTTTTGCTTCGCTTCCTTCGACAATAATTGCATACATTTCTTTAATATTAAATAAACCCAAAAGCATAGCCATTCCTATACCTGAAACAATTGTTATCCCAACTCCAGCTTTCCAGGGAACAAATGATTTTAATATAATTCCAAACGTTAATAGTATAGCAATCCAAAATAAAAATGTATAAATATCCAAAGAGCGGAATTTTAATTTAAATATCTTATAAGCTATGAAAATCTGCACCAACCCGCTAAAGCTTTGGGTACTAAAACTTGCCCATGCAGCGCCTACGGCTTTGAATTTAGGTATTAAAATTAAATTCAGGCTTATGTTTAAAACAATTGAAGCCGCTGCCATTAGGTTTAACTGTTTGAAATTATTATTGGCTGTCAGCAGGGTTCCGAAAATATAAGTTGAAGAAAAACCTATGAAACCCATAATAATTATTTTTAATATTGCAGCGCTTGTATCTGTGTGATACATCATGGAAATTAAATTATTGGCATAAAGCACACAAGTTACAACAAGCAATATTGCCGGAATGTACATCATCCTGCTGCACAAATTTATTAACGGGTTAACATCTTCTTTTTTGCTAATTAAATTAGAGAATAAGGGCAAAAGTAACGTGGTAAAAAGTAACATAAAATTCAGAAATACATCAATCATCCTGTAAGCCTGGGCATATAAACCGGCCTGCACTTTACCGTCGGGCAACAACCTTTCGAGCAACACAGGTTCCATCCTGCTGTATAATTGCATGAATAATGCCAGGATAGTAAATGGAAGGCTTCTTTTAACAATATGAACAAGGTAGCGGATATCAAACCGAAATGAAAAATACGGGGTTTTTCTTATCAGGATATTCCATGCTACGAGCGCAGTTATAATATATGACACCGTTTGGGCGCAAATAAACCATTCAATCCTGAATGCGCCGAAAATACCCGTATTCCATAACAAGAAACTACAGAAAACGATCATAATTAATTTGTCCATTACAGAAATAATGCTGTCGCGGATAAATAGCATCAAACCGTTTATGTTCGACCTTAAATAAAGTATGAATGATGATAAAAACTGGTTTAAAACCAACAATAAAATGATTTCGAAGTACCGCCAGCTATAACCTATGATTATTCCTATAATTGAGCAAACGGCCAGGTAAATAAAACCAAGCAATATTTTTATGCCGAGGATATTTGAAAAAAATTTTCCCAGCAAAATATTGTTCTTGGCAATTTCGCGGTTGTTAAAATTATTAATTCCTAAATCGAGCAGGATGTTGAAAATGTTGGTGAAACTAAACAGCGAAAAATAAATACCATATTCGGCATTGCTTACCCTGTTCTGCACAGCCACCTCAATGCCAAAAAACCAAAAAGGCTTTATTAAAAGATTAAGCGCTACAAGAAAAAGCAGGTTTATTAGAAAAACTTTTCTCAATTGACCAATTGTAATATTTATAATTCAGCAAAACTAAGGATTATTCTATAAAAAGAAAGTTTCACTATTTATAATAATTTAAACTATTATTTTAGAATAATTTAAATTTACAAGCTATTAATAATATTGGCAAACTGCAATGATAAACCTGAAACCTTATTGTTTTGAAAACAAATTTGAGGCAGGTTGCGATGAAGCCGGCAGAGGATGCCTTGCCGGGCCGGTTTTTGCCGCTGCAGTAATATTGCCGGTTAATTATTATCATCCGCTATTAAACGATTCAAAACAAGTTAGCCCTGCAAACCGTGATATTTTGCGGATAGATATTGAAAAATCGGCGCTTGCTTATGCCGTAGCAACTTGTTCAAATGAAGAGATAGATAAAATTAATATTTTAAATGCCTCGATCCTGGCTATGCATAAAGCCCTTGAAAAATTGTCAATAACACCCGAACATATCCTGGTTGATGGAAAGTATTTTAAAAATTTCAGAAATATTCCTTATACCTGTGTAATAAAAGGCGACAGTTTGTACTCCTCTATAGCTGCGGCTTCTATTTTAGCCAAAACACACAGGGACGAATACATGTGCAAACTTCATAACTCGTTTCCTGAATATGGCTGGAATAAAAATAAAGGATACCCAACATTAGTCCACCGCAAAGCAATTTTAAAAAACGGCCTTAGTAAATATCACCGTTTATCTTTTAACTCGGGCTATTTTCAGCTTAAATTATCAATCTAAAAAATATTAAACATCCCTTATAGCTTAGCTAATTCTATAACAAACACCTTAACTATTTCTTTAACTTTCCGTATCTATAAAAACGAAAATGTTAAATTCGCAGCTTAAATCGGTTCATGACAAACGGTTCATTGCATAATATTACAATTTATACCGATGGTTCTGCACGGGGAAATCCGGGGCCTGGAGGCTACGGGGTTGTTTTATTGTCGGGCGACCATCGAAAGGAAATATCGGAGGGTTTTGCGTTAACAACAAACAACCGTATGGAACTATTGGCTGTTATTGTTGGCTTGGAATCGCTGAAATTTGAAAATTCAAGTGTTTCGGTTTATACCGATTCGAAATATATATCGGATGCCATTTTAAAAGGATGGTTGTTCCAATGGGAAAAAGCCCGTTTCAAAAAGAAAAAAAACCCCGATCTTTGGATGCGGTTCCTGGATGTATATCGGAAACATAAAGTGAAATTTATTTGGGTTCAAGGGCATGCAGGCAACAAGGAAAATGAACATTGCGATAAGCTTGCTGTTAAAGCATCTTACGGCCCGCAATTCAAAAATGACGATGGATATATTTCAAATGAAAACCCTGAAAGTGAAATTATTTAATTTTGTTTCTTAATTTTATGCAAATTTTATTATCTTAAATATATAATAAATTTTATAAGTATTTAGTGGCGGAAAAAGAGATTATATTAAGTTACCAGGGAATATTCAATTTCGAAATAATCGGACATTTGCTTAATAGTCTTAAAGATGAGATCGAATTCAGAAATATTTCGTTGGTTTATTACAAAAAGATTTTATCGGTTATGATTGAGGCGTTGGAAAACGTTTTTAAATATAACGAGAATTTCGAAAACGAAAAATCGCTCTTTCCAACTTATTATCCGAAATTCCAGCTTGAGAAAATAAATGACTATTTTATCCTCATGACAGCCAACCCCATTCTGAACAAAGATATTGAAGATTTGACACAGCGCATAAATACAATAAATAGCCTTGATAAAGAAGGTTTAAGGCTTTTGTTCAGAAATACTTTAACTAACGGTCAGTTTTCAGCAAAAGGTGGCGCCGGACTGGGATTTATTGAAATGGCCAAAGTATCATGCGAAAAAATTGACTTTTCATTTAGCCCAATTAACGACCAATTCTCTTATTATTCATTCAAAATAATGATAAGCGAAAATTCTTTAATTGGAGAGGCAAATTAAATTGGAGATTTGTTCAGGTAGAATAATTTGCGCATATGAAAGTAAATCCTGCTATATTTAGTTCGTACGCCGGAAGATTAAAATATTTTGCAGCATATGATGCTATCTTAAACCAATGGCCGATACCTTACGAATCAATTGAAATATCGACAAAGTTCGGGAAAACCCATGTTATTGCCAGCGGGAAAAAAGATTCCCCTCCATTAATTTTATTACCGGGCTTTGGAGCAAATGCCACAATGTGGTTGCCGAATATTGCTACCTTAAGTGAACATTTCAGGGCTTATGCATTCGATACTATCGATGATTTGGGAAAAAGCCAAGCCTCGGTATTTATAAAATCTAAAGAAGAATATGTAAAATGGATTACCGGCACACTCGATGGGCTTGGAATTTCAAAGACCCATGTTGTTGGGTTTTCATATGGCAGCTTTTTGGCATTAAATCTTGCATTATTTGCCCCCGATAGGATAAAGCGGATTGTAGCCCTTAGCCCGGCTGCCAGCTTTGTTCCTGTAAAAATGATGTTTTATTTAAGAGGGTTTCTGACAATATTACACCCTAACCGTAAAATGTTTAGGATTTTTGGCGATTGGATATTGGCAAAAGAACAAAGGACAAGTGAACTATTTATTGAACAAACTTATATCGGGTTTCATAATTCGCGCTTACGGCCAAAAATTTTCCCAAGCGTTTTCAATGATGACGAATTACAAAGGATTAAAACACCCGTGCTTATATTAATCGGCGATAAAGAAGTCATTTGCAATCCGGTTGAGGCTAAAACACGCGCCGTTAAACTATTATCGGACGTCAGGGTTGAAATTGTTGAAAGAGCCGGTCATACAATAAATAAAGACCAACCGGAAACGGTCAACAGGCTAATCATTGATTTTCTAAATGAAGTATAAAAAACTCAAATCCGCTAATAGTTGCTTTTGTTAGATTTCAATCGCTTTTTGAAGTATATTGTCAAGGCTTATTTGATATTCAAGCGACTTCTGCTCACCAAAGAGAGGGACAAATTCATTGTAAACATAATCCTTAATTTCCGTTTGCCAATCGAGATATGAAAGGGTGGTAATCCTTCCTTCCTGTCGCCTTTCAAAAAGCCTGTTTACGATATTAACTTTCGAAAGATAAGCCAGGTAAGCTTTTATCGATATTTGTAATTCATTTGACAACAAGTTCTCAATCAACTTCAACTGTTTTTGCATTATTTCAGATGTTATCTCATAAATGCTGCTGAATGGATTGTTCCAGTTGATATAATTAATAAAATAATTTACCGTTTTGAAAATATCGAGGTTATCATCCTGATCAATTGTTTTTAGGAATATGTCTCTCATTTCAGCCAAATATGCAGCTTTTATATGGTCATCAAAAATTTTAGTTATTTCGGTTGTATGTATCTTGTATTCCTCGCCAAAATTAAATAGCGTGAATTCATCATTATCAAATGGCCTTTGATAAATAATAATTCTCTTTATAACTGAAATTTCATCCTGTAAAAGCTGGGCAAGTGGAAAAAGTTTTCTTTTTTCAATGGATTCAGTAAATTTTTCTGAAAAATATCCATTAAGGATCAGATTATATAAATCAGCATCATTCTGTGTTATACGCTCAATATCGCTCCGGTAAATTTTAATAAATTCATGCATCCGGCTTTTTATTTGCGCCTTCTTGCCATTAACAATAATTTGTATATACAAAGGATAATACAACTCCTTTTGAAATACTTTTTCTTTAGCTCTCTGGTTAAGATAATGTTTAACGGTAACTTTTTTGCGTTCCATATAAAATTACAACTCAGTAACGGCAAATATAATGAAATTTAAGAATTTTATATATCAACTATTTATAGCATGGAAATTATGAATAAATTCAGGCATAAAATGTTTCATTAAAATAGAAAACTCAATATTTTCATTACATTTGTTTCTTAAACACTCCACTTATCGCCACTTTATTATGAGTCAGGTATAGTGAAAAGATTATAATTGAAATTCTTTAAGATTTATGACACAGGAAGAACTTTTTAAGAAGCTTATCGGGCACTGTAAGGAATACGGATTCATTTTTCCTTCGAGCGAAATTTATGACGGGTTAAGCGCTGTATACGATTACGGACAATATGGTGTAGAATTAAAAAATAACATAAAAAAATATTGGTGGGATTCAATGGTGCTGCTCAACGATAATATTGTCGGCATTGATGCGGCAATTTTCATGCACCCGCGCACGTGGGAAGCTTCAGGCCATGTAGGCGCATTTAACGATCCGCTCATTGATAATAAGGATTCGAAAAAACGGTATCGCGCCGATGTACTTATTGAGGAACACATTGCCAAAATTGAAAATAAAATTGAAAAAGAAGTTGAAAAAGCGGCAAAAAAATTCGGCGATACATTTGATAAGGGAAAATTTATTACCACAAATCCCCATGTCCTGGAGCATCAGAAAGAAATAGACCAGGTAAAGGCACGCTTTGTGGCGGCGCTCGATAAGCCCGATTTGGACGAAATAAAGAAAATTATTGTCGATTGTGGTATTGTTTGTCCCGTTAGCGGTACAAAAAACTGGACAGATGTGCGGATGTTTAACCTGATGTTCGAAACCAAAATCGGCTCGGTGAGCGACGAAGCCAACACCATATATCTGCGCCCTGAAACGGCACAGGGAATTTTTGTAAATTTTCTCAATGTGCAAAAATCGGGACGGATGAAAATCCCATTCGGCATAGCTCAAATAGGCAAGGCTTTCAGGAATGAGATTGTCGCCCGCCAATTCATTTTCCGCATGCGCGAGTTCGAGCAAATGGAAATGCAGTTTTTCGTGAGGCCTGGAACAGAACTGGATTGGTTTGATGTTTGGAAAGAAAAACGGATGAGTTGGCATAAAGCAATGGGAATTGATCCCAATAAATATCGTTTCCACAAACACGATAAACTTGCCCACTATGCCAATGCTGCATACGACATTGAATTTAAATTTCCATTCGGGTTTAAAGAAGTTGAAGGCATACATTCGCGCACCGATTTTGATTTGGGCAACCACGCGAAATTTTCAGGTAAAAAAATTACCTATTTCGATCCCGAATTAAACCAAAGCTATGTTCCTAATGTTGTTGAAACGTCAATTGGGGTCGACCGTATGGTGCTTTTGGTACTTGCCAATGGATACACCGAAGAAAAAGTGCCGAAAGAAGATGGCGGTTCCGATGAACGCGTTGTGCTGCGCATACCCCCGGCATTGGCTCCTGTTAAACTTGCCGTACTGCCTTTGGTGAGAAAAGACGGGCTTGATGAACGCGCTGAAGCTATTGTAAAAGAATTACGCTTCAACTTCAACTGCCAGTACGACGAAAAAGACTCCATTGGCCGCCGCTACCGTCGCCAGGATGCTATTGGCACTCCTTATTGCATTACAATCGATCATCAGACTTTAGAAGACGACACAGTAACAATCCGCGACCGCGATACCATGTTGCAGGAAAGGGTTAAAATTGCCAGCCTGTCTAAAGCTATTAGTGAAAAAGTTAGTATGAGGAAAATGCTCGAAAAGATATAAATGTTGCTGTAAATATTCTCAGTGTAAAATTTTAAATAATAATTCTTTTAGCAACTCGCCATCAGGTACAGATATATTTCCAACTCCTTTTGATTTCATATCGTATTCTCTCAGGTCGGAAATTATTGCCACTGCTTTTGCCGATGTATATTTTCTTGCCGCCAGTTCGTACTCGGCGATAAAATAAGGATTAATGCCCAATTTTGTTGCAACATTGGATTTCGATTTGTCTTTTAGAAAATGATATGTGAGCACTTTACTGAAAAATGCAAACAAAACCTGTATTGTTACCTGGAAAGGGCTTGCTTTTTGGTTTTTACTAAAATAATCGGCTATTCGGTTTGCTTTTAAAATATTTTTTTGCCCCAAAGCTTTTGTAAGTTCAAAATTATTGTAATCCTTGCTAATACCTATGTTCTGTTCAATATGCTGTTTGTTGATTGTTTTTGTTCCTTTCGGCAATACCAACATAAGTTTGTCAAGCTCATTTGCAATTTTGCTTAAATCGTTTCCCAGCGATTCTTTTATAAGTTCGGCAGCTTCAACGTCAATTGCCAGGTTTTCTTTTTTAATATAGCCTGTTATCCAATCGGCAATCTGGTTATCGTATAACTTTTTCGATTCGAGCACTACGCAATGAGTTGCAAGCGCCTTATAAAGTTTTGTGCGCTTATCGAGTGTGGAATATTTATAATTAATTACGAGGATTGTCGACTTTAAAGGTTTTTCGATATAATAAATTAAATCTTCGATTTTTTTCAGTTCCTGTGCTTCTTTTAAAATAACAACCTGGATGTTGGACATCATCGGGTATTTTTTGGCAGTATTGATAATGTTTTTTACATCGGCGTCTTTTCCGTAAAACATTACCTGGTTAAAAATTTTTTCCGATTCATTTAATACATGAGTGGCTATATAATCGGTTACTAAATTGATATAATAAGGCTCATCGCCCATAAAAAAATATACGGGCTTGTAATTTTTATTTTTAATATCCTTTAAAATTTCTTCAGATTCCTTCATGCAGATATTTTAAAAAGAGTAAGCTGTTTAGGGTCATTTTTACATTATATTTGTATAATAAATTTCTTTTCAGTATCATTTAAATAGACTCTCATTTCAAAAAATTGCAATTCTACAAAGGTAAAAAGTTTCAATTATCGGTTTTTATAAATATAAAGAAACATGACGCCTTTAAACTTGCCGGGATTTGAATTTACCTTCAAAACTAAAGAAGATAAAAGATATATTTTCGATGAAATTCGTCGGAAATATTTGCTTCTTACACAGGAAGAATGGGTAAGGCAAAATTTTGTTAAATATTTAATCCATTATAAAAATTATCCGTCGTCGCTCATTGTTCTTGAAATGCCTTTTGTTATGAATACAAGGGAACAGCGGAGCGATATTGTTGTTTATGATAAAACGGGAAAGATAGTTCTTTTGGTGGAATGTAAAGCGCCTGATATAGCGCTTACCCAAAAGGTTTTTGACCAGGCGGCAGGGTATAACCTGAAGTTAAATGCCAACATGCTTGTTATTACAAATGGCATATCGCATTATTGTTGCAAACCCGACTATGAGAACCGTAAATGGTTGTTTTTACCAGATATTCCCGACTTTAAGCAAATTGAACCGTTATGCGTTAATTAGTTGTAGCAAATATTCATCTGTGTAACGGTCATTCCAACGAATCCATTCTTTCTTTAGCCCGATAATTTTAAAATCATGTTTTTTGAATAAATTCAGGCTTGCAATGTTATCAGCGCCGATATTGCAATACAACTGGTGCATCCCAAGCAGTTTGAAACAATAATTTATAAGCAACTGCAAGGCTACCGAAGCATAACCTTTTCTTCTGTCGTTAATTTCCCCGATAAGTATGCCCACCCCTGCGCGATGATGGAACGGATCAAAATCAAACAGGTCGATAATGCCAATTGTACGGACTTTCTCAGTTTTCAGGTCAATCATCAACCTTAATTGTTTTGTTTCGAATATGTCCAATTGCGCAGATTCAATATATTTTGAAAGGATATGCTTTGAATAAGGTGCAAATGTTGTTCCCGCAACCCAAATATCAGCATCGTTTTCCCATTTATAAAGTATTTCTAAATCGGATGGTTCAGGCGACCTGAGCTTCATAATATCATTTTCAAGATAATTCAAAACACGCGTGTTTTATTTTTTACTTTTTTCTATGAATATCAAATGTTGGTCTTTAAAATTTTTCCATTTTGTAATAAATGCATCTTTAAAACCGGCCGACCTGATTTTTAGTAAATTGCTTAATACTTTTTCAATGGTTTCGTATTGTCCGTAAATATATCTGTAATATTTATCAGTTCCTTTAAATACCGAAACAGAATCTAAATTACGAATGTTGGCATTTTCTCTAAAAGCAGATAAAGCATAAATTTGTATGGCAAAATATTCTGTATTGCAAATAGTTAAATTATTCAAATAAGTTGTTGAACATTTTAAACTGTCTGAATCAAGACTTTTTTTTTAAGGATTCCTGTTGAATCGCGGAAATAAGATTCATAACTGTTGTAATTTGCAAATAAAGCTGGATTTGTAGAACTATCGTTAAAACTTATTGTTTTAAGAACGCCATCCTTGGTTAGTTTAATGTTAATATTTGCAGTATCTTCTTTACTAACAAATGGTATAAAAAAGTTGATAATTTTAAAAAGATTGTCGTTATAGAATAGTTTAAAAGTATAATCTCCTTTCATTAAAAATTCTTTAAATTTTCCATCAGGATTTAATCTTGAAGAACTTAAAATATTTCCATGGTTATTGTCAACTTCCTGGATAATAATATTATTAAAATTAATTGTATCGTTTGAAGTCATTTGACCGGAGACACATATTGTTTTTTTAGATGTCACGTCATTTTTAGCATTTAATAAACTCAGATTAAAATAAGCCTGGCTTTCATCGGTTAATGGAACATAAGTTAAATCATCTTCGGGTGAATTTACCGGATAACCGAGATTTATCGGTACCGACCATAAATTTTCAGCCACAGAAGTGCAATAATAAATATCATAGCCATCCTTACCTTTTTTAAACCCCTGTGAACTATAAATAAGCGTTAAACCTCCATTTGTGAGCAGCGGATAATCGTCATTTAAAAATGTATTTATCTGGATTCCCGCATTAATAGGTTTGGCCCAATCGTTCCCCATTTTTATTGAATAATATAAATCCATTCCACCAAATCCGCCCGGCCTATTACTTGCAAAATATAAAAACTTACCATCAGGCGATTCGCATGCGTGCGTATCCCAATATAAGCTGTTAACATAACCGTTCAGTTTATGCATGCCTGACCAGCTTTTGCCATTGAATGTACTTACATAAATATCACTTTCAAAATTGTCATATTTTGTAAGGTATAATCTGCTTCCGTCATAACTTAATGAAGAAGGGAAACAGTTGCCAAGCGATCCGACCTGTGAAGTAATATCAGTTGCTTCAGACCATTTATTGCCCGATTTTGTTATAAAATAGATTTTGTTTTCTGATGTTTGGCTGTTAACAAAAACCAGCGTTTTGCCGTTACCCGAAATAGCGAGGTTGCTGTATGGTTTATTAGGGTCGAACATAAAACCTGTGGCGCTGTTTTCAATAGTTTTTAATTCTTCAGGATGGTTAATATGGTACAACCTTCCCAACCAGATATAATAATCATTTTGAGGATTGTAAATGCCTAAAGTTGAGTTGCTGAATATTTTTTTCAGGTAATAAACGGCTTTAATATTCTCATTCGATAAATTTAAATAACACAGAGAAAGGTGAAAACAAATATTTGTATTTGATGAATCTTTTTCAAGAAGTTTTTCATATATTTTTACAGCCTGGCTATATTGTTTGTTGAATAAAAAATATTCGGCCCTTTCAAACCATTGCCTGAAAGTTATTGTGTCCTGGGCATTTGCTTTTAGTGAAATAACCAAAACAACTATTATTAAAAGTCTTTTGTTATTCATTGCATAATTTGATTTTGAGAACTGTTTATTTTATTCGTCAATATGAATATCAACCTTTTCTGATGTTTGCTGAATTTTTAGGGTGTCCGCATTCTTATCCAGATAAAGGATTCCGAGTGTATCGTTCGTTTTTTTATCTTTAACCACAATCTTTAGTATTTTTTTGTTTTCGCTACTTTGGTGGTTGTTCCTTGCCTGAAGGGTAAGATTAACAACCCTGTAAATATCTTCTTCCCCAAAGCCATCGGGCCTGATGAGGGCATAATAAGCTATTTCACCATTTTTAATAGGATAATAAAACAAATTATCACCGGTTGTATTTATAGGGTATCCGACATTTATCGGATCTTCCCACTTATTATTGGCCAGAAGGTGTGTAACAAACACATCGTAACCGCCCATGTTTAAGAGTCCTTTGGAACTGAAATAAAGGGTTTTCCCATCTTCGCAAATGAACGGGGTATTTTCATCATACTCGGTATTTACATTTTTACCGAGGTTCACTGCCGGTCCCCAATCACCGTTTTGTAATTCCGATTTGTATATATCGAGCTTTCCGTAACCTCCCCTGCGATCGCTTGTAAAGTAAAGCGTTTTCATATCGGGCGAAATCGAAGCATGGGTTTCATTATGAGGGGAATTTATGTTTTTATTCAATGGCATCATTAAACTCCATTTGCCATCTTTCCAATGACTCACATATATATCGCTATTTTTCTTGTCTTTTTTTACAAGATACAAATCAGAGTCATTTGATGAAATACAAGTTGGCTCGCAATCGCCATCAGAGCCTACCTGCGCGGTGATGTTTTCCGGTTCGCCCCACTTGCCGTTAACTTTCACAGACATAAAAATAGCATTGTAAAATTTTAAGCTCGATAAATAAATTAATATTGTTTCTTTATAGTTAACTACCGGGCACCTGTTTGACTTTGCATTATTTATTGTAGAATCCAGGTGTGTGAATACAACATTCACCGGGTTATCCTGTATCAATTTTGCACGCTCGCAAGCGCTGATTTCAGCATCAACAATCCCTTCGTTATAATGTCCTTCAAAATAAGGGTGGTTTCTGAACTTGTTGTAAGTATTGAGCGCCTTCGTTAATTGGTTGTCAACCCTGTATGCATTGCCAAGATAAAATAACATGAATAATGGCGCGGTTCTTTCTTCAAATACGCTTTTCTTATATTTTGTTGAAATTTTTGCAGCAGCTTTTTCAAAATAAGGTATTGCCTTGGCTTCTTCGCCGGGGATATTTACATAACACATACCGATCCGATAATTGATGTTTGCATTAACCGAATCTTTTTCATGAATTTTTAGAAAATTATACAAAGCTTCGCGATAATCTTCATCATCATAGAAGAATTCAGCATCGCTAAAATAATCCTTTAGCTGTTGCCTCGTTTGTGCAAGAAGGATTACTTGTAAAAACAACAACATTAAAACAACAACCGGAAGCTTTCTTTTTATCATGTTTAAACCTTCCCGAAAGGTCTGACGACTAATTATTTGAACAGGCCAAATATACTTTATTTAAAAGTTAAATAAAATACAAAGTTAATAAGCTTAGGCGGTTTGTTAATAACTTTTAATTAATCATATTAAATCCAGTGTACGGAACGAGCACATTGGGCATTAAAATGCCGTTGTCGGTTTGGTTGTTTTAAGCAAAGCCGCAACTATTCTTGGAAGCGCTAAAGCGCTGCCATTAAGCGTATGTGCAAGTTTAGCCTTTTTATCATTTACTTCTTTAAACCTTAATTTCATTCGGTTTGCCTGAAATGATTCGAAATTTGATACCGAACTTACTTCAAGCCATTTATCCTGGGCCGATGCGTAAACTTCAAAATCGAATGTTAAGGCGGAAGCAAAGCTCATATCGCCGCCGCAAAGTTTAAGAATGCGATAAGGCAATTCCAGCTTTTGAACAAGCGTTTCAACGTAGCCGACCATCTCCTGCAATGTTTCGTATGATTTGTCGGGGTGCTGGATTTGAACAATTTCTACTTTATCGAATTGATGAAGCCGGTTAAGCCCACGGACATCTTTGCCGTAAGAGCCGGCTTCGCGCCTGAAGCAGGGTGTATAAGCCACATTTTTAATTGGAAAATCGTTAGCGCTTAATATTACATCGCGGTAAATGTTGGTTACCGGAACTTCGGCTGTTGGAATTAAATATAAATTGTCTAATGAAGCATGGTACATTTGCCCTTCTTTATCGGGCAATTGCCCTGTTCCGAAGCCCGAATCTTCGTTTACCATTATTGGCGGCATGATTTCTTTATAACCTGCTTTCTGGGCTTCATCGAGGAAAAAATTGATTAGCGCGCGTTGAAGCTTTGCACCTTTATCTTTATAAACCGGGAACCCGGAACCGGTAAGTTTTGCACCCAATTCAAAATCGATTATATCGTATTTTTTGGCCAAATCCCAATGTGGCATAGCTCCCTTCGGAAGCAAAGGTTTTTGTCCGCCGGATTTAACTTCAACGTTGCTTTCAGCGCCATGTCCGCGAGGCACCGAAATATGCGGAAGATTTGGGATCAGCACCAATATATTTTGCAATTCAGTTTCTAAAATTGCAAGCTGGTCGTTAAATTTTTTAATTTCTTCTTTAAGTTCGGCAGTCTGCTGTTTTGCTACTTCGGCTTCACTAATTTTGCCGTTTTTATAAAGAGCCCCGATTTCTTTTGATAGGTTATTCATTTCGGCCTGGCAATTGTCAGCTCTGCAATTGTACCTGCCTTCTTTTTGCATCTGTTTCTATAGCTTTATCGACCAGTTCGGGATTTTTATAATTTTTTACTGAAAGCCTCTCTAAAACCAGTTCCTTATTTTCTTTAATGAAATTTAATGTAAGCATGTTGTGTTTTAAAATAATGTTTAAAATTTCAAAAATACTGAATTGTGTTGTGAAATATAAAAACAAATACAATTATATTAATTCGAAAATATAACATTTCAGGTTTGGAGTTAAATGCTTCAGGGGATTTAAACAATGGCTATATTTTTTATCTCAGGACAACTTTATAGTTCGAACCTTAGAGATTATATAATTGCTAATTACAAAACGGGTAAAAACAAAAACCCTTGTAAATAATAACCAAAAGGTTTTTTACAAGGGTTGTATATTTATTGGCAATATTTCTATTCTGTAAAAGGTAATACCGATACTACAGATTTGTTATTGCGTGCTTTTTTGAATTGTATTGTTCCATCGACAAGGGCAAACAGCGTGTGGTCGCAACCTATGCCAACATTTTTGCCTGGATTGTGGACTGTGCCCCTTTGGCGGATTATTATGTTTCCGGCTTTAGCTGCTTCGCCTCCGAAGAGCTTCACACCTAAACGTTTGCTGTGCGATTCCCTTCCATTGCGCGAACTTCCTGCTCCTTTTTTATGTGCCATATTAATAAATTAATTTTAATTTTCTTTTATTTCTTCGGTTTGAACATCTGCCACTGCTGTAGCTTTCTTTGTTGCCCTTTTAGCTTTAGGTTTGCCTGAACCGGATATTTCTTCAATCAGTAACTGGGTAAAGAATTGCCTGTGGCCGTTAAGTTTTTGATAACTTTTTCTTCTTTTCTTTTTAAAAACCAAAACCTTATCGCCTTTCAGGTGCGTCAAAATTTTGGCGCTTACAGATGCACCTTCAATTGTCGGCGCACCGACTTTTACATCTTTATCGTCATCGATAATTAAAACTTTATCAAATGAAACTGTGTCGCCTTCTTTTCCTTCAAGCCGGTGAACATATATCTTCCGGTCTTTTTCAACCTTAAACTGCTGGCCGGCTATATCTACTATTGCATACATTATGTGACTTATTTTCAGTAGTTACTTTATTGGGACTGCAAAATTATAAACTTTTGACAGATATGCAAAGAAAAAAAAATAATTTTAATCATGCTATTTTCTTTCCATCTTACTTGCCTATCTTACTCTGGAAATATCATGCAAACTTACTTCGAAATCTGCCAGATTTCGAAAACCTAAAGCCTGCAAGGAACATATATTTTTTAATAGCTGTACCCGACAGTGCCGGTTACTCCATAACGAATTTCAGTGTTCGGTATAGGCATCGCCGGTATCATTATCCCATGAGGATTATAAGAATGTGATAACATATTTGAAATTACTGTGCTGGCAGAAATTCCACCAAGCGATACATCCGCAGGCACATATTTTTGAATGGCATTTTCATAATCGCCCCAGCGATATAAATCCCAGGTACGGTGTCCTTCAAGCGCCAATTCTACCCTGCGTTCATGTTTAATTGCATTTAAAAGATCTGCGCCTGATGCTGTAATATCGGGCAATAAACCTGGGTCGCCGGAAGGAGCCGGATAACCGGCATTATAAAGCACTGAGCCTTTAGGCGCTGAACTGTTTCTTGCCCTCTCCCTAATTATATTTACATAATTCCTTGCCTGGCTCTCCATTCCCAAATGATAAGCTGCTTCAGCTGCTATAAGGATTACATCGGCATAGCGGAGGAGACGTTTGTTGTTATCGGCGCATGAGTTGCACGATTCGATTTTACCGGCATTATACAACATATATTTTCTTAAATTATATCCGGTAGGACAATCTTTGTTTTTTACCATCGCTATTTGTTCATTGGTAGAAGAATCCCCATCTTCATAAACAATATCGCCATTCTTTAAAATTGTATTAGGTAAACGTGGATCGCCCGGCTCGAATTCATTATATAAATCCTGTGTAGGAGCATCGAAACCCAGTCCAAAACCTATATGTTTACTGGCATTTCCAGATCCGGCGGTAGTTCTTACACTGGTAAACCATACTTCAAGATTTCCACCTCCATGGCCATATCCCTGGCCACAATCACAAGCATTTGTTTCGAAAACCGATTCAAGGCCCTGCTCTCCATCCGGTGAAAATATCATAGCATAATTCGATAGTAAACTATACTGGCCTGAATTGATTATATCCTGGGCAAGGTTATATACATCCTGCCAGTTTGATTCAGTTTTGCCATTCAAACCAAAACCTATTTCCATCATAATTACCTTGGCCAGTATAGCTTCAGCCGCACCTTTGGTTCCCCTGCCTCCAGGATTCAGATTGAAATCAGATTTAAATTTTGATTTCAAAGGAAGCAATGTTATCGCTTGTTTCAAATCCTTTTCAATTTTTGCATACAAACTATCGGGGCCTAACATTTTAATGACTGACCCATCTTTATCAGGCACCTGTACGAAACCTTTAGCAAGATTAAAATAGAACCAGCTTTTTATAAAAAGAGCTTCACCAAGTAATCGCTTATATGAAATAGAATCTCCAATTGCCATTCTATTTTCCTTAATTTGGTCAATTGCAGTATTAGCAGATGAAATTGCATAATATGCAACATAATATTGAGAAGAAGCAATTGATCCGTAAACGGGAGCTTCCCATACTCTCCAGTTATTAAACTCTGATAAATCGGCTGGGCCGTCGCCTCCTTTAACTACATCGTCCGAAAGGAAATCGCCGAACATCCATTCACCTGCGAAAGAAATATTAGTTTCTTCAGCTTGATCCCAGCTAAAAATGGCATAGGCATTACCTAAAAGCCCATCCAACTGATTAATAAGCGCTTTATTAGGCACAGTTACAGTATCGGTTGTAAAACTCCATACAGGCCCAGGTGTTGAATTGTTATGTTTATCTTTGGCCACAACTTTCCAGTAATAAGTAGTGAACTTTTCCAAAGTTCCGGTAGCATAGCTTGTATCTTTTAAGTTACTTGCCTTTAATGCAGGTGCGGCGGTTTTGCCAAAATAGAGATCATAAACTACACTATCATGCTCCGGGTCAGTGCATGCAGACC
Source organism: uncultured Bacteroidota bacterium (assembly GCA_963808135.1). Classification (GTDB taxonomy): domain Bacteria; phylum Bacteroidota; class Bacteroidia; order Bacteroidales; family DTGW01; genus CAWEFA01. The sequence goes on from CAWEFA010000145.1 coordinate 41,980, forward strand.
ATTTTAATGTTAAAGAAACCGTATCAAGGTTGGTAACGTTATTGGCCGGCACTGGGCTATGTGGCGCTGAAGGGGGATTATTAATGGTATTTTCATTTTTTTTACAGCCATATACAATGGCTATAATCGATAAAATCAATAGTATTTGTTTTAAAAAGTTCTTTTTCATGATTAATTATATTTTAAGGTTATTGAGGAAATATTAATGCAAGTTACAATATATTACTGCGAGATATTAAATATTTTATTTGTTAAATTAATTTTGCTTTGATAAAATCTTTATCCCTAATTTTTCATTCATTGTAAAATCAATTTAAAAATTTGTTTTTTGTTGATAAATGTTTTTAACAAAATTTCCGAACGCGAAATTGTTTTTAATAACTTTGGGCAAAACAAAAAAAATGGCGAAAAAAACATCTTCAAATATTAATAGTCAAGCAGAAAGCATGATGCTCGATATGGGAAAAATGCCTCCTCAGGCAATAGAACTTGAAGAAGCTGTTCTGGGGGCTATTATGCTGGAGAAAGATGCCGTAATTGCCGTAATAGACATACTTAAACCCGAAAGTTTTTATAAGGATGTTCATCAGAAAATTTACAGGATTATTTTAGATTTATCCACCAGCGACCGGCCTATCGATATTCTTACAGTTACAGAAGAACTTAAAAAAAACAAGCAACTCGATGAGGTAGGCGGGCCATATTATATTTCTTCGCTTACCAGTCGTGTTGCTTCAGCCGCAAATATTGAGTTCCATGCACGTATTATCCAGCAAAAATATATCCAGCGTGAACTTATTCGCATTACTTCCGATATTCAAACAAAAGCATTCGATGACAGCCTCGATATTAACGACCTTCTCGATTATTCCGAAAGCCAGTTGTTCGAGGTAGCCCAGGGTAACATAAAAAAGGAGATTGTAAAAATCAACCTGCTTATTGAAGATGCAATCAAGCAAATAGAAGAAGCGAGTAAAAGAAAGGACCACTTAAGCGGCATACCGTCGGGGTTTACCAGGCTCGACAGGTTAACTTCAGGATGGCAGCGCTCAGACCTTATAATTATTGCAGCGCGCCCGTCAATGGGCAAAACGGCTTTTGTACTTTCAATGGCGCGTAATATAGCTATAGATCATAAGCGTCCCGTTGCAGTATTTTCCCTTGAAATGTCATCGTTGCAGCTCGTCAACCGGTTAATATCCTGCGAATCGGAACTGCCTTCGGAACGTATCCGCAACGGCAAGCTGAATAACGAAGAATGGAAGCAGCTCGATGCCATGATTAAGCCCCTGGAAAATGCAGCATTGTTTATTGACGATACGCCTGCCATATCAATATTTGAATTGCGCGCCAAATGCCGAAGGTTAAAAAAGCAACACGACGTTCAGGCAATAATTATTGATTATTTGCAACTGATGGTTGGCCCTCCGGAAATCAAAGGCAACCGTGAACAGGAAGTAAGCGTTATTTCGCGATCGTTAAAAAGTATTGCAAAGGAACTCGATGTTCCGGTGATTGCGCTTTCACAGTTAAACCGTTCACTTGAAATGCGCGCCGGGAATAAGCGTCCGCAATTATCAGATCTTCGTGAATCGGGAGCTATCGAACAGGACGCCGATATTGTTTGCTTTATTCACCGGCCTGAAAAATATGGAATCCTCGAAGATGACGAAGGCAGATCGACAATTGGAATGGCTGAAATTATTGTCGCTAAGCACCGCAATGGGCCGATAGGCGATATAAAGCTGCGTTTCAGGGATACAATAGCAAAATTTGTTGAATATGACGAATCGGAATCACCAGACGAAAGCTCAGATATGAAACCCGTAATTACGCTAAGTTCAAGAATGAACAGCGATAAAAATTCCGATTTCGGCGGGAACGTTAATTTAGGTAAAAGCCCCGATGACGAAATGCCATTCTGATAGTAAAGGGAATAATATTTTTATAACAACAATTTTAGCTCCCCTATACTTTTAATTTCGAAAGTCGCTTTTTTTGTGTGTTCTTCTCCTTTCGGGTTGAAATAAACCTGGTCTATATTATATGCTTTTGCACCCAAAACATCTACTTCCCAATTGTCGCCTATCATAAGCGATTCGGTTTTTTTAGCGTGGACTGATGTGATTGCATATTCAAATATTTTAAAGTTTGGTTTCGAGTAACCGGAATTATCCGAAGTTACAATTTTTTCAAAGAAATGTTCTATGCCGCTGTTTTTTAGTTTTTTTAACTGTACTTCATTAAATCCGTTTGTTATCACATGCAAGCTGTAACGATTTTTTAAATATTCCAAAGTTTCAGCAACGTCAGGAAATAAATTTGTTTTTTCGGGACTTTGTTCAAGATATTCTCTTGATAAATTTAGGGTCAGATCCATATCTTTTATCCCAAATTTCTTTAAAGTCAGATAAAACCTTCTATCACGAAGTGTTTCTTTTTTAATCAGTCCACGGTTAAATTTTTTCCACATCAATTCGTTGTTCCGGTTGAATTCTTTTACAAAATCATCCGCGTTGACAGAAAATTTCTTTAAACAGTATTTATTAAATAATTCTTTTAAAACCTCGGCGGCGTTGGTCTCATAATCCCACAGCGTCCGGTCGATATCAAAAAACAAGTGTTTGTATTTTTGTGCCATTGGTGAATTTCTTTTAAAAAAACTTCAAAATTAACGTTTGCAATTCAATTATCTTTGACAGTATGGAATGAATTGATAAATTTAATGTCTAATATTTTGTCATATTTCGAATTATCAAGCGTTAAAATATTCAAAAAATAAAAATGGAAATTATTTACCTTGTCCTGGGAATTATAATCGGAGCAACGGCTACATGGTTTGTCTGCTCTTCAAAACAAAAATCGGTTCAATTCATAAATAATGAAAAATCAGCGCTGTTGACTTCTGAAAATGATAGGATGAAAAAGGAGATTACAGAAAAAGATACCGTAATTCTTGAAGTAAATAAGAAATTGGCATCGCGTGAATCGGATTACCAGCACCTGTCAGAAAAACTGAACGAACAAAAAGCCGAAATGGAGAAGCTCCAGGAGCGCTTTACATTTGAATTTAAAAACCTTGCAAATGAAATTTTGGAAGAAAAGTCGAAAAAATTTACCGAACTGAACAAAACCAACCTTGACCAGATACTTAAACCGCTCAACGATAAAATAAAGGATTTTGAAAAGAAGGTTGAAGAAACCTATGACAAGGAAGCGCAACAGAGGTTTTCATTAAAAGAAGAGGTGAAACGACTGGCCGAGTTAAACCAGGTAATCAGCCGTGAAGCAAATAACCTGACAAAAGCTTTGAAAGGAGAAACGAAAACGCAGGGCAACTGGGGCGAGGTAATACTTGAAAGCATCCTGGAAAAATCGGGTTTGGTAAAAGACAGGGAATATTTTTTGCAAAAATCATTTACCACCGAAGAAGGAAAGCGTTTACAGCCGGATGTAATTGTTAAATACCCCGGCGACCGGAGCATTGTAATCGACTCTAAGGTGTCGCTGACAGCATATGAACGCTATGTGGGCGCATTAACGCAAGACGAGCAGGAAGGCTCGCTAAAAGAACATATTTTATCAATCAAACGCCATATCGATGAATTGAGCGGAAAAGCTTACCATACGCTTTATGAACTCAAAAGCCTCGATTTTGTGATGATGTTTTTGCCTATTGAACCTGCTTACATGCTTGCCATTCAAAACGAGCCGGGTTTATGGAACCTGGCCTACGAAAAACGAATTTTGCTCATCAGCCCAACCAACCTCATTGCCGCTTTAAAAATGGTAGAAAGCATGTGGCGCCAGGAATACCAGAATAAAAATGCGGAAGAAATAGCCCGGCAAAGCGGCGCCCTGTACGATAAATTCGAAGGTTTTATAAGCGATTTGATTGAACTCGGCAAACGCTTAAACAGCACATCGGAATTTTATAAAAGTTCTATGAACAAGCTCACCGAAGGAAAAGGCAGCCTTGTTGCCCGCGTTGAAAACATCCGGAAGCTCGGCGCTAAAACCAAGAAAAACCTGCCGCAAGGTTTATTGAATAAAATAGATGAGGAAGACGATGAAAATGGCGGGTCTGTTCAATAAATTTCTTTTCCCGCGTAGGAAAACGGAAAACAAAAATTTAATTGGAGATTAAACATACCTGCATTTTAAACTTTTTCCAACTACTCAAAAACATTATTTACTTTGAATATGCAGTTAAAATAATAGCAACCCAACCGATCAGGAAAGAAGCGGGAAAAAGAATCCCAATTAGATTATTAGAGCTTAATATATCCCAACCGATTTTTGGTAACGGGGCTTTACCTTTGCTCTTAAGAATTTTAGCCTCTTTAACTCTCAAGCGTTTTATTAATTTAATGTTTCGAATTGCTACTATCAGCCAAATTATAGCTGTTAAAACACCGAGTGAAATTAAAATTATCTTTAATGAACTGGAACATATAGAAACTTGTGAATAAGCAGCGAAAAAGATTGTTTGTGACAATAAGAAGAAGTTTGCCCTTTGGGCAAAGAGCCCATCTTCATGTCTAATTGTTTCACGTAATATTTTTAACATATAACTTTATGTTTTGCAGGGTTAATCAAAGGTAAAATTTTATTTCTCCAAATCAAATATATCCAGGCACCAAAACAGGGAAAATCAGCTATGGAAATTATTAATACCGCTTTGCGTTCAAAATTACAATTTCACTGCTACCGATTTTTTGCATATGCGTTAAGCCAATCTGAATATTTTTCTCCTACTTTTTGCCTTGATGCAAAAAGTAGCAAAAAAATCAAGAAAATATGAAGCTATACGGTTCTTGGTTGTTGCACTTGCTATTCGTGGGAACGCCATATTTTCAAAATTCTAATCAAATCCATCACTTTTTATGGCTTAGATTTGTTTTTGTCTATCACTTAGAGTGCCACGAAGCATTAAAAGGAAATAGATTAAAATGAAAAACGCCCTTAATTCCGAATATCTCTAAATAATAATTTTTAAAAAGCAATTACCTGTCCTTCTCCATTATATAATATCGCTTTATTCGGCTTAGCAGTAATTCCAATGTCAGTACCTGTATTATTATTAACGAGCACAACATTAAAAGTTCGCCTGTTAAGCATTCCCGGAAACGAACCTTTGCGCTTGCTTATTGTCAACTGTCGTTTTGTGTTGTCCCAATTAAAATCGATGGTAGCAAATACTCCCTTTTCGTAATTATAATTGTCATTTTCATCTTCATACAGGGTGAAACTTCCATCGGCTCCCGGATATATTCGCAATTCTAATGGATCGTCCGGTTTTTCGGTTGCATACTGAACAAACGGCCCCATAGGTAATAATAGACCCTGCCTTTACATAGAGCGGGATTTTATCAATAGGTGCTTGGGCAGTAATTGTAATGCCACCATTAAGCATTTTACCTGTCCAGAAATCGATCCACTGATTACCCGAAGGAAGATAAACCTTGCGTGTTTTTTCTTTGTTTATAGCCGGGGCTTGTTCTTTGGCAAATATATCAGGGGTTTTCCAGAAAAGTTGCACACGCAATGCGCCTGCCGTGGCGTTTTCGGTTTCCAGCACAAAATTGTATTCTTTTCCGGCTACCAATTCAACACATTCAGTATAAACTTCAACACTGGAATAAACCGGTTTTAATTCTTTGCCATCTAAGAAAATCTGCTTGGGGCCATAACATTTTATATGAAATTGATGTTTCCCGGTTTGACTGGGAATAAGTTTGCCTTCCCAACGAATTGACAATGTTGAATCGGTTACATAATCAGGACGACCGGAATACCAGAAAACATTAATATTTGAATCAACTCTTTCAAAAGATAGTTTCTGTAATGAATATCTTTGTAATATTTAGCATTTAAACCTGTTTTGCCATCTTTGGTTTTGAAATTCTCACCGGTTACAAGAACACTCTTTTCGGGGGGCCGATGATGCTGTATCCCGTGACGGGCATACCATAATGCCGGGCCAAACATAAACTTATCTCAATGAATAAGTTTTTTTATCATTCTCAAAATCCATTGGTAACCCTCGCATAATGGTGTACCCATTATTGGTGACCTGACATGCAAGAGAATAAATATAGGGCATCAGTCGATAGCGCAAATTGTCGAATTAATCGAGAACCGGGAAAATTCTCCAAATTGCCATATTTCACGGGGAGTTTCAGACACCATGCGACTGAAAATCGGACAAAACGTACCAAACTGGAACATCCGTGTATATAACTCTTGGTAAAGCAGGGTCTTTTCCACGTTGCAAACACACCTCTCATAAGCTTCCAATAACAAAACCGCCAATATCGAAATGTCCAATAAGGGATCCCTGCCATGCAATGGTTTATTCCTGCCGGTATTTGCGTTTTGATAAATTCGGCCAGTCTGCACCAATATCTCCCGACCAGGCGGTTGCTGCAGCTCTTTGCTGCCCGGCAAATGTTGACCGAGTTAAAATATATACTCTTTTTTTATCGGTCTCAGCCCGCTGGTTTTTATAAACTGATTCTGTACAATTAGCGAATATGGGTTCAGATATTTCGCGAGAGCCCAGATAATTTTTACCGGTAGTTTCATTTCATATTCTTCGGATTCTTTGTGTCGGCGTTTATAATATCTGGTTCGGTTGAATCCGTCCACCAGCCATCAATTCCGGTGGAAAACAATCCTTTCTTATATTTCCAGTAAATGTCGTTTGCAGCAGGGTTATAGGCATCGTAATATTTAAAACCCGCCCATCCGACAGGTTTATAAAAAAATCCGTTTTTCTCCATTTCCTTATAAACAGGGGTTTGCGGCCCCAAGCCTGCCCAAATGGAAATCATCACGTGAAAATTGTTCTTATGAAAAATATCGATCATTTCTTTAGGATTCGGATACAATTTTTCATCAAAAAATAGCTGTCTCCAATTTCCTATTATCCCAGTAATCCCAGTCCTGAATAATATTGTCGATTGGTATTTTGCGGTTTGCGAAACCTGGGCAATATTTAATAATTCGTCGCGGTTTTTGTAATGTTCTTTGCTTTGCCAATAGCCATAAGCCCATTTACCATACATTGGAGCTTGACCTGTAAGTACCCTATACCCGGAAATAACGCAGTCCATATTATTACCATAAATAAAGTAATAATCAATGCTATTGCTAACATCCGACCAGATTGAAGCGCTTCTATTTGTATCCTCAAATATGGTTTTAGAATAATTGTCCCACAATATGCCGTAACCATTTGTTGAAATTAGAAACGGTGTAACTGCATTGGTATTCGTTTGCACCAATTTTACCTGGCGCCGCTGATAATTCATATAGCCATCCTGGTGCTGACCCTGTCCATATATGCCCTCATCTTTCGATAATTCAAAAGGCTGTTTAATGCTAAAGGCTTTTTCATCCTTTAATCCTGCATTTTTTATTTCAGCATTGTTTTTTTCACTAATTATTAAAACGCTATCGGAGGTTAAATAACAAATTTTTCCATCGCTTTTGGCAATAAAAATTTTCATTTTATCAGAGCTCAGGGTGAAATCTTTTTCGCTTTCATTGATTCTAATATTTAAGTCGGGCCAACTATTTTTGTACCACAACCAAACTATTACTATCAGGATTAGCCTCTTTTAACCATTTTAGTATCCTGACAGTTTTACTTGAGTAAAATTGAATTTTCAAATTCATAACTCCATTTGTAAGGATAATTCCATTTTTAATTGTTGTACCGGTTCTTTCAAAATTTCTGTGAGTGCATTGACTGATTACCAGAACAATTAAAACGAAGAACAATTGGGCTATTTTTTTCTTTGTCATTTTTTGAATAATTTTAAATTAAATCTGAGTCTTTGATTTATCTTCAAACCACAAATTATTAAGCACAATAAATGTAAAACATTTTTAATAATTTATTCTTTTTTGCCATCAACACAAATTACAATCTCGCCTTTTACAGTTTTTTTAAAATAATAGGCGAGAATTTTCCCGAGTGCTCCGCGTACGGTTTCTTCATGTATTTTGCTTATTTCGCGAGATACAGTTGCCAACCTTTCAGCGCCAAAAGTTTCTGCAAATTGCGCAAGCGTTTTGTTCAGCCTGAAAGGCGATTCGTAAAATATTATAGTTCGTTTTTCAATAGCAAGTTCCTGTAATCTTTTCAAGCGGCCTTTTTTCTGGGGCAGAAATCCCTCAAAACAAAAACGGTCGCTCGGAAGGCCAGAATTAACAAGGGCTGGTATTAAAGCCGTTGCTCCCGGCAAACATTCAATTGCAATTCCTTCGGCAATTGCTTCCTTTACAAGCAAAAAACCCGGATCGGAGATAGAAGGCGTACCGGCATCGGAAACCAATGCCATACTTTCGCCGCTTTTCAAACGATCAATTATTTTATAAACAGTTTTATGTTCGTTAAATTTATGAAACGACAGCAATGGTTTGTGAATATCAAAATGCTTTAATAAAATTCCGGTTGTTCGGGTATCCTCAGCTATAATAGTATCGGCTTCCTTCAGAATCCTGAGCGCACGGAGGGTAATATCTTCGAGGTTGCCAATTGGCGTTGGGACTATGTACAATTTACCCATTTTTTGCTTGTAATATATTTTGGTTGTTAATTATGGTTGACAGTCGATAGCCAACAGTCAACAGTCAATAATCAATAATCAATAATCAATTCAATTTACTCTTTCTCAATAATAAACCTTCTCCTTACAATATCAAGTAATTTCTGTGCCGCTATGCCTTCGAGGTTCCAGTTAAAAGTAGAGTGAATATAGTTGAACGCTTCATTAAAATTTGCAGAATTATTTAAAATGTGGATCGTTTTTAAATAAGTTTCATTATCGCCATTGAACAACTCTCGGATAATAAGGTATTTTTCATTAACGCCGATAGCAGCTTCAATGTCTTTTATGGGCTTGGATTGCATCAGGCTGGATAAATCTTTTTTTTGTCGGCCCTGGGCAAGCATTTCGTTAATATAGGTTTGGTCCTTGCCAAACTTTTCAGCCAAAATTTCTTTCCCGGTTTGGGTTTCGCCCTGATGAGGCTTTTCTTTTAATTGCGGTGCGTCTGAGATTTTTGGTTCCAGTTCCTTTTTTTCTGTATCATTATCTTCAATTTGAATCAAATTATCAATTAGCGCAGGATCAGCATCAACATTTAATTTTTCACCAGGTACATTATCAATTAATCTTTCTTCATCAACAGTTTCGGGCGACGACTGAATTAAATCCTTTGTTGAAGATTCCGTTAAGTTGCCAATTTGTTCAACATCCTTGCTATCATCCTTTATTAAAGGTTTTTTATAAGCTTCACCATGCGTAAATGGCTTCGGATAAAAAGTATGTTGTAATTCATTATATACAAATTGCATCTTGGAAATAATAAGGCCAATTTCTATTTCAGGAAGTTCCCCGAAATTTTCATATTTCTCAACCAACAGTTGAATTTCTTTGAGTTCTCTAAGAATATGCGAAACTTCCATACTCATAAATTTTTGATCTTAAAACGCAAAATAGTTAATTTGCTTATTTTTGTAAAGCAAAAAATATAAAATTTCAGGTAAAGTTAAAAAAAGAATCTATTCCAAATTTTATTAATACTTTAGGTGTTTGTGAAAAGCTATCTAATTATTTTCCGCACATGTTCATTTGCATGAACCGGATAAAGCTGTTAAGAATAATGGTATAATGGAAAAAGCTTCTTTGCATACAAAAACAAATTTAAATCTTTCAGATGCCTGTTTATGATATAAATAAAATAGCTGAAATGGCAGACGGTATGCTAATAGGCAGTTATAAAGCCGATATTAGCTACCTGATAGCAGATAGCCGTAATTATATCTCGCCTGACGGATCGCTTTTTTTTGCATTAAAAGGAGATCGACATAATGGGCACGATTATGTTGAAGAACTTTTTTTGAAAAAAAAAATAAAGAATTTTGTTGTCGACTACATGCAGCCTTCATGGGAAAATATTGAAGGTAATTTTATTGTCGTAAAAAACACATTGGAGGCCATGCAGAAACTTAGCATGTGCCATCGCATGTTGTTCAGGGGAACTGTGATTGGAATTACAGGCAGCAACGGCAAAACTATTGTAAAAGAATGGCTGTACCAGCTAATGCACCAGGATAAATCAATAATCCGCAGCCCAAAAAGTTACAATTCACAATTAGGCGTGCCACTTTCCGTTTGGAATCTCGATAATGGCGCTGAATTGGGAATTTTCGAAGCTGGCATATCAAAACCCGGTGAGATGCAAAAGCTGGAAACAATTATAAAGCCTGATATTGGAATATTTACAAACATTGGTGAAGCCCACCAGGAAAATTTTTATTCCCTTGAAGAAAAAATATCTGAAAAACTCAAACTGTTCGAACATTCGAAAGTAATTATTTACTGCCGGGACAATGAAATACTTGATCGTGAAATCGAAAGCTTGGCGGCTGAAGGACAAAAGTTATTAAGTTGGTCAACTCATCAAAACGCAAACCTTGAAATAACTGAAATTTCTAAAATGAATGAATTTACAGTAATCAATGGCAAATATTCAGGCAACAATATAAAAATAAAAATTCCATTTACCGATAAAGCTTCCGTGGAGAATTCCATTCATTGCTGGCTGCTCATGCTTTATTTAGGATACGAAAATAATACTATTGAAACCCGGATGCAGGAATTATCTCCGGTTGCCATGCGCCTTGAGCTTAAGAAAGGTATTAATAACTGCACCATTATTAATGACAGTTATAATTCAGATATTTATTCACTTGGCATAGCAATTGATTTTCTTAACCAGCAACAACAGAATAGCTCTAAAACGCTTGTTTTATCTGATATTTTACAAACAGGCAAAAATGAAACCGAGCTATATTCTGAGGTTGCAAAGCTCATAGAAGGTAAAAAAATTGACCGTTTGCTGGGCATTGGGCCAACGTTGTTCCGAAATGCCGATTTATTTTCATGCAAAAAAGATTTCTTTTTAACTACCGATAATTTTATTGGCCATATTCATTCTAATTCCTTTAACAATGAGGCTATTCTTTTAAAAGGCGCAAGGAGTTTTGAATTTGAGCGTATTTCTTCAATTCTGGAACAAAAAGTGCACCGTACGGTACTCGAAGTAAACCTGAGCGCTATGGTTCATAATCTTAACTATTTCAGGTCGAAGCTGGAACCTACAACAAAAGTTTTAGCTATGGTAAAAGCATTTTCATACGGTAGCGGCAGTTATGAAATAGCAAATATGCTCGAATATCAAAAAATAGATTATCTTGGTGTTGCTTTTGCCGATGAAGGTGTTGCGTTAAGACAGTCGGGGATTAGCACTCCGATAATTGTGATGAACCCCGAAGAAACCGGTTATAGGTCAATGATTGAATATAACCTCGAGCCTGAAATATTTTCATTTGGCGAACTGCATCGGTTTACCCAGGCTGCAAAATCGTTTCAAATGGAAAGGTTTCCGGTTCACATAAAACTCGATACCGGCATGCATAGGTTGGGATTTGTTGAACAGGAAATAGAAAGCCTTTGCCAGGAATTGGTTAGTAACAATTATGTTAATGTTAAATCGGTTTTTTCGCATTTAGCAGCAAGCGATGAACCACGTCATGATGATTTTACAAGGCATCAAGTAAAATGCTTTGATAGTATGTGCAATCGAATTTCAAAGTCGCTTAATAAGACTTTTTACAGGCATATTCTAAATTCAATGGGAATAGAACGTTTCCCGGAAGCCCAGTTTGATATGGTACGTCTGGGAATCGGGCTTTATGGAATCAATCCTTTTAACCAGGATTTATTACAAAATGTTAGTTCTTTTAAAACAATAATTTCACAAATAAAAACTATTTTACCGGGCGAAACTATTGGCTATGGACGAAAAGGAAAGGCAGAAAAAGAAACGACAATTGCAATAATCCCGGTCGGATATGCTGACGGCTTCAGCCGAAAGCTTGGAAATGGCATAGGCCGGTTTTGGATTAACGAAAGCTATGTGCCGGTTATTGGCAATGTTTGTATGGATATGTGTATGGCCGATATTACCGGGATAGAAGCTAAAGAAGGCGATACAGTTGAAATATTCGGCAACCATATTTCTATTTTGCAACTGGCAGAATGGATGGATACTATTTCTTACGAGGTTTTTACAGGGATATCAGGACGAGTAAAACGAATTTATATAAAAGAATAAAATTATAAGAATGCCAAAAATTTCCGTTGTAGTAGTTACTTTCAATGAGGAATGTAACATTGAAAGATGTTTGAAATCTGTGCAGGATATTGCAGATGAAATATTAATAGTCGACAGCTATTCAACAGACCGGACTGAGGAAATATGCAAGAAATATAATACAAGATTTATTCTTCATGAGTTTGAAGGATATATAGAACAGAAAAACTATGCTACAAGCCAGGCTGTTTACGATTATGTTTTAGCCCTTGATGCTGACGAAGCCCTATCGGACGAATTGAAAGCGTCAATAATAAAAGTTAAAGAAAATTGGGATGCCGATGGATACCTGTTTAACAGGTTAACAAATTATTGTGGTAAATGGATCAGGCATACAACTTGGTACCCATCGAGAAAGCTGCGGTTGTGGGACCGCAGAAAAGGCCAATGGGACGGCCTGAACCCTCACGACATGTTTTTAATGGTTAAAGGTTCGGTAATCAAGCGCATTAGTGGCGATTTGCTTCACTATTCCTATTATACCATTAGTGGGCAAATTCAACAAATAAACAAGTTTACCGATATTCTGGCTGACTCTTACCATCGGTTTGGAATAAATTTAAGCTTTTGGCATATAGTATTTCGTCCATTATGGCGTTTCGTTCGCGACTATTTTATTAAACATGGCTTTTTAGGAGGTTTCTATGGCTTTGTAATAAGCATTAATGGTTCATTCGAAGTATATCTCAAATATATTAAATTAAAAAAAATATTAGATAACGAAAAGAATAAAGAGCCATTCAGGGTATGCTTCCTAACATCCTCATCAACTTATTCGGTAGGAAGTCAATGGATTTTAGACAATATTATAAGTTTGAAACAAAAAAATATTGAGCCTTTTTTAATGGCCAACAATAAATCGGCTATAGTTGCTAATGCCAAAAATTATAAAGTATGGAACGTTCCTGTTCCTGTAAATCGATTTACACTTTTTAACCCGTTTAAAATTTTTAAAATTTCCCGGCTCATAAAACGACTGCGTGTAAAGTCTGTTATTATTGATAATCGCTATGACGCCAGGTTGGCTGCTATTTGTGCAAAATTATCAGGATTAAAAGATTTAGTATATCATATTCACGATGGAAATAAAGATATTAATGCTGTTTATCAAAAATTTTTATTTAGAAATTTTATAAACCGCTTTTTTATTAACTCAACAATTAAAAGCTTAGGTGACCGCATAGCTGATAAAGATAAAATACATGTATTAAAAGAAGAAAATAACTTTGAGATAGAAGAATGTCTTTTTTCAAAAAATATTAAAGTTGCCATTTCGCTTGATAAGATTAACATGCCCAATTGTGGATTGGGACGTGTAGCTATAGATTTTAGCAAAGCGTTGATAAACATCAATGATAACAATTTTAATATCACCTATTTAATAAATGGGAAATGTGATATAGATTACATTAAAGGGCATAAAACAAGGCGGCTGAGATTTTTTAACAGGATATTCCCGGCTGTTAATGGACGTAACGACATTTTACATTATTTGCACCAAATGCCATCTTTTAAAATAAGTGGTTCAAAAAAAACAGTTTTAACAATTCATGATCTTAATTTCCTTTTTACAAAAAGCCCTTCGAAATCCAAGAGATATCTGAGAAAAGTACAAAAAGTTGTAAACAAAGCAGATGCCGTAGTATTCATTTCAAATTTTACAAAAGAAACATGTTTTCAGCATTTGAACTTTTCGCCCGATAAAATTACCCGCGTAATATATAATGGTGTGGAGTTGCCAGTTATTTCAGCCCGGAAACCAGATTTTTTAAATGACGATGTTTACCTGTTTTCAATAGGTCAATTTTTATCAAAAAAGAATTTTCATGTTCTGATTCCCTTCTTAAAAAAGCTACCCGACGATTACAAACTTGTTATAGCCGGTGAAAAAAATAGCTGGTATGGCGATTATGTGAAAAAAATAATTTCAGAAAATAACTTACAGCACAGGGTAATACTACCTGGGGCGATTACCGAAGCAGAAAAGTTATATTTGTACATGAATTGCTTGGCATTTGTGTTTCCATCGTTGGCTGAAGGGTTTGGACTTCCGGTTATCGAAGCTATGCGTTTGGGAAAACCTGTATTTTGCTCGGATAAAACCAGCTTAAAAGAAATTGGCGATGAATATGTCTTTTTCTGGAAAACTTTCGATCCCACAGAAATGTCAAAAGTTTTTAGTAATGGTATGGAAAATTTTACCGAAAGAAAAAAGCAGTTTGCTTATGAATATAGCTTAAAGTATTCGTGGAAAAAGAATGCTGAAGAATACCTTGAACTTTACAAATATCTATTAACAGGGCGATGAGTAAAATATATATTTATTGCGCTGGCAATGTAATAAGCGGGGGGGTAAACAGTTTACACAACTTATGTGCAAGCCTTATTAATAATGGTTTTGATGCCGGAATGATTTATCATAGCGCCGACTATGCAATATTGAACCACGAACATATTCTTTCTTACAAAGTCCCTACTTTTAGCAATATTGACGATAGTTCAAACAATATACTAATTGTTCCCGAAGCTGAGACTTCATTTCTAAAAGGCTTTACCAGTATAAAAAAAGTAGTTTATTGGCTCAGTTTAAACTATTACTTTACAAATCCTCCTTTTCGTTTTCCTTTTAGTAAAAAAATGATCAGAAAACTTATTTATTGTCAGAATTATTTTGGCCATTCGACTGGTATAATTGAGAATTTTAAAAGATTTTTAAACAGGTGGAATAAAGCGAATGACGAAATATGGAAAGGCAATGTTATACATATGTCAAATTCGTATTACGTTGCTGAATATTGCAAATATATTGGTGTTGACACAGTTTATATTTTACATAACCCGGTTAGGGAAGAATATTATGTTGAATCGGGACATCAAACACAAAAGAAAGATAAAATATTATTCGGGGCCAAAACATCCAAACTATTAATTGGTTTGTGCCGGTTATTTTTTTCTTTTGAAATAATTAGAATAAAACATTTGCCTCCTGAAGTTGCAAAACAACATATGAAAGAAGCAAAAGTATTTGCCGAATTTGGCCGCAATTCAGGACGTGACCGTATGCCCCGCGAAGCAGCATTAATGGGTTGCGTGGTAATTTCAAATACAAGGGGCAGCTCCGCTGTTTATAACGATATGCCCTTTTCCTTCACAGTATAAAATATCGGATAACTTATTCAATTATCTCAGGATATTAAAAATACTAAAGAAATGCGTTGTCGATTATCCTTTTGTTGTGGCCGATTTCAATGAATATATTAAATCATTAAAGATGGAAAAAGACAACTTCTCAGCTAATGTTAAAACAATTTTCGCCGAGATTGCTATTTAACAAGCCTTATTAAGTTAACCCAGCTCACTGACTTTCTGTAGTCTGAAAACATCCAATATTTTAATTTTCCTTCCGTTTAATTCTACCAAACCTTCGCCTGCAAAACTCGATAAAGTTCTTATTGCATTGGAAGTGGTCATGTTGGAAAGGTTTGCAATGTCTTCACGGGAGAGGTATATTTTTAATGTAGCATTGTCGGTTTCATATCCGTATGTGTCTTTTAAAAAAATAAGCGACTCGGCAAGCCTGCCGCGTATATGCTTTTGTGTTAGCGTAACAGTGCGGTTATATGAAAGCCCCAGTTCTGTAGCGAATGATTTAATAATGCTTAGCGAGAACTCAGCATTTGAGTGTAAAAGTTTCAGCATTATTTTCCTGCTCACCAAACAGGTAACGGATTCTTCAATAGCGGATGCAGATGCAGTATGATATTCTTCGGCAAAAAACGCCCTGTATCCTATAAAGCCAGGGGAGCTTGCCAAACGGATAATTTGCTCCCTTCCGCCTACGCCTTCTTTATATATTTTAACTTTTCCTTCAGCCAGAAATAAAAGGCCGGCCGGTTCGTCGCCCTCCGCAAAGATTATTTCATTTTTTTTATATATTATGCAGGTAATATTGTCTTCAAGCAATTCTTTCCCTTCATTATCAAGCTTGTTGAAAACCGATTTTGAATTTTCAAGAATATTTCTGCACTTTTCAAAATTTTCACAACGCATATAACTTTCTGAATAAAATGCTATAATGTATCAAAAGTAATAAAAATATTATATTTGGTTAAATACATATAAATAATAGGTGTCAGCAGGGGAGGGCATAGTTGATTAATTGGCAATTTCAATCAAATTTATTTTTAGGATAGGCGATATTTATTTAATTTAACGTGAGTTCGATATAATATATGTGTAAATTTCATATAATCAAGAACAAAGCAAGTCCCCCTTTGAAAAGGGGGCAGGGGGATTGATATTTTTTGGCAATTTAGCAAATAAGAATCCAATCCCCCTACCCCCTTCGCCAAGGGGGAATAACGCAACAGTCATATTTTAAATATCTTATACATCGAACTCACGTTAATTTATTTATAAATTGAAACTATATCAAATGCTTTATTTTGTCTATATCTTCAGGGGTATCGATTGCAATTGTGTCAAATTTTGTGGTTTCAGCAACTATCGAGTAACCATTTTCGAGCCAGCGGTTTTGTTCCAACGATTCTGCAATTTCCAGCGGCGAAGGTTTCAACATTGTTAACTGGCGCAATGTTTTTATTTTGTAAGCATATATGCCTATATGTTTAAAAAACGGATAAGCATTTTTCCAGTTTTCTTTATCTTCGTTCCGTAAATAAGGAATTGGCGAACGGCTAAAATATAAAGCCTGCGATTCTTTGTTCCTGATTACCTTAACAATATTAGGGTTGAAGATATCCTCGTTTTCGGTAATTTGCTTAACTAAAGTTGCAATTTGAACCGAATTGTCATCGAAACATCCCATAAGCAAATGCAACTGCTCGGGTTTTATAAATGGTTCATCGCCCTGCACATTAATTACAACATCGAAGTGTTTGCCGCTTTCAGTTTCCTGGATTACCTGAATAGCTTCAGAACAACGATCGGTACCGCTTCTATGCTTTTTTGATGTTAAAACCACCCGTCCTTTAAACGAGGCAACATTTTCAACAATGCGCTCATCGTCAGTTGCCACATATACGCACTCAAGCGCTTTTAGTGCCTGCTCGTAAACCCGCTGGATCATTGTCTTACCGCCGATATTTGCTAACGGTTTTCCCGGAAAGCGCATCGAATCATACCTGGCAGGAATAATTCCAATAAATTGCATAAAGTTTATTTTAAATTAAATTAATTACTGCAAATTAGTAAAAAAGTTTATATGTTGTAATTTTGTCAGTTTATAAAATATATTATTATGTCAAAAATATATTTTATAATTAATAATTGGTAAAATTGAAAGCAGTTTTTCAAAACCCTTTATGGATTTACAAAGTATAAAACAACGATTTGGAATAATAGGAAATTACAGCGGTTTAAACCGTGCAATTGATATTGCGCGGCAGGTTGCGCCAACCGATTTATCCGTATTAATTACTGGCAATAGCGGGACAGGCAAGGAGGTTTTTCCGCAGATAATTCATTTTTTCAGTTCTCGGAAACATGGACAATATATCGCGGTTAATTGCGGCGCTATCCCTGAAGGTACAATCGATTCCGAGTTGTTTGGCCATGAAAAGGGTTCGTTTACAGGCGCGCATGAAAGCCGTAAAGGCTATTTCGAAGTGGCTGACGGGGAACAATTTTTCTCGATGAAATTGCTGAATTGCCTCTTTCAACACAGGTGCGGTTGTTGCGCGTTTTAGAAGCAGGCGAATTTATAAGGGTTGGCTCTTCAAAAGTTCAGAAAACAAATGTTCGTGTTGTAGCTGCCACAAATATCGATATTACAAATGCTATCCAGGAAGGAAAATTCCGTGAGGACTTATTTTACAGGCTTAATACAGTGCCGATTTATATCCCGCCTTTAAAAGAACGTACCAACGATATTCATCTTCTTTTTAAAAAATTCGCCCAGGATTTTGCCGAACGTTACAGAATGCCTGCAATAAGCCTCGATGATCCGGCTGTTAAAATTCTTGAAACTTATGACTGGCCGGGAAACATAAGACAATTAAAAAATATAACGGAACAAATTTCTATAATAGAAAAAAATAGGGAAATTGATTCAGTTACATTAAAAAGCTACCTGCCGGATTATTCTGAAAACAGGCTTCCGGCACTAATAAAAAATAATGGCTCTTCGTCTTTTTCTTCTGAAAGGGAAATTCTTTACAAGATTCTCTTTGACATGAAGAACGATATGAACGATTTGAAAAAACTTGTGTTGCGATACATTCAATCTGGCAATGTGCCAGCAGATATTGGCAATGAAAGCCAGGGGGTTTTCAACCGCTTATTTAATAATGTAAATATAGATGTTGATCTCACAAATCAACCATCGGTAAAACAATTCGATGTTAAAAAGCAACAAACAGAGAATATACAGGATACTGAAGAAATATCTGAAGAATCGCTTTCAATTCAGGACAAGGAAATAGAGTTAATTAATAAGGCTCTTGAAAAACATCATGGCAAACGGAAACTTGCCGCTGATGATTTAGGAATTTCAGAAAGGACTCTTTACAGAAAAATAAAAGAATACAATATTGAATGAAAATCAGCAGCAGGTGGCGGATCAATAAACGCAATTAAATTGTGCCATAAAATTAAATAATAAATGGAGTTTGAAACATGAGAATGAATAGGGCAAAAAATAATAATATTTCAATTCAACATTCGAATTATTCGAAGATTGGAGACGGGTTTAAAATTCATACTTATGTCTTTCGTAAGCATTTTGTTATAATCATTATGCTATTGTTAGTTTCCTTTATAGCCGGTTCGTGTTTTTCAGTAAAATATTCAATGTCGGGTGCGTCAATATCGCCCGATTTAAAAACCTTGTCCATTCAATTATTTTCAGATCGATCGAGCAGCGGCCAGCCTACACTGGGCCAGCAATTCACAAATGCGTTGCGCGACAAATGCAAAGCGCAAACCCGCTTAACTATTATTCCCGATGGAGGTGAATCAAATTTTGAAGGCGAAATTACCGGTTTTGATGTTATGCCAACGGCAATACAAAGCAACGAAACAGCAGCTAACAACAGGCTTACTTTAACAGTGCATGTAAAATTCACCAATTCAATCGAACCAAAATATAATTTTGATACCAACTTTTCTTCATATCGCGATTATTCGAGCAGCGAAAGTCTGAATGCTGCAATTTCCGACCTTATGCCTAAAATAATAGATGAACTTACTGAAAATGTTTTTGACAAGGCTTTTGTAAATTGGTAAATTATGGAACAAATGGAATTATTAAAATATATAAACGAGCCTGACCTGATAAACCAGCAAGTTTCAGTGTCCGTGGAAGAGGAAATTGAAAATTATCCCTATTTTCAGCCTTTGTATTTTCTTCTTTTAAAGTATTATGTAAGAAACGATTCCAATGAATTCGATAAACTTTTAAAAAAATCGGCAATACAAATTACAAACCGCCGGATGCTTTACCATTATTTGAAAAGCGATATTCCGGTTAAGGAAGAAATTGCCCCGACTGAAAATAGCCATTCTATCAGAAGGGAAGAAAAGGATAATTTGAAAGAATCAATATCAGATGTAATAGGCAAATACTCAATAGCGGACGAGAATTCGGAAATTTCAGAAAAATCAATCCTTCCCGAGATTTCTTTTGAATTGGACGATTCAATTGAAATTATTAAACCGGGAGATGAAATAAATAATCCTGATTTTGCAGGAACAGATGAGGGAAAATCCGACATATCAGAAAAGGGCATTTTAATTATTGAAGATGATAAGTTATCAATGCAACCTGCAAATTTGGACAATGAGCCTTCTTCTGAAATTGTCCAGGATGAAAAACAACTGCAAAGCAATGAAACATTAGAGCAGGCAACACCAACAAAACAGGAACTTATTGAAAAGTTTATTTACAATGAAACTAAAATAAAGCCATCTGTTTCGCTTGATAATGTTGCAGGAGAAGATATTTCGGAATCGAGTACAATTGAAAGGGAAGATTTTATAACTG
>CAWEFA010000146.1:0-8650 GCA_963808135.1 uncultured Bacteroidota bacterium
CACGATGGCGCGATCCCGCCAGCCGACCACCCCCGCGCGCAGGAAGACCTTGCGGGGCGAGCGCTCGGCCACCAGCCACTTGAGGTCGTCCTCGAACGCGTCGGCCACGTCGGCTGGCCTCGGAGGAGCGCACCAGCGGCCACCCCATCCGCCAGCAATAGATAGCTCGCGCTGGACTCGGCGAAGGTCGCCGGCAGGGTGCGGAGGGCGTAGCTGCGCTCCGAGCTCTTGCCGGCGCTGGGCAAGGCGCCTGGCGGCAAGCGATCGATCAAAGCGTGGTAGACGGTGGCGTCGTCAGCCTGCAGGTCCCAAGCCACGCCGAACGCGCTGTACCGCCCGCGAGCTCGTAACGCAGCCCCATGTTGATGGTCAGTTTGCCAGATTTCCACTCATCCGTACCGAAGAAGTGATAAAAAGTGGTGTAAATCCGCGCGGGAGTCAACCCGTTACTGACCGACGACGATTGGGGAAGGCCCAGCAGAAAATCAGCGACGGCGTTTGTGGTCGTTAAAGGCGGTGTACCCGTACCCGTAAAGCTAAATTCGCCGCTGCGCGGGTAGAACGGGAATTCCTGCTGCTCGCGATATCGCGTGATATCCGTCCCAACCTTAAGGGTGTGTGAACCGCGAATCATGGAGAGGGTATCTTTTACCTCTTTGAGTTCATTGTAAAATGTTAGCGGCGCGTAGGTGTACTCTCCCAGCCCGGCGTACCCGGTTACGGAAATGACCGGGAAGCCGACAAGTTTTGCCGTGGGATCAACGCCCGGAAGCGCCAGCTTGCTCGCAACATCTGGAAACCGTTGCTGAGAATCGATCTCCCGATGATAGCGGTAGCCCTCTGGCAATAAATATTTCAATTGTTGTAATGCCAATTTCTTTATAATCTGAATTGAATATCATAATACAACCATCATTTGAACCCCATATATCCCCATAAGCAAGGTTATTTTCAAGGTTTGGCCGTTTTACTGATGTTATATTATGGCTGCCTTTAGTGATTGCCATATCGATTGCTTTTCCTTTCCATCTGTCGGGACGTTCACCAAAATTGAATGACAACCCACCAATATTGAATTTTTGTTTATTGATTAATAAGCTTTCAAATAAATCGTAACTCCCTGTTGAGGTTGTAATATCAAACCTACATTTAGCATCGGTCAACTTTTGCCCTTTATAATAATCGGTAAATGTCATTTTCTAACTCCTTTCTTATTAAGGGTTACAAATGTGGCAGCCGCTTTGTCCAGCTCTTTTGTAGTTTTAAATTGGTTTGTTTTAAGCCAGTTTTCAACCTCAATCCGGTCAAAGAACAAATGCTTAGCTTGCTTGTAATGTGGTATCTTTTGCCACATAGTGAGCTTATAAATATGGCTAATTGATAGCCCGGTAAGGGTTTGAACTTCTCTTAAATTCAATACCGATTTTGATAGGTTTAACAGGCTTTCTATATTTGTTAGCCGTTCACCCTGTTTTTGCAATAATTCTAATACAATACTTTCCATAATGCCATAATGTTAAATTAAACAATATGGTCGGGCTGCCTAACCTTTTACTAAAGCTTTATAGAAGTAAAGAAAAGAATATAAGGAAAATATAGAGGGGTTTGAAATTCAGATAAAATGTTACTGTTTTAACCCTTTAGTTTTAAAATGTTTATAGCAATCTTTGATATAATCCTCAACTAATTGGTTTATGTTTTCACTCAGATTAAATCCTAAACATTCTAAAAACTGTGAAATGAGGTAAAAATATTCTCTGTCAGTAGTTAATTGCAAATTACATTCATTTTTAAGAAAAAGAAAAAGAGGATAAGTATCAATTGTAAACCGTCTTAAATAAGTTTTTTCTGGCTTTGTATTTTTCCTTTTGGGTTCCTTTAAGGGCTTTGCTCCATTAGAATATTTATCTGTAATTTCTAAATATTCTCTTAAAGTATTGGCAATGTCATGACATAAAATTTTATTATTTATTGTTATACTGCCAATAGGTTGTGATGTTTTAATTACAATGCTATTAATAAAAGGGGCTTTTTGGCCTTCGTCATCGTTGTCCGGGTGTCTAACATTCAATTCATTTATAACTTTAATTAATTTATTTCTTTGTTGATGATAATTAAAGGGTACATTATCAAAATCAAATTTAGCCTCAACCTTGGCATCATTTAATTTTATTTCATAAAAAAAGGCTAAAAAATAAATCTCATTTGTCCAGTCATTTAAATTATTGTCTATTATGAATGTTTTTATTTTTTTTAAAATTCCTTTGCTTTCAAGTTTTTGTAAAGACCAATAAAAATTATGGAAAGTCTTATAGAATATAACATTTTCATTTGTAAGCACCTCACTTTCATACCTCCCCAGATATTTTTCTATAAAGTCAATTTTAATTATTTTATTAAAAAAATCTTGCCAATATTTATCACTTTCATCACTTTCATCACTATTCTCATTAAAGATTCTAATTTCAGGTAGATTAGTAAAGTATCTATTCAATATTTCAACCTCTGTTTTTTTGACAGCGATTTTCAATTTTAAGGGTGTTAATTTATCAATGTATTTTTTTTGTATTCTCGAGTATTTTTTTAATATTTTCAGGTCAGCCTCAGTAATTGAAGGTTTTTTAATTATTTCAACAACTGTTTTTTCTAAAGACAGCATTTTTTCTAAATCAGACTTATCATTCATTTTACTTTGCTTAAATATTAATATCTGGCATTTTATTCATTGCTTCTTTTTTCTTTTCATCCATAATTTTAGCATAAACCTGGGTTGTTTTAAGTTCCTTATGTCCCAAAAGCTTTGAAACGGTGTAAATATCTGTATTCATTTCTAATTGCAATACTGCAAAAGTATGTCGGCCACAATGAAAGGTAATATCTTTTGAAATACTGGCCTTATTTATCCATTGTTGTAACCACACATTATGCCAGCCTGAATATTTTAAACCTACAAAAACCCTTTCATCTGGCTTGCCTTGCTGTCCCAAATATTCACGGGCTTGGCTACTAATGTCTAAATATTCCTGTCCCCTTGTTTTTTGCTGTCTGAAATTAATCTTAAAATTATTTCCATCTTTTTGCACCTCTGACCATTTAAGTTTTTGAATATCTGACCACCTCAATCCGGTTAAGCATGAAAACAAAAAAGCGTTTTTCATTACAGGAAACTTGCACTCAGTCTTTACAAGTTTTTTGAGTTCATCAATAGTTAAGTATTCCCGGTGTGTTTCATCGGTTTTTATTGCTTTTACCCTTTTTGTAGGATTATCTGGTATAATTCTATCCTCAAAAGCTTGGTTTATTGCTGCCCTGAATTTATTGAAATATGAATTTTGACTATTTATTGAAAGTTTAGTATCGCTTTTTGTTTTTGCTTCATGCTGTATAAAGTCTTTGAAACCCTCAACAAAGTTTGTATCAATATCTTTGAATGTAGTTTCAGGTTCACAATATTTCTTTAAGTGTTTTAGAGTGCTGTCCCAGTTTCCCCAATTGCCGGGGCTGTTTTTTCTCTTTTCAATGAGTTTTTCAAAATATTCAATAAAATTGGTGTCCTGTTTAAATTCATTGGTGAACCCATATTTATTGTTTTGTAATTCAGTTTGTCTTTTAGCCCTTACATTTTCAGCATAAGTAAGGGTTTGTTTATTATTGTCCCTGTCAAGTTGTGTTTTAGGCTTAGTAAGGTAGAGTTTTAAATATTCCTTTGACCTTATTCCGTCCCAGCTAATATCTAAATAAAGGCTTTTATTACCATTTGCCAGTTTCTTTTCTCTAAGCCTAACTAATTGCTTTTTTGTAGTCATATTCCCATTTTTATAGTGTAAAAAAACTCTTTAGTCCTTAATTTTATTGGGGGACAAAAATCTGTCCCTCAAAATGTAAATAGGGGACAAACTGGGGACTAAAATTAGTAAAATATTAACAGATTAAAAGAATAGGGACAAATATTTGTTGAGGTAAAATACTGATTTTATTAACTATTAGAAGTTATTGGAATTTATTAGAAAAGTTACTTACTTTCCGATACAAAAATTTTTGAATACGTTGCCAAGTATCTCATCGGTAGTAATTTCTCCGGTAATGGCCCCAAGGTAATGTAACATTTCCATTAAGTCCTGGGCAAGAAAATCGGTTGACAGTTTTGTATTTATCCCTTCAACAACTCTTTTGCCTGCCTCCATTGCGCCACATAATGCTTCATAATGCCTGGCGTTCGAGATAATTAAATCGTTCTCGCTGTAATGCTTTTCGTTTATTGTTTGCACCAGGTAATCCGAAATGTTTTGCAGGTTTGTTTGTTTTAACGCCGAGATAAAAACCGTATTTTTAGTAAAATTTTTATTGCTTAATTGTTTTTTAAGTTTTTCCGTATATTCAGGATATTTATCAATTTTGTTTATCACCAGTACAATATTCTTCTCATATTGCGAAGTTATTTTCTTAATTTGTTTTTCAATATTTTCAGGATTATCATTTGCATCGGCAACGAATAAAATTATTTCAGCTTTTTCAATACTGCTGAAAGTTCGCTCAACGCCTTTGGTTTCGATTGTATCTGTTGTGTGCCTTATCCCTGCGGTATCGATAAACCTGAAAGTAATGCCGCCGATGTTAATTGTATCTTCAATAGCATCGCGGGTTGTGCCGGGAATTTCAGAAACTATAGCTTTTTCCTCATTAAGGATTGCGTTCAGCAAGGTTGATTTTCCAACATTTGGTTCGCCAACAATAGCAACAGGAACGCCATTTTTTAAAACATTGCCCAATTCAAAGGATTTGGTTAGGGTTTCGATCAAATCGAGTATTTCATTAATAATTTTTAGAATTTCGTTTCTGTCGGCAAATTCAACATCTTCTTCGCTAAAATCGAGTTCGAGTTCAATCAGGCTGGCAAAATGAAGCAGTTGTTTTCTTAAATTTTTGATTTGCATTGAAAAACCACCCCGCATCTGTTGCATTGCCATGTTGTGTGCCGCTTTCGATTGCGAAGCGATAAGGTCGGCAACAGCTTCGGCCTGGGTTAAGTCGATCTTCCCGTTCATAAATGCACGCAAAGTAAATTCGCCAGGTTCAGCAGGCCTGGCGCCACTTTGGACCAATACTTCAATAATTCTTTTTTGTATGTACACTGAACCGTGGCATGATATTTCAACCACATTTTCACCCGTATATGAATGTGGCGCTTTAAAAAGTGTAACCAAAACTTCGTCAATTACCTGGTCTTGAAATACGAGATTCCCTTTGTGAATTGTTTTATGTTTTTGTAAAATAAGACTTTTATCATTTCCGGAAAAAAGCAGCTTATCGGCAATCGTTATAGAATTTTTGCCTGATAGCCTGATTATAGAAATTGCCCCATTCCCTGGTGGCGTGGAAATTGCACAAATTGTTGAACCGTCAAACATGGTTTATTTAAGTTTATGATATTGTTTTAAACCGGCAGATACTTTTTTAAACCAAAGCTAAAAATTTCAATTTAGTTTTTTAATAAATCAGGCCGCAACCTTTTGGTGCGTTCCACCGATTGTTCAAGTTGCCATTCTTCAATAAGCTTTGTGTTTCCCGAGAGCAATATTTCCGGAACCTTCCAGCCTTTATATTCAGCAGGCCTTGTATAAACCGGCGGGGCAAGCAGATTATCCTGAAATGAATCGGTAAGCGCCGACTGTTCGTCGCTGATTGCGCCAGGCAAAAGCCTGACTGTTGCATCGACTATAATAGCTGCCGCGAGTTCCCCTCCGCTAAGAACATAATCGCCAACCGAAATTTCACGCGTTATAAGATGTTCCCTGACCCTTTGGTCAATTCCCTTATAATGTCCGCACAAAATAATAATGTTTTCAAGAGTGGAAAATGTGTTTGCAAGTTTCTGGTTAAATATTTCCCCATCGGGAGAAGCGTAAATGATTTCATCGTAATGCCTTTTTGAAGTCAGCTCGGAAATAGCCCTATCGATAGGCTCAATGCACATTACCATACCGGCATCGCCACTAAATGCATAATCGTCCACACGTTTGTGCTTATCGAGGGAATAATCTCGAATATTGTAAATATTAATTTCTGCGACACCGCTTGCTTTTGCCCTTTTTATTATAGAATGGTTAAAAGGGCTTTCAAACAACTCAGGCAATATTGTTAATATATCTATCCGCATATTTTTGATGCAAAATTAAAAACATTTAACTTTAAAAGTGTTTTTATGATTTTTAACAGCTCATTTTTTCATTCCTAATTAATTGTTTCAGAAATTTTGAATTTAAATATGGATAAAATAAAAGCAATAATTTTCGATTGGGGAGGCGTTTTAATTGACGATCCTGCGCCAGTTATGGCCGAATATATTTGTAAGGTTCTGGAAATATCGATTGACGAGGCCATAAATGCACATAAAAAGTATATAGATGAATTTCAAAAAGGCGAAATTTCTGAAACCGAATTCTGGATAAAAGTTTGCAGCGACTTAAAAATTAATCTGCCGACTTCTGATTCCCTTTGGGGAGAAGCGTTCCGCCATGCATATTCTCCAAAAAAAGAAATGTTTGATTTAGCGGAAGCATTGAAAAGAACTGGTTATAAAACTGCATTTTTGTCAAACACCGAAGAACCTGCCATGAAGTATTTTTATGAAATCGGCTATAATATGTTTGACGTATCCGTTTTTTCATGTGCCGTAAATGCCATTAAACCCGAAAAGAAAATTTATGACCTTACATTGGAAAATCTTGGGGTTAATCCCTTTGAAACAATTTTTATAGATGACAGGCCTGATTATATTTCGGGCGCACAAAATGCAGGTTTAAAAACTATTTTGTTCAAAAATCCGCAAGATGTAATTGAAAAGTTGGCATTATATTCAGTTACAATCAATTTATAAAAAATAAAACAATTCAACGCCATGAGATAATTCAACTCAAAATATTTTTTAACTTTATGCGTCGTAGCAAGCCATACAAATTAGTGATAATAAAATTTTTAAAGTTAAGGTATCCAACAATGTCGACATTAAAAGATAAACTATACCAGAAAATTGAAGAATGGCGGCCCCGCATTCAAAAACTCCTTGAGGAACATGGCAATGTTGAAGTTGACAAAGTTACCATTCACCAGATAATTGGCGGAATGCGCGACATCAAATGTTTGATAACCGATATTTCATATCTCGATCCGGATGAAGGCATCCGTTACCGCGGGCATTCCCTGCACGATGTGCTTAAAAAGTTGCCAAAACCTAAAGGCGCTGAATATCCCTATGTTGAGGCTTGCTTATATTTACTTCTTACAGGTGAAATCCCTACTGAAAAGGAAGCCATAGATATTGTTGATGAATTTTCGAAACGGCGGATTCTACCGCGTTATGTTTATGATGTAATTGATGCATTCCCGGCCATAAGCCATCCGATGGCTATGTTTTCTTCGGCAATCCTTACCATGTCGAACGAATCATTTTTTGCCAAAAAGTATGAAGCCGGTATTCCCAAACAGGATTATTGGGACTCGATGTATGAAGATTCACTGAACCTGCTGGCAAAGCTGCCTGAAATTGCTTCTTACATATATAAGAAACTAAGCCATAAAAACAGGAAAATACAATCTAACCCGCATCTCGACTTTGGGGCAAATTTTGCACATATGCTCGGTCTTCCTAAACCTTATGACGATGTTTCGCGAATGCAGTTTATTTTACATGCCGATCATGAAAGCGGCAATGTGAGCGCGCATACCGGACACCTGGTTGCCAGTTCGTTGTCCGACATTTATTTATCGGTTTCGGCAATGATAAATGGATTGGCAGGGCCGCTTCACGGACTTGCAAACCAGGAAGCTCTTAAATGGCTGCTTAACCTAATGAATAAAATGGAGGGCAAATTGCCTTCCGAAGATGAAATAAAACAGTTCGTTTGGGACACACTCAATGCAGGCCATGTAATACCAGGTTTTGGACATGCTGTTCTCCGCACTGTCGACCCGCGTTACACCATTCAGCATGAATTTGCGAATAAACATTTAAAAGACGACCCGATAATGCACTATATTGATATGCTGTATAAAGTTGTGCCGCCGATTTTAATAGAACAAGGGAAAGCTAAGAATCCCTGGCCCAATGTCGATGCACTTTCAGGAGCAATACAATGGCATTATGGCGTTCAGGAATACGATTTTTATACTGTCCTTTTCGGGATTGGCCGTGCCATTGGAACCTGCGCAAATATTATTTGGGACAGGGCGCTGTATTATCCTCTTGAAAGGCCTAAATCCATAACAACAGAAATGATTGAGAAAATTGCTATGGGGTCAATAAAAATTAAGTAATATTAATTAACTTGTATAATATATTTTAAAAGCTTTGTAAAATGTAAAGGAATGTTTCACCGTCTGTTTGTATTTTCTATTTTAGTCAATTCATTTTTTCAATTAAAAACATAATAGGTGGTTGAATGTTATATTAGCGCTGTTTTCTGAAATATTGAGTAATTTAAATTCTTCGATTAATGGATTCTGGAAATATTAAAAATAATATAAAATGATAAAAACGGGATTTGCGATATTTTTATTTATTTATTTATCTGTTTTATATACTTTAGCCCAAATACCCAACAGCGGAAAACCTGCATACGATATTTTCAAAATAATTTCAGAACCTTCTGCA
>CAWEFA010000147.1:0-40722 GCA_963808135.1 uncultured Bacteroidota bacterium
TATTTTAAAAAACAAGATTAATTTTGGACGCAACATGTTTTTTAAATCGTACCCGGGACAAACAATTTATTTTATATGGTGAAAAGAAAAACCTGGCAACAGCCCTGGGGATATGCTGAAAGTTTTTTTATTGTATTTGGCCTTTTCATTGCCGGTCTGATTCTGGAAATAGTTACAAATCCGAAACATATACTTTTGCCCGGCTGGCCTTATAACTTTTACATTTCAGTATCATACATTGCCACATTAATATTGTTGCACCATTATTTCAATGAAAATATAATTGTTCGCTGGTTATCGAATGTTCCTGCAAGTGTTGGCGCGATTACTTTCTATACACTTGCTTCATTATTAATGGGAATATTGCCCCAGGACAAAGATTCAGGCGGGTTAATTTCATTGTTTGGTTTTACAAACCTGTTAAACAGTTGGTACTTTGTGTTCGCTACAATATACTTGCTTACATGCCTTGGTTTTGTAATCCTTCGCCGTTTAAAGAATTTCAACCGCCGTAACCTTGGCTTTTTGGCTAATCATTTTGGTTTGTGGCTGGTAATATTTGCCGCAAGCATCGGTTCTGGCGATTTAACAAAGTACCAGGTTGTTCTGGAAAAAGGCAAAATTTCCAATATGGGTTATCTCAACGAAACCAAATACGTCAGATTGCCTTTTAATATAAAACTTGTTGATTTCAGCATCGATGAGTTTCCAGCTAAATTAGCCCTTGTCGACAAAAGAACCGGCGCTATTGATAACCAATTAAAAAACAACATGTTTTTAATTAAAAACGGCATTGAAAAGCAAATTGATAATTACAAAATAAAAATTTTGAACTATTTTCCATCGACTGATTTTGACTCAATAAAGAAATTTAAACCGGCCAATGATTCGGGAGTTATTCCTGCTGCTCTAATTTCAGCTATTAATGTTGAAAATGGTTCAAAAATCGAAGGATGGATAACTTGCGGGAATTCAACTGTAATGCCTATTTTCCTCGATTTGAAGAATAATTATGCTGTTACAATGACCTCGCCCGAAGCAAAAAGTTATAAATCAGTTATAGAAATTACAAGCCACAAGAGCTGCAATATAAAAGCATTGTTAGAAGTGAACAAGCCTTTTAGTTATAAAGGTTGGAAACTTTATCAGGTTAGCTATGATAAAGAAATGGGAAAGTTTTCGAAAACAAGTATAATTGAAATTATTAAAGATCCTTGGCTTCCATTGGTTTACACCGGATTCTTTTTGTTAATTGCAGGAGCTTTATATTTGTTTTGGATAGGCAAAAATAAACGGTAAGCTTGTAAATTAACTGGAATATAAAAAGATTAAACATATTTTAATATAAAAATAATAATGAACGGAACAAGAGTTTTTCTTTTAAAATTTTTTTTTAGTACCGTCATAATTGGTTCTTCGTTTGGCCAGGATTTGCCTAAACCGCTTCCTGAAAAGCCTAAATTGGTTGTTGGGATTGTTATAAACCAAATGCGGTACGATTTTCTTTTCAGGTTTTGGGACAAGTTTGGAAACAATGGGTTTAAAAGATTGATAAATGAAGGGAGCCTTTATAAAAACGCCAACTATAATTATTTGTTAACCCAATCAAGTCCGGGTTTTGCTACTATTTCTACCGGAGCCAATCCGTCTATGCATGGCATCATATCCGAACAATGGTATTTACAGCTTTCCGACAAAACCGAAAATTGTACGGACGATGATAATGTCCAATGCATTGGAGGTTCGCCAAACGAGGATTGCGAAAAGCACTCGCCTTCGAAGTTATTGGCTTCTACTATTGGAGATGAATTAAAGCTTTCCACTTATAAAATGTCGAAAGTTATTGCCGTATCATTAGACGCCAATGCATCCGTATTGCTTGCAGGCCATTTGGCAGACGCTGCCTATTGGTTCGATCTTTCTAATGGTTGTTTTGTTTTAAGCTCGGCTTATATTAAAGAGCTTCCTAAATGGGTAAAAGATTTCAATGACAATAAATTTGCCGACACATATTTAACCGAGAAATGGGAAAAAATTCTGGCCGATAGCCTCTATTTTGAAAACCTTCCGGACAACAACAGGTATGAAGAAGGCATAAAAGGAGTTAAAACATTTCCTTACGACATGAATATATTATCTATAAAACCTGATGGCAAGCATGATTACGGAATTTTAAAATATACGCCTTTTGGAAATAATATTACCAAGGACTTTGCTGTTTCAGCAATAGTAAATGAAAACCTGGGAAAAGGAAAAAATACCGATTTTATATTTGTCGATTTTTCAGCAACAGAATATATAAACCAGGCCTTTGGTTTAACATCAATAGAAATAGAAGATGCTTATCTCAGGCTCGATAAAGAAATAGAACATTTTCTTAATTTCATAGATATTTATATCGGTAAAGGAAATGCGTTGGTTTTTCTTACTTCAAACCATGGCACAGCATACAGTCCTAAATTTGAAACCGACATGGGAATCCCGGTAGGATATTTCAACCAGGGACAGGCTTTGGCATTGCTTAAAAGTTATTTAAATGTTACTTATGGAAAAGGTGAATGGGTTAAATATTACAACAACCAGCAATTGTTTCTTAACCGTTTGCTTATCCAGGATTCAAAGCTTTCACTTCCGCAATTTCAGGACGATGTTGCCCAGTTTTTACTGCAATTTTCAGGGGTTACATCTGCAGTAACTTCAACAATGCTTCAGAAAACAAATTATTCAAGCGGGATTTTTCAAAAAATGCAAAACAGCTTTCATCAAAAACGGTCGGGCGATATAATCCTTAATCTCGAACCGGGATGGGTTGATTATAACGATGCTTTATCAGCGAATAGTTCGGCTTATAATTACGATACCCATGTGCCGCTTATATTTTATGGCTGGAATATTAACCGGCAGGTAATTTATGACCCGGTTGATATAACTGATATTGCAGCTACATTGGCAACGATACTTAATATTTCGTACCCCAATGCTTGCCAGGGAAAGCCGATTATTCAGCTTTTTAAATGAAATTTGTAGAACCCGAGTATTTTATTCCTTGAATTGATTTTTATTTATTATTCGACAGATTATTTATTTGATCCAATATTTTTATTTCATCGTCATTCAACTCACCTTTCTTCTTCTTGTTGTTTAAACTGTAAGCCAGTTTTTCTAATTCTTTTTTAGCAGCAGCATTATAACCCATATCTTTTTTCAGTATTGCCCGGTTAAAAATAATCATAGAATTGTCAGGTTCCAAGGTTAGCGCTTTATCAATGTCAGCCAATGCCTGGGATTTTTTACCAAGCTGCAAATAAGCAAAGCCACGTTTGTAGAAGAACTCTGCTTCAGCCGTATAGTTGACAATTAATAAATTGAAAACATCTATTGTATTCTGCCAATGTTGAAGAGAAGCCTCTAATTCGGCTTTATGTTTTAAGGCCATGTAATTTAATGGGCTGATTTTTAAAAATCTATCACAATCAGCTATAGCGCCTGCAATATTCCCGGATTGTTCCCTAATTTCAACTCTAGAAGCTATGGGCCCTATGTTGTCAGGGTTTTGCTCAATCTCAGCAGATAATAAAGAAATGGCTTTTTCAAAATCAATTTTAGCCAATTCTGTTTTTCCATCTTTATTGAAAAACTCTCCCCTGCTTTTATAAACATTGTAATTCTTTTGAATCTAGCAAAACAGCTTTATCATAATCTGATTTTGCAGCTATTGCATCGCCTTTCATATCGAATAAATTTGCTCTTGCAATATAATATTCCGATTCTTTTGGATAGTTACTGATTAACCTGTTTAACAAATTCAAAGCTTTGTCAAATTTTTTAATTTCCTGATAACAGAGGGCTGACTGATATATAGCATCTTTATCGTCAGGATAAGTATTTAGCATCTTTTCATAAAATGGTATGGCATCCTGATATTGTTTGGTATTTCTATAAATTTCGGATATTATAGTAAACACTTTGTAATTTTTCGGATTTTTTTCTATTAATTTCATTCCATCTTTTAATGCACCATTGTAGTCGCCTGACTTAAAACGTAGTTCGACTATTTCATTAAGCAAGGTTTCATCGTTTGGTTTTTGCTGAAGTTGTTTTTTAATAAGGTGTAAAGCTATTTTTTTGTCAGATAAGTCGTTTTTCGAACCTGTTTGTCCAAGCGCTTCATTTACCTGTATCCTGTTATAATAAGCATCGAAATATGTACTATCTAACTTAATGGCCAGATATAAAATAGCAAGAGCAGTTTTATAGTCCTTTCGTATAATAAATTCTTTAGCCCTGCTTGTATAATAAAAAGCTGAAATAGAAAAACCGTCAACAATTTTGCTTAATTTATTTTTTCCATGGGCAAAAAACTCGGGAATATTCGCTGCTTTTTTGTTGAATGACAAATTCTCAAGAAAGACAGGAGGTGAATCATTGCCATTTTCATCAATATGTGTAAGATATAATTGAGTATAAGGGCCTTTATTTTTTGAAGAAAAAACCAGCCATTTTCCATTTGGCGACCAGGAATGCCAGGAATTCATATTATCCATATTACAATTCATTAACCTGGGTTTCCCTCCTTCAGCAGGCATAATATAAAGTTTGCTGTCTTTTTGTAACAGCATGAAATTTTCAGCCTGGCAAAATACAATCCATTTGCCATCTGGTGAATATCGGGCAAAATAATTGCTTTTGTTGTTGTTTGAAGCGCCTGGAATTGGTTTGGCTTCGCCTCCCTTGCCCTTATTAAAATCAAGACGGTATAAATCAAATTTAAAATTCTTTTTCTTTGAAAGAAATTCTTCTACCTCCTCAGGTTTAAGCATGATACCTGTAAATTTTTCAATTTTAGAAGAATAGTACCTTTTAGACCTGGCAAATATTACTTTTGTCCCATCAGGCGACCAGTTAGGGTTGCTTTGTACATACTCTTTATTACAGGCGCCTGGCAATTCATAAATTTTTTTTGTTTCCCGGTCATAAACGGCTATTATCCCTTTAATTGGAAAAAAAAGCTGCGAATAGGTCAGATTATTATCTACCGGAACAAAAACGGAACGATCTTTAACGGTTGATAAAACATATTTGCCATCGGGTGAAATTTGGGATAGTAAACCAAACGTGAATTCTCCATCTTCCCTTCTATAGTCGCTCCAGGTCATAATCTTATCAATAGTTAAAATCGTCGTGTCCTTAATTGGGGCAATAACGTAAGATCCTTTATCATTTGCATAATCTACGTCCATAGCCAATATAGAAGCATCTTTCGGAAATGAATGGCAATTGCCACACACAGGTAAATTATCCAGTATTTTTCGAGGTTTACCACCTTCAATATTTCCAATATACCATTCAATTTTTACAACATTTTTTACAGCATAGCTAAATGGTAATGGCACTTCTCTATAAAATACTGAAGCGTCCACAGAATCGCGTGAAGTAGAAAAGTAAATCTTGCCGGATGAGTATTTTTTGTTAAAAGGCCGTTTACTCTCCCCAACAATTGTAAATAATAATGGTTCTTGGATTGATGAGGTTTTAATTGTTTGCCATATCAGAGAATCTGGTCTCCAATTTGAAGTTTTAACAATTTTTGTAAAAAGTTTTTTCCCATCATGAGTTAAAATGCAGATATGCCATTTTGCTGACGAAATCATAGTATCTCGCCACAAAAATTCAGGAGCTGATATTTCAGGAGGAAAAATGGTAAGGTTTTTTGGATAATTTATGATAATTCCGCAGGGATTTTCCTTGCCATTAGCCAGTTTTTCAAATCTGTCATTAATTTTTTTATTGTTACAGGAATATGTTGTTAGAAGAATGACTGGAATAATTGCAACCCATCTATTCAATGTTAGATGTCCCTTTTCCTGGTGGTTTTTAAGAATTTTCATTTTACCTTGGCTTTTATGGTTAATACTCTCCATTTTGTATATATATTATTTCTCTTTTTCATTATCGTTTTTTTTCTGCTTAACTGCTTCTATATTTTAGTCCCTCTTATCCTGAATCATGCATTAATATTGATATAATGCTTTTTACTATCCAGGACAAGAAGCCTTAAATAAAGGCTTAAAAGGTAAAAAATTTTTTAAAAAAAAACACTATTCTGAATTATAAATCAAAAATTTTATTTTGATTTTTGAATTATCTTTACTTTGACTAGTCTTAAAAAAAGTTTACGGATTTCTTTGTTGGCGTAAGAGTATGAGGCAGTGTAAAAATGAACTTAATTGATTTCAAACATTAGGCAACCCATAACAGGTTTATGGAAAATTTGAAGATGTGAAAAGCTAAATTTTGGCAAATGTTTTTTCACTTTTTAGTTCCAAATGAAATATAAGCAATATTTGTGCAATAAATTATTAGACTTTATATAAGCTAAGTTTGAATATGAAACGCGGAAAATGGTTTACTGGACTTTGGAACCAATCTAATCGAGTAAATTTACTATTTGTTCATCCCAATACGTAATTTGGAATAAAAACAAAAGCCTTTGTATTTCGCAAAGGCTTTTGTTTCAGATAAATTTTATGCTTTTGTCAATGCTTCTAATAATCCTCAACTTCAAAAAAATATTCTTCATCGTCAATGGACGAGAAAACTGGTATTTGAACAAAATTAGCTGAAGTTGGATTTATTCTTTTAATTGAAAAATTGAACCGGTCATTCAATCTTCTTTCTTCCTTAGGGCTCTTATTGCTTACCTTTCTCATAATATTTATAAAGTTTCCTTTTGTTTTGTTCAACTGAATAAATTTACTAAAATTTTAAGCAATTTGCCACTTTATTGTTAATTAATTCATGAGAAGAAATCAATTAATTCTAAAGTATTTGTCATAAAATTTCCTGTTATTTATTAGACAAAAAATTTTTGTTATTTAGAAGCATAATATAATCCGGGATTAAAATAAATCGAGCCTGTTTTTTTTCTTAATAATATTTTGGCTTATTAATAATACAGAAATAATCCCGTGATTTTTTTTCGGCATTTGTAAAACAGTTTCCTTTATGTTTGAATCAATTTCACCTCTTATAAAAAGAATGTAATCTATATTCTGAAACTCATCAAAATAATAGACAGAACCTGCTCGGTTTTCCAAAAGGGAATATTTTAGCAATTGCGCCTCATCATCAAATTGAAATAAACGATACTCAAAAGAGTTCCTTGTTTTAGGTTTGCTGAAAACCAGTTTTTCTGATTGCGATAAACTAATATGCAACAAATTGTTGATTTCCCATGATAATTTCAGGATACTTTCGGAAGAAACTATCCCGAAAATCATGAGCGGAGAATCAACCTGTGCTTTTAAAATAATATTTTTTGCCAACGAATTTTTATTTTATGATCTGGGAAAACAAAATACAAACCCTCAATCCTGATGAATGTAAGTAGCTAATTTAAAAGCGCAAAGTTCAACCTTGCAATGTAACATGCACGATAAAGCAATAAATAAAAGGTTTCTCGAATACTTTTATTTCATTCCGTAAAGCTTGCGATAAAACCTGAAATGCATGGCAAGTTTATATAAAATGCTGGAAGCCCATACCAAGAAACGGTCCCATGCATTCTTTGGCGGAAACAAATGGTAATCTATTGTTGTACTGGTTTTCAGATTAATAAAACCCCAGTCTATGTAAACCCCTTCTATTTTGTGAATTGTTTCAACGATCTCTTTAGTCACATTCTCCCATGGGCAAATATCTTTAAACATAGAACCGGTATCACCCAAAACTTTATATTCCGGGTATATTCCATCATACATTTGTACAACCGATAAATGAAGTATCTTGGAAAGATTATAATCCAAACCCGCTCTTTTAAATATTTCCATATCTACTGCTACAGCGTTATTTCCGCCAAAAAGCATTTTAAGTTCTTTAGGACGGGGTATTTTATAACCCTGGAAACCATCGGAGGCTAACCATGCATCGACAAATGCAAAATGCACAGGGAAATTTCGAATAGAACGCGAGGTTACTATCCATACGTCGCTTTTCATATGATACTTTTCAACTTTTAGCCTCGTTGGGAAACAGCCGTAAATATTTTTTACTGACAAAGTCATCCAGTCGTCTTCATGTGATTTACATTTGGCAAAACTGATCCTGAAATCAGCATCTCTCCATGATATACCCACCGTATCTTTCATTTTTTTTATTTTTCCATTATCAGCTTTATACAAATAATTGTAAGGAACTGCTTCAAGAGTGTTGTCAACAATTTTGTACCTGCCATTAGGCTTATATCCTACATGTTCAGCCACAAATTTAACATTGTCGTTTTTTAACATTCGTGCAACGTCATGTTGGGCTTCGCATATCGAAATATCAGTAAAACCTAATGTAATAATATGATCAACTAAACATTCAACCAAATCTTTATCGGTAATTACAGCCGGCCATCCTGCCTGGCCTACAAAAACCATTATATTTGGTTTAATGATAATTTTATATTTACTCTTTTCTTTTTTAGAATCTTCAAATGCTTTTAAAAGGTTGGCATCGAAGTTTGTCATAGCAATCAATTCTTTGAATGAGGCTATTTTATCGGTACCTCTGATGGCGCATACTGTGTTTTCCATAATGAATGTTTTTTAATTGTTAATTTATAACTTATTTAACCATTTTTCTGTTTTACTATTATCATTGGTTCAGACCTTCCCGCATCATCGTTCCAGCGTTGCAATTCGTTGGGGATAATGTTTCCCGCAGAATCGCTTTTTAAATGGACGAATATGTAGGTTTTGTCGTCCCTTACAGCAGCGCTTGATATTTCAATCATAGGTATCCATGTGCCGGAATTATAAAACCAGCGGTTGTCGTAATCAACCTGGTCGGGATAGTGCGTGTGGCCGAATATCACAAACCGAAAATTTTTATTCTTATCAAATACTTTTTCAGCAAAACCTGAGAGATAATCAGGTTCTTCAAGCCGAAAGTAAGCCACTATTTGTGCGAAAAAATATGATAAGGCAGCCCCGAAAATTGCTTTCACCGGCGTTAACACTATTGCAGCGCTTTTTGAAGATAGCCAATCAGTTAACCTGGGCATAAAAGAACATTGATGCAGCCAAATCCATGCCGATACCAATATCCATAAAATAATAAATACAACAGGTATGGCATAAATCAGAAAATCACGGAACATGTATTTATAATATTTTTTAGGTATAATTTTCAGCATAAAAGGAATATGCTGAAAAAACACTTTCACTCCCAGGAAAAAATGCTCCCGCATTAAAAGGTGTAATATACTTTCCCTGGGTTTTACATTATCCATGAATGGATAAACAAGTTCAACCTGGTTCAGCAAATAACGATTAAAAAATGAACCGAACGGTATGTTAAGTTCCTGCTTGTTTTTCATAAGGGGCGATCCTACAACATGCGAAAATTTATCAAAGCGATGCCCATGTTCAACGTAAAGTTGATTATCTATAATCAGGGCTTTATCGGAAAAAATAATATTTGGAAGAACTATTTCTTCTAAAACCCGTGATAAATCTTTATTAACTGAAACTGAAATATGTTCGGCTATCACATACCGTAAATAATTTCTAACGCTTTGCCAGTACCATTCGAGATCATGGTTGCCTTTAACAATTATAAGCCGGTGACCGTTTGTCAACCATCCGGCCAGCGCATCGAAAAACTGGGCATGTCCTTTAGCGGCAACAAATAACCTCCATACCGATTTGAAATCATTGGTTTTAAAACCATAATTTTTTTCTTTTTTCGAAATGGATTTTTTAAGCTCAGGAATGTTCTTAGAGATTCCAACTTGTTTAAGAATTTGTTCCCATTCTTCGAAATCTTCATTATTAGAAGGATATTCAATAATTCGCAAAAAATCAATAAAATCCCCGTTAATAATTAACATCGAGCCTTTTTCATTTAGCCGGCTTTGGCAATTTTCAATAAACCGTTGAAATGAATTATCGCTTAAAAAATTTTCTGTGCCGCCGTACTTGCCGTCAATGTCTTTGCCCGAGGCAAGGTGAAGGTCGCTTATCACAAATATTTCCTTCTTATCCGATGAAAGTGAAAGGATTTGTTCCTTATAATTGTAAGGATATTTCTCCTCGCAATGAGCAAGGATTTCGGCTATATCTTGGTTGTAAAGCATATTGCTAAAAAGGTTTTGCTATCATGGCATCCGAAAAAACGTTCAACAGCCAATGTGCAATTACAATGGGCCAGATTGAACGTATTGTGTATGCTGTAACACCTGCGGCAAAACCCCAAACGAGGGTTCCCCAATATTCAGGAACAGGTTTTCCCAGATGCCACGCGCAATATGAAAGCATTGAAATAAGTATTGCATACCTGTTAAAGTAAAATAAACCCTTTATTCCACCTTCCGCATTGTTAATTTCAGTATCACGTGTTCCGGCTAAACCGAAAAGGAGATAGCCCCTGAAAATAAATTCAATAACAAGAAAAAATGGCAAATAAGTTAATTCGTACAAAATAAAAGCGCCCCCGCTGGAAAAAGGTTTATAAATTGGATATTGCAGGCGCATATCCGGGTCGCCGGTTGCCGACCAGAATGCCGGGAGACAAAGTACAATTAATATAATGAATGTCCATAAAGCCAACATCCTTCTGCCTTTTGGCGGTAATCCGAGCCCATATTCCGAAAGAGATTGCTTAAATCCGAATTTGATAATAATAATAGGTATAACAACAAGCAGTATTGCACCGCCCCAATAAGAAATCAATTCATTGTCCCATGGAATGCCGGGTATCAATTGAGGACGATGGCCAATATCAACTCCAGGCCCCCGCCATTCAGGCCAAATATGTTTAAGCAGTTCCAGGTTGCCATGTGTTCCCCATAAAAACATTAACACAATTGCCGAAATTATTATTTGTCCCGGCCTTTCAATAAAAAATTTCCGAATGGAAAACCAAATTAATTTAAATACGGTAATGATAGTCGGTGAGTTTAATTCCGTATCATTAATGTCATCCGTAAATTTTGCAAAAGATGAATTATTGTCGTCCATAATAATTATATGATAATTGATTTTTTATAAAATGAATAAGTAGAATAACTTAAAAATGTCATAATTTGGGGTTATGAAAATATAAGTAAACCAAATGTAAAAAAATCAATTGAATAAATCAAATTTTGCAAATAATCAAAACCGAATATTTTAAGAAATTTTTTTTCTCATGCTGAAATTAAAATCTCTTTTTAAAGAGTTTTATTTCACTTATTTTTGCTATTCTATTTGTAATTGCTACTTTTAAACGGTTTATCACAGACGGTTCATTATTAAAATATTTGGTAATATCTTTCAAACATTATCGGAAATGAATATTAATAAAAATTTAAATTATAAACTTATTGCTTTAATATTATTGGGTTTTGTAATTTATGCCTGTAATGAAACATGCGACTCATTATTGGATGAAAACAGGAAAATTAAAATTGCTTTTAAAAAAATATCAAAAAAAACTTTAATCGACACAACTATTGCAAATATATCGGTTACTAATCTTCCTGATACCTTTTTTTATAATGGGGTGCAAACCTCTTCATTAATTTTACCGCTTGCACAAAATACCGATTCATCGACATTTATTTTAACCGTTGATTCATTAAAATCAAAATCAAGAGTTAATGACACGCTTACTTTTTTTTATAATAAAAAGCTTGTAACGGTATCTTCGGCATGTGGCTTTAATACAACGTTCACATTAACTAAGGCCAAAGTAACGCATTACAAAATTGACTCAATTATGCAAGTTCAAACTGCTGTTAATTCCGATGTTACCAATAATTATAATTTGGTTTTCAAATAGCTCAGGAAATATATAATTTAAAAATTTTGAATTCATTGAGATATAAAATGTGTTCTAATAAATAATTTTAAGAGGATATAAATGAACAGGATTTTAATTTTAAATATCTGCATTTTTCTAATCTTATCATTAAACCTTACAGGCCAGGAAAAAAATCCGCAAAAACCCGGATTAAGCCTGGGTTTTGATGTCTACGGTTTAGTTAACAAGATATTTGAACCATCGGTTACCGAAAATGAATTATCTCTTACAGCAGGTGGGTTTAAACGTTTTTATTTTATAACAGAGGCTGGAGTTTTAAACATGTCCGATAAAACTGATTATTTTCATTATTACTCCAACGGTCAATTTGCAAGGTTCGGTTTCGATTATAATTTTTATAAAAGGAAATATGTCGGGGAAAATAGCATAATATTTATTGGTTTTAGATATGGAATAGCATCGCTTAATCATAATGCAAATGATATAAATATTGATGATGCTGTTTGGGGAAACTATCATTATCCAAAAGATGTGCCAAGCACAAAAGTTAATGCGCAATGGATTGAAATAACTGGCGGCATGAGGATTGAGGTATTTAAAAATTTTTCAATGGGGTGGTCAATCCGTTTGCGTAAATTAAATAGTTTAACCACCAAGAAAGGGATGGAAGATATTAAACCGTTTATAATTCCAGGTTTTGGCGATGGAAATTCATCTACTGCTTTCGGCTTCAATTATTCACTTTTTTATACAATACCTTTATAAATAAATTTTCCCCGATTATTCCTGAAAAATTAAAACCTGTAAATAATTCTCGTTTAAATGATCAAATTTATACGTTGTTTTCAAATTAAATACCTGGATTTAAAATAAATTATCCCAAGAAAACCAATGCTCCCATAAAGTTATTGCTTTAAAAATCATTATCCGGCAGCAAACATGAAAATATTGAATTTGTTTATATATTTGTGTTCTTTGCAATAAGATATTATAAATGATTATAAACGCTGAGTTCATGTAATATTATCCAAATACAAAT
This sequence comes from uncultured Bacteroidota bacterium, assembly GCA_963808135.1. Lineage (GTDB taxonomy): Bacteria > Bacteroidota > Bacteroidia > Bacteroidales > DTGW01 > CAWEFA01. Next base: position 12,830 of record CAWEFA010000147.1, read on the forward strand.
AATATAATAAAATAATATAAAGTTGAGATCAAATAAAAGTTCAAACAGTGATGTTATCAAACGGTTATCGGAACGCGTTAAAAAAGCATCGTACATTAACCCCCAGTTATTTGAAAAATATAGTGTTAAGCGAGGCTTGCGAAACGCTGATCATTCCGGGGTTCTGGTGGGCTTAACGAATATCGGGGATGTTGTCGGTTATAAAATAATTGATGATAAGCTCGTACCTTCCGATGGGCAGCTTATTTATCGCGGCATTAACGTTGAAGATATTGTTAAAGGCACTCAATTACAGAACAGGCATGGGTTTGATGAAGTGGTATATCTATTGCTTTCAGGGCAGTTGCCAAATAAACGGGAACTTGAAGAGTTTATGATTTACATGGGTTCTTTGCGCGACCTTCCGGATGATTTTACCAAAAATATGATCCTTACGCTTAAAGGGCAGGATATTATGAATATGACGGCAAGGTCGGTTCTTGGTCTTTATATTCTTGATACCAAAGCAGAGGATACTTCAAATGACAACCTGGTTGAACAATCGCTAAACCTGATAGCCAAATTTCCAACAATTATTGCTTATTCATATCATGCAATGCGCCATGCTTATCAGCGTAAAACACTTTCAATACGGCACCCTGAACCGAAATTAAGCACAGCTGAAAATTTTCTGTTGATGCTTAAGGGCGAAGGCAAATACACAAAGCTGGAAGCCGACATACTCGACCTTGCACTTATGTTGCATGCTGAACATGGCGGTGGCAATAATTCAACATTTACAATACGTGTTACCAGTTCTTCCGGAACCGATACATATTCTGCCGTAGCTTCGGCAATAGCATCGCTGAAAGGCCCATTGCACGGCGGCGCAAACCATGAAGTCCTCGGCATGATGGAGAATATTAAGCAAAACATTAAACATTGGGACAATGAGCGCGAAGTACGGAATTATTTGCTTAAAATATTAAACAAACAAGCCTTTGACCGTTCCGGGAAAATATATGGAATTGGTCATGCCGTTTATACTATCTCCGATCCCCGCGCTATTCTATTAAAAAATGAAGCTCGTAAATTGGCATCTGAAAAAGGCCGGCTTGAAGAATTTGAATTATATACTTTAATTGAAAAATTAGCCCCGGTTATATTTAGTGAATACAAGGGAGACAAAGTAGCTAAAAGGGTTTGCGCAAATGTCGATTTCTTTTCGGGGTTCGTTTATAGCTGCATTGGTATTAAAGAACAAATTTATACTCCGTTGTTTGCAATGTCGCGTATTGCCGGCTGGTGCGCGCACAGGCTCGAAGAACTTAATTTCAGTGCCAGGCGCATTATTCGTCCGGCTTATAAAAATGTATTTAGCGAACAACCTTATATTAACCTGCCTGATAGAAAATAATTATATTTAATTTCTTCAATTATCAGGTTACGGGTAAATAAATAATTTTTTTTGACTTGAAAAATTCTTCACTGAAAATATCAGAAATATTGTATATGGTAATTCTCGAGAGGAATGGCTTAACTTCATTTTCAAAATCTCCTCCTTTAAGATAAATAATTCCATTTGGAAAACTATTAATACCTGACGATTTAATTTGGCCGGAAACTAAATCTACAAATTTTGTAAATTCTGTTATTGCACGGCCTAAAACAAAATCGTGTTTATTTTCATACTGTTCTATGCGGGTTTGCACTGTGTTTACATTTTGTAATCCAAGCGCTTTTACAACTTCATTTACAACTGATATTTTTTTTCCCTACAGAATCTAGTAGCGTAAATTTAACATTGGGAAAGAAAATAGCCAGGGGTATTCCGGGAAAGCCACCGCCGGTTCCGACATCCAGTACATTTGTTTCCGGTTTAAAATTAAAATATTTTGTAATTGAAAGTGAATGTAAAATATGCCGTTCGTAAAGATGGTCGATATTCTTTTCTGGAAATAACATTTATACGTTTGTTCCAGAATTTATAAATAGCGTCAAGTTGTATTAGCTGATTTTGTTGTTGTTGAGTAAGATTATTGAAATACCGCAAATCAATGTTCATGGTAAATGCGGGTTAATACTTATTCCCCGAACTTTTCAGGATATAGAGCAAAAGTTCCCTTGCCCTGAATAATTGTGCTTTTACGGTTCCAATAGGAAGTTCGAGCTTTTCAGCTATTTCATCGTATGAAAGTTCCTCAAAATACCGCATTTCAATTAATTTTCTATAGCGGGGCTTGAGTTTCGAAACAACATCGTGCATCAATTTAATTTTTTGCTGGTTGATCATCGATTCCTCAGGGTCTAAATCATCGGCCTGGATATGGATTGGAACCTCATCAGGGTCTTCAAAAGATTGGTCGATTGAAACTTTAACACCACCCCTGCGTTTTCTTATAAAATCAATGCAATTGTTTGTTGCAATTTTGAAAAGCCATGTGCTAAAGGCATAATTGGGCGTGTATTGGTGAATATTTTTAAATGCTTTACCGAATGCTTCTATTGTAAGGTCTTCTGCGTCATCGGTATTATTTACCATTTTTAACAGCATGAAATAAATTGAGTCCCTATATCTGTGGAGAAGTGAAGCAAATGCTTTTTGTTCACCTGCCATAGCTCTTTTAACCAGGTTAATATCAAAAAGAGCTTTTTCTGAAAGATTATTGCTTATCTCCATTGCCTTCTCGGACTGATTATGTTAGACAAATATATTCCCATATTTATTATCGGGAGTACCAGATCGAATATAGGCGAAATTAAAAATAAATTTCTTTCCTTCAAACGATGAAATGTATATTTAAAAACAGTTAACTGAAATAGCAAACGTGCAAAAAGCACTAAAGTAGCGGCTGGCCAATACTTATGAAGATATAAAGACCATGCAAAAAATATATAAAAAGCCATTCTGCTTGTTATTTCTAAAGCGAGTAAGAACTTATCTTTGTTTTTATAACAAGAAAAGGTTGAAAAATGTCTTTGCTTTTGATCAACCCAATCCGAAAAACTCTTTTTTGCTTCTGACCGGGTATGGGCTTTGAAAGATGGCTCAATTGTAACATTTTTATTGTTTGAAACTTCATTTATAAATAGGTCGTCATCACCGGAAGCGAGATTTATGTGCGAGGCAAAACCTTTATTTGCAAAAAACAGCGTTTTACGATAGGCAAGGTTTCGGCCTACACCCATGTATGGCCGGCCTATTAAAGCAAATGAAAAATATTGCAATGCTATAATTGCAGTATCAAACCTTATTAACATATTCAGCAGGTTTTTTTTACTTTTATAACCGCCATATCCGAGAACAATGGATTTATCGGATGAGAAGTTTTTTGCCATTGTTGCTAGCCATTCCTTGCTTTCAGGATAGCAATCGGCATCGGTCAATAACACCCATTCGTTTTTTGCAGATTTTATGCCTACTGTAAGCGCAAGTTTTTTGCCGTGTGTAAATTTTTCATCCTGCCTGATATAAGTTGTCCGCAACCTCGGGTATATATTCATTAACCGTTTCAGGACATCTTCCGTTTCATCTTCTGAACAATCATTAACTACAACAACTTCAAACTCGGAATATTCCTGTTCCAGCACCAACGGAAGATATTTTTCAAGGTTTTGGGCTTCGTTCCTGGCACAAATTATTATTGATACAGGATCTGAAGCATTTGGCTTTTCAATAGGCTTATAAAAAACAAAACGCATAAAAATTAATAAATAATAAATCATCTGGATTAATGCTGCTATCGAAAACAGTGCCAGGATAATTATTTCAATGTGGTTATTCATCATTTTCAATTCTGTTTACAAGGGGTACAATGTTATTAAAGTTTTTATTTGAAAGCAAGAAGTGCACAGTTCAAGTAATAAACTTTTTGTTCACATTAAATATTTATATTTGTTGCATGCTCTGAAAATGACTGTTGATTGCATGTTAATTAGGGCATTTAATAAAAGCGATATTACTAAATGAAATTCGTACTTCAAAATACCGATTTGTATTCAAAGGCCCGCGCGGGATTGATTGAAACCGGCCATGGCACAATAGAAACGCCGGTTTTTATGCCGGTTGGGACTGCAGGCTCAGTTAAAGCCATTCATCAAAGGGAATTGTTAAACGATATTAAAGCTCAAATTATTCTTGGCAATACGTATCATCTTTACCTAAGGCCTGGTTTGGATATAATTAAATCTTGCGGCGGCCTTCACTCATTTATTAACTGGCCAAAACCTATCTTGACCGATAGTGGCGGATACCAGATTTTTTCCCTCGCAAACAACCGGAAACTAAAAGAAGAAGGAGCCGTTTTCAACTCTCATATCGATGGCTCAAAGCATATTTTTACGCCTGAAAATGTAGTTGACATCCAGCGTGCAATTGGCGCTGATATAATTATGGCTTTTGACGAGTGTACGCCATATCCGTGCGACTATAAATATGCAAAAAAATCGACCGAACTTACACAACGATGGCTTGATAGAGGCATTTCGCATTTTCTTAAAACTTGTCCTTTATATAATTTTGAACAGGAATTTATTCCAATCGTTCAGGGAAGTGTTTATAGCGATTTAAGAAAATATTCCGCTGAAAATGCCGCTTCTTATTCTGTGGAAGGCATTGCTATTGGCGGCTTATCTGTTGGGGAACCGGCTGAATTGATGTATGAAATGATTGATATAGTTAACGCCATACTTCCTGTCGAAAAAACCCGTTATTTAATGGGCGTTGGCACACCGGCAAATATTCTTGAGGCAATTGGCCTGGGAATAGATATGTTCGATTGTGTTATGCCAACACGCAATGGGCGCAACGGAATGTTGTTTACCCGCAACGGAATTATGAATATGCGTAATGAAAAATGGAAAAACGATTTTTCACCGCTTGAAAATGAAAGCGATTGTTTTGTTGACAATTCTTACTCTAAAGCTTATTTAAGGCATTTGCTTATTTCAAAAGAAATTCTCGGGGCGCAGGTTGCAAGTATCCATAATTTGCATTTTTATCATTGGCTTGTTTCCGAAGCCCGAAAACAAATAATAAATAATACATTTGCAAACTGGAAAAATAAAATGGTTAAGAACTTGTTAAGAAGGCTTTAACCTGCAAGGTTTCAGATAAACACAACAGTAAATAAAATATTTCGTATTTAATCTCAATATGAAATTAAAAGTATTAAAAGCAGCAGTGAAAAGGATTTTGTGGTTTAAATTTATTTCTGTAGCTAAACAATCGGGATTGAAAAAGTTAAGCCTAAAATTTGCCTACAATCTAATAAAACAAGGATATTCTTACGTTAAGAAAATAATTACGCATATAAAACTTAAAAACATTGGTAAAATTTTTATCAGCTATTTTTCCATGGTGAAAATTTTTACTTTCAAAACTATCTGCCTTTTGAAAAGCTTTAGAATAAGTGATCTTAAAATTTTTGTAAAAAATATAAATCTCAAACAAATAGGCAATGGTTTTTTAAATGGTTTTATTAATCTCAAGAAGTTACCTTCTAAAATAAAAATTGGGCTAAAAAACTCAAAGAACCTCAAATTAAAAATTATCGACCGCTATATTATAGGCAAATTTTTAGGAACTTACTTTTTTGCAATATTGCTTATAATTGTTATAGCGGTTGTCTTTGATTTTTCGGAGAAACTGGATGATTTTATTGAATCGAACGCACCTGTTAAAGCAATCATTTTTAATTATTACTGCTGCTTTATTCCATATTTTGCTTTACTATACAGCCATCTCTTCACTTTTATAGCAGTTATTTTCTTCACATCCAAAATGGCTTACAGAACTGAGATTATTGCAATCCTTAGTAGCGGGATTAGTTATAAGCGTATCATATGGCCTTACTTTGTTTCAGCAATTATTATTGCAGTTTTTACATACCTTCTTACAAATTTTGTAGTGCCTAATGTAAATAAAGTCAGGCTTGAATTTGAAGAGACTTATATTCACAGATCACTCGTAAATATTAAAAACAATAACATACATAAACAACTAAAACCCGGCGTTTATGTTTATATGCAAACGTACAGTAACATTTCGAACACAGGCAACAAGTTCTCAATTGAAAAATATGAAAATAATAAACTGGTTTCAAAATTAACCGGGGAATACATGATGTGGGATTCAACCAAACGAAAGTGGAATATCAGGGAATATTATATAAGAAATATAACCGGTTTGAAAGAAAAAATCGTTCAAGGTTCATCTATCGACACTGCATTAAGCATGCGCCCGGATGATTTCAGAAGACGCTCCAATATTGTTGAATCGATGGATGTTTTTGAATTGAACAAATTTATTAAAGAACAAAAATTACAGGGGGCTGAAAATATCGAATCCTATCTGATAGAAAAATACAAAAGGGTCTCCACGCCATTCTCAACTTTTATTTTAACTATTATCGGGCTTTGCATTTCTTCGCGTAAAAACAGGGGAGGAACCGGATTGCACATAGGTATTGGAATTACATTTTGCTTTTCATATATAGTATTTATGCAATTTTCATCGCAGTTTGCAATTAACGGTACCTTTAATCCTTTAATGGCAGTTTGGCTGCCAAATATAATTTATGCCTTCATAGCATATTATCTTTATAAGATTGCCCCGAAATAATACAGAAATTTTTAAAAATTTTAATCCCTGTTATTTTTAATTCCTTACTGGAATTTGACTATATTTTTATTTGAAACAAAAAAATTTTTTTTAATTAATATCATTTTGTAACGTTGCACTCTCATTTTGAAATAAGTAGTGTTTTAACATGTTTTTGATAAAGAATGGATTATGGCCATAAAGAAAAAAATTCTTGAGCTTCAGAAGAAAAGAGAAATTGTATCGATGGGCGGAGGTGAAAAAGCAATCGAAAAACAAGTTGCTATGGGTAAACTTACAGCCCGTGACAGAATTAATAAAATTCTCGACAAAGAATCGTTCCAGGAATACGATTTGTTTGTTCGGCATGATGCCCGTGATTTCGGGATGGATAAAAAAGAGCTGCATGGCGATGGCGTTATCACCGGAACCGGGACAATAATTGGAAAACCGGTTAGTATTTTTGCACAGGATTTTACTGTTGTCGGAGGATCGCTTGGCCGTATGCATGCAGGAAAAATCACAAAAATTATGGACCATGCGCTGAAAATGCGTATGCCGCTTATTGGGATTAACGATTCAGGCGGCGCCAGGATTCAGGAGGGTGTCAATTCTTTGGCGGGTTATGGCGAAATATTTTTCCGAAACACCATTGCATCCGGCGTAATTCCTCAAATTTCAGTGATACTTGGCCCGTGTGCCGGCGGGGCTGTTTATTCCCCCGCCCTTACCGATTTTGTTTTTGTTGTCGACAACATTTCAAAAATGTTTATTACAGGCCCTGAAGTTATTAAAAGCGTACTGGGTGAGGAAATTAGCCAGGAAGATCTCGGTGGCGCGCGCGTGCACGCTGAAATTACCGGAAATGCCCATTTCTTTTCTAAAAGTGAGCAGGAATGTTTTCAGCAAATAAAAAAGCTGCTTTCTTTTATTCCCTGGCATAATGGCGAGAAAGCCCCAAAGATAAAAGCAAAGCTTCCAAAAACGGATTATAATATTGAAACTATAATTCCTGATGATGCGAGGGAACCATACGATGTGCGCGACATAATCCGCGCCATAATTGACGATTCCTATTTTTTTGAAGTTCACGAATTATGGGCTGCCAATGTTGTTATAGGTTTCGGACGATTAAACGGTGAAACTGCCGGTTTCATTGCAAACCAGCCTATGGTACTTGCGGGTGTTCTCGATGTTGACTCATCGGATAAAATTGCACGTTTTGTCCGTTACTGCGATGCATTCAATATTCCAATCGTTACACTTGTCGATATACCCGGCTATTTGCCCGGAATTGACCAGGAACATGCAGGCGTTATCAGGCATGGCGCTAAAATACTATATTCTTACAGCGAAGCAACAGTTCCAAAAATTACGGTTATTTTGCGCAAGGCTTATGGCGGAGGTTATATAGCAATGAATTCAAGGCATCTGCGCGCCGATTTTGTTTTTGCCTGGCCGTCAGCTGAGATTGCCGTTATGGGGCCCGAAGGGGCGGCCAATATTATTTTTCGCAAAGAAATAACTGAAGCTCCCGATCCGGAAGCCATGAGACAAGAAAAGGTTAAGGAATATGCCGAGAAATTTGCCAATCCGTTTGTTGCGGCTTCGAAAGGCTACATCGATTCTGTTATAGAGCCTTCCGAAACCCGTAAATATATTATACACGCAATTGAAGTATCGGCAAACAAAGATGCCGGGATGCCAAAGAAAAAACACGGCATTCCACCATTTTAGAAAACTGGTTTTATGGATAAGAAAAATACCAATATACAAGGTGAACTTAAAATATTGAAACTTGTGGATAGAGATTATAAAACCCTCTTTACCAAAAAGTTTGTTAACCGGAAAAAATATATAGCACCCGATCCAAAAAAAATGTATTCTTACATCCCTGGCGCTATTCAAAAAATATTTGTTAAAAACGGCCAGAAAGTTAAAAAAGGCGATTCATTATTGATCCTGGAATCGATGAAAATGTTGAATATTGTTCGTGTTCCGTTCGAAGGTAAAATAAAGAAAATAAATGTCGTTATTGGGGAAAAGATTCCAAAAGACCATCTGATGGTTGAGTTTGAATAAATTCCAGGTTCCTTTTTTCAAGTTTTAATTTCTCAACGTTAGAAGGTTTCTCAAAAATTATTTGACTTGCATTATGAATTTTTGTAATTTACACTAAAGTTTATTTGCGGGTTTCATAAAATCCGCTTAGAAAAAGCCTTAAATCCATAGTATTTACAAAACTTCATGATTATGAAAAAAGTACTTATCACCATCGTTCTTATCAGTGCGGGTTTGATATTAATTGCGCAAAGCGCAACGCAAACCGATGATATGGCCAACTTGAAAAAGCAGGTTTCGTCATTAGAATACAAAAATGCTAAACTGGCTGTAGGTTTAAATGCATTGGCGAAAACCTCGAAAATAAACCATGATAGTATTATGGTGCATTTGAATGCAACTGATTTGAAAGTAACATCTTTATCCGATACACTTGCAGTAAAGGATTCGCTTATTATGGCGCTAAAAGTTATTTCAGGGAAAAACAAATCGGAAATTAAAGCAATTCAAATTGTACATTTAATAATTTTCATACTCATACTTATTCTTGTTTTTGTAGTGTATTTAAAATTTCAGAAAAAATTTGAAATATTGAGCATGCAGGTTGAAGCCAATATTTTAAAAACGAAGGAAGAGCTTGAAAAGAAGATTGGTGAAATTAAAAAATAAAATATTTTTTAAACCGCAATATCTGCTTTTATATGCGGGTGTGGATCGTAGCCGATAAGCTCGAAATCTTCGAACCTGAAATCGAAAATATTTTTAACGTCAGGATTTATTTTCATTTGCGGAAGCTTACGGGGTTCGCGTGAAAGCTGGAGCTGAACCTGTTCCAGGTGGTTAAGGTAAATATGGGCATCGCCGAAGGTGTGGACGAAATCGCCAGGCTTAAGGTTTGTTACCTGTGCCACCATCATGGTAAGCAATGAATATGAAGCGATATTAAAGGGTACGCCGATAAAAATATCAGCGCTGCGTTGGTATAATTGGCACGATAGCTTTCCATCCGCCACATAAAACTGGAAAATGGTATGACATGGCGGCAGTGCCATTTTTTCTATTTCTCCTACATTCCATGCGCTTACAATATGCCTGCGCGAATTGGGTTTGGTTTTAATCATTTCAATAAGGTTTGCAATCTGGTCAATATGCCGGCCATCGGCAGCAGGCCACGAACGCCACTGGTATCCGTATACCGGCCCAAGTTCGCCGTTTTTATCTGCCCATTCGTCCCAAATAGTAACCTTGTTGTCGCGAAGGTATTTTATATTCGTTTCACCTTTCAAAAACCACAACAATTCATGAATAATAGATCGTGTATGCAATTTTTTAGTCGTCAGCAAAGGAAAACCTTCTTCAAGGTTAAAGCGTGTTTGATAACCAAATACACTGATAGTGCCTGTTCCCGTCCGGTCGCTCTTACGGGCGCCATGGTCAAGTACATGTTGCAACAAATCGAGATATTGCTTCATAAATTAAATATTGATAATTTGTGGTTGCCTGTTCATGCCAAAATTATCAAAACAATTACAAATAGCTTGTGAAAAAGCATCTGATTTTTCAACTTTCCGATCTTTTTATTGCTACTGACATGTAGTTTTAGGGATAATCCGGAGTTAAAGGGTTTCTCCAATAATAAATGTTTTTATGTTTATCGCCAAAGGTTCTCGGCTATTTGCCGTAAAGGATTTATTTGCAATCTCTATCAATATGCACAAATATAACATAAACTTGATGAACTACAAAAACCACTGAAACCCTTATGGAATATAGCCGATGTTAGCTGCCGGTAATAATTCCTATCTCGCGCGGATTTAACGAAGTGTAAGCCATGCTAAATTTAAACCCTTGAAAGGCTCAAGGCTTATTTGTCTTGAGCCATTTTTTTTGCTGCTTGTAATTTTTATTTTTAATTATCAGGATAAAAAATAGCCCAAATTGAAAACTTTAACTGTAAAGGTTTTTAAATATCTTTTTGAGAAGAAAAAATTATCAAATTCGTCTTATCTGAGTTTTCATTTTAGCAGCTATTTCAAAGCATTGCCAACAGGATAAACCAATTGAGGATGGTTTTTATAAAAAGCATTGGTTGCGACACAAATATTTTCAATTAAACCAAGTCCATCGTTTTGTGGGGTTTTCCAACCACAAACCCCGTTGAAGCCATTAAGGTAAGCATTTTCATACATTTGAACAAGAGTTTGACAGATAAATGGATCGCATGCATCCAAACCCTGTGTTTCACCTATTATCACGGGCCGATCGCTTATTTTCCAATATGATGTTGTATGTTGATAGGGTGAGGAAAAATATTTTGTTTGCCAGGGATACCAGTGTATCTGGTAAAAATCCAAATATGCTTTCGGATCGTTATAAACCAATTGTAAAGCCGAATCGCTCCAACAATTGCCGGCATTCGGCCCAGCATCAGTAGTATATATATCACTGTTCCATTTTACACTTGAAGCGCCCGTAGTTACAGGTTTGTTGCTATTTTTATGTATTGCCGATGCACACAGCGCATGCAAGAGTTGAACAGATTGTCTTGGAAACATACCGTCTTCTTCTTTCTCAAATATCCATTCCGGTTCATTACAAATTTCCCAACCCAATATATAGGGTTCGTTATTATATCTTTTAACTAACGGGATAAGAAAATTATCGACATAGCTGATTATATTTTTTTGATTTTTCAATAAGTTTCGATATTTCTTATAAGTCGATTGCGTGTTTTTAACCATTTCAAACGACCATAAAGAAGGCAGGATATAAATCTTTTTCGACTTTGAAATTGCAATCAACGAATCCATATCTGTCCAAAATTGAGCGTTGACGCCTGTTACATATCCGCTGTCATTAACGGTTGGGCTCAGCAAGCCGGAACAATGAATCCAGATTCTGACAAGGTTTATTTTATTGTCTGCATATTTTTGAAATTCATTATTCCACCAGGAGTAATTAAAGTGTCCGCCAAAATCATTAAAATAATGCCATGGGGTATTAATTCCGTTGAACCAAATTTGTTTGCCCTCAACAACAAAAATATTTTTATTGATGCTTACATTTTGCGAATGTATTGGGCTTAGTAAATTCAATAAGTAAAAGAATAATATTGTTCTTTTCATTTTGTAATACGTTAAATTAAACAAGCGCAATTGAATTTGCAGATTATATGTATTAAATAATTATGCATGTATACTAAGTTAAACATTTTATTGGGCAATACAAAATTATTTACACAGTTGTTCTATGATTTTGATTATTGATGTTGGAAAGTTTAAATAAATTTTCAAAGCCTAAATGAAAGGCGACTCGGTATTTGCTACTAATAATTCCTGTAATGTAATTTTTCCGGTAGTATTAAAATTTGAAATCCTTGCTATTTTATTTTCCACTTTATGTATAAAATTCCAACATGTTATCTGGCGAATATCCAAGTCTCTTGACAAATCGTTTAACGAAATTTCTTTTTTATTGAAAAAAACCTGATAAGCTATAAAAAACGCTTTGTTTAATGGGAATTTAATGTTATGAAATAAAGTATTTGAAGTAGCGGATTCTTCATTTTTACAACGTGTACACCTGCGGGAAAAAGGTACTTTGCCATCGCAATAATTATCATTTCCGCATTTGCGACAGATAAAACCGTTAACCCACTTCAATTCAGATAATAATTGTAAACATTTATTGTTGTCATGAAAAAATTCTTCAATTTGTGAATCACTTAATCTTTCACCGGCTAACATTAACATACGTACATAATTTATTACAAATGTATTAAAAATTAGTGATATTAAAATGTCAAGCTATTATTATTGGCAATTAATATTGAATTAGAACAGATCAATATTTTACATGTTTAAAAATCATCAATTAATTTATCATGATTTATAATTTAGTTAAAAAAGAATATATTCGCAGTATATTTTATTAAAATGAAAACATTTCTACGTTTGGCATATATTTTAATGCTATCCATGATATTAAGCTGTAACCCGGGAAAAAATAATAGTTCATCGGCACAGAACAGCAAAGTTGAAAACAATGGAACGATTATCCCGCTTTCAGATCAGATATTTAAAGAAAAGGTATATAACTACGAAGCCAATAAAAATTGGAAATATGAAGGAAAGTTGCCTTGCATTATTGATTTCTATGCCGATTGGTGCAGGCCTTGTCGCTTTATCTCGCCTATTATTGAAGAAATAGCCAAAACATACGCAGGTAAAATATTAGTTTACAATGTCAACACTGATTATGAAGTTAAACTTTCAATTCAGTTAGATGTGGAAAGCCTTCCTACTGTTTTATTCATTCCTATGAAAGGCGAACCAAAGGTTTGTATCGGGGTTTACCCGAAAAAAGACTATTTTCAATATGCAAATGATTTATTGACTGGTAAAAAATAGTCCTTTCGTTTCCATATTATCTAACCAATCCTAATCTTTTGTGGGCTTTCAGGTATTTAAGAATGTGTTCTTGTATTATGCCCTTGGATGAAACCTGATTATTGCATCCCTAAGGTATTCATTGTCTAAATGTGTATATATTTCCGTTGAAAGAATGCTTTCATGTCCGAGCATTTCTTGCACTGCCCTTAAATCGGCCCCTCTATCAACCATATGCGAAGCAAAGGAATGCCTGAAAGTATGAGGGCCAATGTTTTTCTTTAACATAATAGTATCTGCCAGCTTATTTATTATCATAAATATCATATTTCGCGACAGCTTATTTCCCCTGTTGTTTAAAAAGACAAGGTTTTCACTTTCTTTTTTGATTTTGTGCAATAAACTATTCCTATCAGGCAGATAATTTTTTATTTCCTTAACTGCCCTTTCGCTTATAGGAACTAATCTTTCCTTATCGCCTTTGCCAATAACTTTTATAAAACCCATATCAAAAAATAAATCAGATAACCTGAGTTTTATCAATTCGGAAACCCGAAGGCCGCAACTATATAATGTCTCCAAAATTGCTTTATTTCTTCTTCCGGCAGGTTTGCTCATGTCTATTGCAGCCATTAAAGCATCTATTTCATCAATTGACAGAACTGTTGGTAATCTTTTCCCTATTCTTGGGGATTCAATAAGCGACGACGGATCGGTTTCAATAATATCTTCAAGCAACAAAAATTTATAAAACGAACGAATACCCGATAAAATGCGGGTTTGAGACCTTGCACTTATGCCTTCTTTATTTATACATTCCAAAAAATCCCGTATATCAGTATGGCTTACTTTTTCAGGGAAAATATTTTTTCCTGACTGTTCAATAAAATTTTCCAATTTTGTCAGATCGTTTTTATATGCTTCAATTGAATTTACAGAAAGCGACCTTTCCAACTTCAGATAATTTTTGAATTCATATATAGCTTCATCCCATTTCATAATTTTCAACAATCATTAGTTTGTATAAGCTATTCATGTAATTTTGCAAAAAGACATAATCTAATTGTGTTATAATTAATATATTATGGTGCAAATAAATTTTATAAATTTAGGATCAAAAATAACAAACAGTAAATTAAAATAAATACTAAACGAAAGATATTAATAATATCAATCTGCCATTCAAGTTTGGGAATAAGCTTATGTCAAATAATCATTTCGATTTTAAAAAATTTACGATTCATCAAAACAAATGCTCGATGAAAGTTGGCACTGACGGGGTTTTACTTGGCGCTTGGACCGATATAAATAATGCAAAGAAAATCCTTGATGTTGGCGCCGGGACAGCTTTAATTGCAATTATGCTTGCCCAACGCTCGAATGCGAATATTGAAGGGGTTGAAATAGACGGCGTATCATATAAGCAAGCGGTTGAAAACGTTGACAACTGTGCTTGGAAAGACAGGATTAAGCTTCATCACACATCATTTCAATCATTTTATTCAAATACAAATGCAAAATTCGATTTGATTGTAAGTAACCCGCCGTTTTTCATTAACAGTCTTAAATCCGTTGATAATTCAAGAAACTTTGCCAGGCACGACCAGGGATTGTCCCACAATCAACTTCTCCAGGGATCGTCAATGATTATAGCGCCAAACGGAAAATTATCGGTAATCATGCCTTATAACGAAGGTTGCAAATTAATTTCAGATGCCGCTAAATTCAACCTGTTTTGCTTACGTAAAACTTTTGTTAGGGCAAAACCTGGTGGGCATGTTAAGCGAATGTTAATTGAATTTTCTAAGATACCCGCTCCCTGCTCTGAAAATAACATGGATATTGAAAACGCTTCAGGCGGTTATTCCGATAGTTATAAGAAAATAACAAAGGATTTTTACCTGGCATTTTAGCTAAAGGTTCAAGAAATGCTATTCATTGGTCATTTCAAACAATTGAAAAATTTTCTGCTTCTCGAATTAGGTCATGGGTTAAAACGGCTGATTACTCCGTTTCCATATGTGCCACTTCTGTAATAATGCCTTTCTATGTACATTCCTATAACATTGTCATGAATGTCGGTATCTCTGGAATAACAGATGGTTTTTCGGTTTAGCCTTTTTATGTGTGTCCTAAAGTTTAGGTTTTTCCTTTCGATTTTCCAAGTCTGATCCTTGCCAATTACATGTTTATCTTCCGGCAGTAAGCTTGAATAAGCGCCCCAATCATCTGTATAGTAACGATTGATTGGGATATTGGACAAACGATGGCTGCCTGCCCGGCAGAGCCGGGACATCTCCCTCAGGAATTAGTGACTGCCACTTCGCGCTTCCATACGCGCATAGCGATGAGCTTAAGAATGTTTGGGCAGGATGAGCGGGTCAACAAGGGTTGTGAAGTTACGTTCCGTTACGCGGGTTCCAAAGAAGTAACGGCCCGGGCGGTACTGGGCAATTCGCGTTTGACGAAATAGGTGGGTTCCTTCAACTCCCGAATCAGCGTAGGGATGATCTCGCGGTAGGCTTCCCAGAGGCTGTTATAGGGTTTGGGCATGTCGGACTTTATTTCCTGGTGCAGCTTGCCGAGCGCGTGGTAGGGCACCATGGGGAACATGTGATGCTCGATGTGGTAATTCATATCCCAGTAGATGAAGCGGAAAATGGGATTCATGTAGATGGTGCGGGTGTTGAGGCGGTGGTCGAGAATGTCTTCCGCCAGGCCGGCGTGCTGGGTGAGGCTGAAGATATCCATCAGCCAACCCCCGTAGATAGCGGGCAGGCCCACATACATCAGTGGCAGGAACGTATGTTTGGCAATGGCCAGGGCAATAACCGCCGCGTAGATCAACAAGTAGATGCGCGCGTTGCGAAAGACCTTGTGGCGCTCCGAATCGGGAATGTAAGTCTCTTCCGCCGGAGTAAGGCGCCCCATGAAGTGCAGCCCCATCTCGTAAAATTCGGTCCGCAGCCGCTTCAGGTTGAGAACGTCCAGCGCGATGCCCAGCAGATCGGGCGGACGCGGGGCGGCGATTTCAGGGTCGCGGCCCACCACGATGGTGTCCGTATGGTGCCGCGTGTGGCTCCACCGCGATGGGACGGATTCAAAGATATACATGAAGGAGGCAATTTCAAACAGCGCATCATTCATCCAAGGCGTTTTGAAGGCCGTGCCATGCCCCGACTCATGCCAGCGCGGACCGGAGGCCGATCCGTAAAGAATCCCGTAGACCAGGAAGCTGGGAACCGCCCACCACGTGTGCCAAGTCAGAAAACCGAGCGTACCCGAAATGATGATGGCAGCAAACCAGATCACCGTATCGCGGATGGCCGGCCCGTCGCGCCGCTGCATCAGTTCCCTCATCCGTGGGCGGGAGATCTTGCAGGCATACCACTCGGCATTGGCCAGTCCACGTTCCTCGGCAAGCTTTGCCTCACGCCCAATCAGACTGTAATCACGCTTGGTGATTTCAACTGGCATTCCGTAACATCCTCCTCACTCATCTAGTATGCCACACTCATGCCGGGTTTTTGAACGGGGGCAGCGATGTAGATCCACTTCGGCGTGGCTGGCGAAAACACTCGAATTTTAGTTTCTACGATCTCTCCTTTCGGCCCCCTCGCGACCCGGCCGATGCGGTCTAAAACTGCCCAAGGCCCTTCGTGGTCGCGGCCTCCCAAAATCAGGAAACCGCACCAGTCGGCTGTTCAACTGGTAGTTTCTCAGTTTGAATTCTGGTCCGGTAAAGGTCCGAAGGTGAATTCAATCTTCAGGAACGATTCCGGCAGCGTCCTGCGAGACTTTCACCGGCGCCGAAGTCAAGGGCCGTAGGCCCGACAGAATGTGGCCCACGGCGCCAGCCGTGGGACTGCCGCGAATCGCAGATTCGTGAGCCCCGGAAGTGGGCGAAAGAAGAAGGATGTGCCACGCCACTTTCTGTCTCCCCTGCCGGGGCTTGATCGGGTTTTTCGAGTGCTTACTCCCCATGGCTATCGCCATGGGCCACATTCTGCCGCCGCTCCGCGGCTGACGGCCGCTGAAAATTCAAACTGAGACACTACCGTTCACCTCAGTCTCGTTACGGCAAAGAAATGACAAATCGTTAGTAGGAAATAAACACACCGGAGAGATGAAAAGGGTCTATAATTTGGCAGGTTTAGGTGGAGGCCGATTATGAAAAGCTTGGCCCTACGTTGTAAGTTTCCTCTCATTGTTTGTCTCGGGATTCTCTCAATTCCAACTCTCGCACTGGCTGACAAAGATCAATCTCTTCCAGCTCGGGCGTCGACTGCCGCTGGTCTGTCCCACGTGCGGGTGGTGCGGTTGAGTTACATCAGCGGCGCGGTAAGCGTGAAGCGTCCGGGCTCGACAGAATGGGCGAAGGCCCTGGTGAACACGCCTCTTCAGGAAGGCTTTGAGATCTCGACGTCCGAAAACAGTTACGCCGAGGTGGAATTTGAAAACGGTTCCACGGCGCGGCTGGGCGAGCTTTCCAAGCTCAACTTTGACCAGTTGGCCGTCGATGCGGAGGGAAACAAACTGAACGTCCTCACGTTTGAAAAAGGGTATGCGACCTTCCACCTGATTCCCGAGCACCACGACTCCTACACCGTCAAGATCTCCAAGACGACGGTGACTCCAAATGGCAAGACGCTCTTTCGCGCCGACTTGGGCGAACACCGGGGCCGCGTGGAGGTCTTTTCCGGCTCCGTCCAAATGGCCACGGCGGCAAACTCGGAGAAACTTACCAAGAACAAAGTTGTGGAATTCGATCCGGAAGCCGCTCTAGTCGCGTTCGACATCAAAACCGGGATTGTCAAAGATTCCTGGGACGGATGGACGGACAAACGCGACACTCAGGCACAGCTTGCCCTTTCCTCCCAGTCGCTTTCATACGGGAATTCCATGTATGGGTTCAGTGACCTCGACGCATACGGCGAATGGGCCTTCTTCCCCGGATTTGGTTATGGCTGGTCTCCCTTCGTGGGCATGGGCTGGGAACCCTTCGGCTTGGGGATGTGGAGTTGGTATCCGAGCTTCGGCTATACCTGGATCTCTGCCGAGCCCTGGGGTTGGTTGCCTTATCACTATGGCAACTGGAGCTACAATCCCGGTTTCGGCTGGTTCTGGATGCCAACGGGTTCAACAGCATTCTCCGCCGCCCCGGTAAATTGGTATTCAGGACCGGGATGGGTTGGCTGGACTCCGCGGGGAACACGTGGTCCAGGGGCGCAAGGAAGGATGACTACGGCGCCTACGATCGCCCTCCAGAATGGACAATACATCGGCCCGAATAACGTCATTCACATGCCGGTAACGGCTGGTACCGCGATTAAACAGGTGCCGTTTGCGCCCGGCGCCGGAGCTATGCTATCCGGTTTGAGAGGAAAAGAGGCGCCGCAGGGTGCCGTTGGGATGCGGGCGGCCACCATGCAACGCACCGCGCCCCCTTCAATTCTGATGGGCGGTAATGCCGCCACCGAGGGATCGTTGCGGGGTGGCCATCATGAGCCTCTGCGCGCCCGCATGGGAACGACCTTGGGTGGGCAATACCGTGTTGGCGGAACCGTGGGAGAGTTTCGCGGCGACGCCTTTAAGGGTACTGGCGGGCCCAATGCAGTGGCCGGACCACAGGGACAAAGTCCCGCTGCAGCCCCGGTCTTCGTCTCGCGCGGTCAAGGTGGGGCAGGCTCGGCACCGATGGGTGGCAATTCGGCGCCATCGGTTGGAGCCGGCGGATCAAGCCGTGGTGGTGGAATGGGTGGCAATAGTATGGGCGGTGGCGGCATGAGCCACGGCGGAGGTATGGGTGGCGGCGGCACGTCCATGGGGGGCGCAAGCGCCGGGGGAAACACCCCAGCCGGTCGAGGCCACTAGACCCAACTCCCGCAAGGCCAACTCACCAGTTGGTGATCGACCCGTCAGGCCTGCGCAGCATGGGAATCGGCCGCCTCTGTTCCGTGACTTCTGAGACCAATTGCAGCGGTTTCGTATCCACTGTCACACCCAGCCCTGGGCGGCGGTTTGGCCACATCTTGCCGTTGCGGAAGTCATACCCCTCGGGCAAGTAGGGATACCCGTGCTTTCCATCCTTCGTCATTTCCATAAGCACTGGACCCGGAAAAACTGAACACGCATGCACCAGCGCCGCCTCCGAAACGGGGCCGGTGAAGTGCGGGATCAGTCCCACGTAATGGGTCTCGCACAGCGCTGCGATCTTCATGTACTCGGTGATGCCGCCGACATTGGGGATGGTCACGCGCGCGTAGTCGATTAACTGTTGCTCGATCAATTCATTCACATCCCACTTGCTTCCAAATTGCTCGCCGACCGCAATCGGAACCTTGACGTGCTGGCGAAGCTCGCGATAAACCCCGGGATTTTCCGAGCGCACGAGGTCTTCGGCAAAATAAGGTTGGAGAGGTTCGATCAAGGTGCTGAGACGTACGGCATCGGGAAAATCCAACCTCGTGTGGTAATCGAGCGCCCAATCGCCGTCCTTGCCCACGCCCTCGCGAATCTGCACGCAATCGGCGTAAGTTTGATCCATGGCCTGGTGCGAATTGAATGGTTGCCCGGGCAGCGGATCGGCGGTGGCGGAACGATACGCGCGAAATCCGGCTTCAACGCAGGCACGAGCCGTTTCCTTCAGCGTCCCCCGCGATGGATAGCTGGTCGCATAGCACTCCACATAGTCGCGCGAAGCACCGCCCAAAAGGTCGCTGACCGGCACCCCAGGGCCTTCCCCTTGATATCCCAAAGCGCCAAATCGAGCGCGCCCAAGGCATCGAGCTTTTCGCGGCCGGCAGGGTAAAAATACCCGCGGAACATCATCTGCCAGAGGTGATCGATGCGGAAGGGATCCTCGCCAATCAGCATCGCAGCGCATTGCTCAATCGTGTCCTTCACGCCGCCTTCGCCAATGCCGGTGATTCCCTGATCGGTCTCCACCATGACGATATGAAACGACTGGTTGAATGTCGCGATGGAATTCGGATTGATGTAGAAGCGGATGCGCGTGATCTTGAGTGGCGGCTTGCTCGCGCCGGAATCGGTCGTAGATCTTGCCGCGACGGCGCCGCGGGCCAGTCCCGCGGCCCCTGCTCCACCGGCCATTTGCAAGAAGGATCGTCGCTTCATTTTGCCCTCCCGTGCCCCAATTCCTCCGCTCTCTATTTGAGCGCCAAGGGGACCATGCGAGACTTGCGGATCACCCGGTCACGTGTAAGCAAAGGGATGTTTTCCACGACACTCGTGGCGGCGATAATCTCATCCGCCGGATCAGACGAGAAGTCGAGGAGAGTGCTCTGGCGGGCGATCTCCAGGGTGATAGGGAAGACGGTGAGGTGGCGACGCCAAGTCCGAAACTCGGCGCTGTCCAAGTCCATTTTCACGCGATTTCTTCGAACCAGCATGGCAAGTTCCCACAAGACGATGTCTGAAACTGCCAAGTCCTCATTCACGGCGCAGGCGATTTCATCCGCACTAACATCGCCGGCAATCATTGCCACGAGCATGTGGGTGTCAAGATTGAGCATTCCACTTTCGACCCGTTGAGAAGATGTCGCCCTTAACAACGACTTTGCCCTTCATCAGCCCAATCAACTTGGAATTGTCCACCTTATGCACGGGGATGAGCTTTGCCACCGGATTGCCCCTCTTGGTGATGACAATACCCTCCGCCTCAAGTTCGTCGAGGATCCTGAGGCACTTCGCCTTGAATACAGTGGCGCTGATTTGCTTTTGCACAGGCTTCATACGCACCATGATACCAAATGACCAGTCAGATGACCAGTTAAGCGTTGAGAATCCCGACGCCTCGCAATTGGGGCGCGAGCTTGGGAAAGCGATGCCGGAGGAAAAGGCCAAACGTGCATTTTTGTAACTGGCTTATTTTCAGTATGTTCTCAGCTTTGGGAAGGGAAAAACCCGAAAACTTTCCCTTTGTTATCAATAAGTTCTCAGCTTTGTGTAATTTTTTCCATACGAGTAAAAAGTCAGCACCGCATTGGGGAAATTTTTTCCCAACGGACAGGAAGGCGGCACGAAATTGCGCGGTATTGAGGCTTCGGCAGGCGATGTCCATGGCATTCTCCTCCAGTATATTCTAGCCTATCATGATATCAATGTCAAGGAAAAAATGCCGGTGGTGTCCCATTTTGAATGTAGCGCCGACCTTCAGGTCGGCACATGCTGAACTAAAGTTCAGCGCTACAAGTCGCATGCCGGGTCAAGCCCGGCCCCATAGGCAAATTGGGACACTACCAAAATGCCTGATATTGGCCTACGGGAGTCGCGAGCGTTGCCTTCCCCATGACGGCCAGGCCGCACCGCGGGTGGCACAGACAATAGTTGCTTACCACGGCTCGATCAATTCACGGGTGGCGGATCCATCGGGGCGACCCAAACCTTCCCTTGAATGCCGTCGGGATTCTGCTGAAAGTCGTCAATGTGGCGCAGACATCCAGAACAATGTCTGCGACCCCATCGGCGGTATTGATGCAGCGTTTGGGCCTATGCCCCACGATGTCTGTGCCACCCGCGACGATGGGATTTAACGCCAGCTTCACGAAAGTCGGCAACCAATGTTATGGGGGAGAGAGTTAATGGCGAACGGCGGTTCTTAGGGCAGGCGCGAATCCCCTGCTCGTATCGGCAAGGATGGCGATAGAATGAGTCATTCGTCAGTACTCGATAGCCTCGCGCTGGTGCGGCCAAGTTCTGGATGGCGAGGCCTACCACGGAGGCTCTCACATGCAGGTTAGTCCCAAGGCTGGAAAACTTGCCGACGCAAGTGACCTCGTCAACGTTCCCAAAGCTGATCACGGCTTACTTTCAGCGAGCATCCCGACCCGGCGATTCGGGAACAGCGCGTATCCTTTGGCACCTCGGGCCACCGGGGGTCGGCGTTCAAGTGCAGCTTCAACGAAGACCACATTCTGGCCATCTCCCAAGCCATCTGCGAATACCGGAAACAGCAGAGGACTGAAGGCCCACTCTTTATCGGCAAGGACACGCATGCCCTTTCCGAGAGCGGGTTTGTGACCGCGCTGGAAGTTCTCGCGGCCAATGGGGTTCACGTGATGGTGGACGCCGCCGGCGGGTACACTCCCACGCCGGCCGTTTCCCATGCCATTTTGAATTTCAATCGCGCGCAGCCGGCCGGCCTCGCCGATGGAATTGTGATCACGCCGTCGCACAATCCTCCCGATGATGGAGGCTTCAAGTACAACCCCCCGCACGGCGGACCGGCGGACACCGACGCTACGAAGTGGATCGAGCAGCGGGCCAACAAGATTCTGGAGGATAAGCTCCGGGAGGTTCAGCGCGTGCCTTACGCGCGAGCGCGGTCGGCGGACACAACCCACCGCCACGATTACGTCGGCAGCTTACGTGAAGGACCTCGCGGCGGTGGTCGATCTGGCGGCCATTCAAAGCGCCGGAGTGAAAATCGGGGTCGACCCCCTGGGTGGCGCGAGCGTCGCCTACTGGGGGCCGATCCGCGACCGCTACCATCTTAATCTGACCGTCGTCAACGAGCTGGTTGACCCCACTTTCCGCTTCATGACCATCGATTGGGACGGGAAAATCCGCATGGACTGCTCCTCGCCGTACGCCATGGCGAGTCTGATCGGCGCGAAGGAGCAGCTTTGACGTGGCCTTCGCCAACGACACCGATGCCGACCGGCACGGGATCGTGACGCGCGAGGGCGGGCTGATGAATCCGAACCACTACCTCGCCGTGGCCATTGATTACCTCTTTCAAAACCGCCCGGCTCTGGCCCGCCCACGCGGCGGTGGGCAAGACGGTGGTCAGCAGCAGCTTGATTGACCGCGTTGCCCAGCGTTTGGGGCGGAAGCTTGTGGAAGTGCCGGTGGGGTTCAAGTGGTTTGTCGAGGGCCTGCTCAGCGGCGGGCTGGGCTTTGGGGGTGAGGAGAGCGCCGGCGCGTCGTTTCTCGCTCTAACGGGCAAGTTTGGAGCACGGACAAAGATGGGCTCATCCTCGGCCTGCTGGCTGCCGAAATAATAGCTAAGACCGGACGCGACCCGGCGGAGCATCATCGCGCGCTGACCAACGAGTTTGGCGAAATGGTGTATGAGCGCACCGATATGCCCGCCACTCCGGAGGAAAAGGCGGCGCTGGGGAAATTGTCGCCCCGGCAAGTGCGGGACGTGGAGGTGGCGGGCGAAAAGATTGTGGCGAAATTTTCCGACGCTCCCGGCAACGGCGCGGCCATTGGCGGGATTAAGGTCGTTACCGAACACGGATGGTTCGCCGCCCGGCCCTCCGGGACCGAGGATGTGTATAAGTTCTATGCCGAAAGCATGAACGGGACCGAGCACCTGCGCACGGATTCAGGAAGAAGGACGCGCCCTGATCTCACGCGCCGCAGATATGCGGCTGCGAAGTAGGAGCCGCAAGCTTGCGAGCGGATTCCAACGAAACTCGCTACAGCTGCATGCGCAAGAAGTTTGCACAGCGGACAAGACTGGGTCTCGCGATGCCGACCTGCTTTGCAATCCGATTAGAGACTCATCCTCAGCCTGAGGATCGAAAGTGCAGCCTGAAAGGAAGGCAACATGAAATCCGAAGCGAAAACCCCGAGTCCACGCCGCCGCTAGCGATGAAGCCGCAAAATTAGTCAAGGAATTGCGGCGACGCCTTCGAGCATCACCTGCGCCGCACGCTGGCCAAGGATCGCTACACCGCCACCACCCGCGACCGCTATTACGCCTTTGCTCTCGCCGTGCGCGACCGGCTGATTGAGCGCTGGATTCCCACCCAGCAAACGCACCACAACCGGCAGGTCAAAAGAGTTTACTACCTGTCCCTGGAGTTCCTGATCGGCCGCTCGCTGGAACACAATGTGATGAACCTTCGCTTGGAGGAGGCTTGCCGCCAGGCCGTTTTGGATGTGGGGCTCAATTGGGACGACCTCCTCGAACAGGAAGTTGATGCGGGCCTGGGCAATGGCGGATTGGGACGCCTGGCTGCTTGCTTTATGGATTCCCTCGCCACCCTCAATCTATCCCTCGCGTCGGATACGGCTTGCGCTATGACTTTGGCATTTTCAATCAGCGCATCGTGAACGGCTATCAGGTGGAAGTGCCGGATGAATGGCTGAAGCTCGGCTACCCCTGGGAAATTGCCCACCCGGAGTTTTCCTTTCCCGTGCAGTTTGAAGGCCGCGTCGAATCCCGCCCGGGCCCCAAGGGTCAGAATGGCATTGGGTGGATACCAAGCCGGTGGTGGGCATGCCCTACGACCTGCCGATGGTCGGGTATGGCGGGCACACGGTGAACACCCTCCGTCTCTGGTCGGCGAAGGCGGCGGCAGAATTCGACCTGGACGATTTCAATCGCGGGTCGTACGTGGACGCGGTGGCCAATAAAGTCCTGGCGGAGAATCTCACCAAAGTCCTCTACCCCAATGACAACGTGTTTGAAGGGAAAGAACTTCGCCTGAAGCAGCAGTACTTCTTCGTATCCTGCTCGATTCAGGACATCCTGCGGCGCTTCAAGACCGACAATCAGGATTGGGACGTATTTCCCCGCAAAGCCTTTATC
Source organism: uncultured Bacteroidota bacterium (assembly GCA_963808135.1). Taxonomy (GTDB): domain Bacteria; phylum Bacteroidota; class Bacteroidia; order Bacteroidales; family DTGW01; genus CAWEFA01. The sequence continues at coordinate 37,425 of CAWEFA010000147.1, forward strand.
CAGACTCAACGACACCCACCCCTCGCTGGTCATCCCGGAACTGATGCGTCTGTTGATCGATCGCGAAGGGCTGGGCTGGGATCAGGCTTGGCGAATCACCACGGCATCCACCGGCTACACCAACCACACCATTCTGCCGGAGGCGCTGGAGAAATGGCCCGTCAAGATGTTCGGGCGATTGCTTCCCCGGCATTTGCAGATCATTTACGAAATCAATGCCCGGTTTATGCGGGATGTGGCCACGCGGTGGCCTTTGCAGGATGACCGCCTGCGCCGCATGAGCATTATCGACGAAGACGGGGGAGAAATACATGCGCATGGCCCACCTGGCCATCGTGGGTTCCTGCTCGGTGAACGGCGTCGCCAAACTGCACACCGAGCTTTTGAAGAAAGAGGTGCTGAGGGATTTTGCGGAATTATGGCCGGAGAAATTCAACAACAAAACCAACGGCATCACCCCCCGGCGCTGGCTGCTCAGCGCCAATCCGGCCTCTGGCCCATCTGATTACCGAGTACATCGGCAACCAATGGATCACCGATTTGGATCAGCTTCGCAAGTTGGAGAAGTTCGTGGATGACCCGCATTTCCGGCAACGATTCCGCGCCGCCAAGAGGCAGAACAAGGAATTGCTGGCCCAACTCATCGCGCCGCGAAACCGGGATCAGCGTTTCGCCCGATTCGATGTTTGATGTCCAAGTCAAGCGGCTGCACGAGTACAAGCGCCAACTGCTGCTGGTCTTCTACATCATCGTGCTCTATGACCGCCTGAAGAAGAACCCGGCCCTGGATATTGTTCCCCGCACGTTCATTTTTGGCGCCAAAGCGGCGCCGGGCTATTTCATGGCCAAGCTGATCATCAAATTGATCCACCAGGTGGCGGAAGTCGTGAACGGGGATCCTCAGGTTGCAACAAGATGAAGGTGGTGTTCCTGCCGAATTACCGGGTGTCGTTGGCGGAGAGAATCATCCCCGCCGCGGATTTGAGCGAGCAGATCTCGCTGGCCGGAACGGAGGCTTCCGGGACCGGCAACATGAAAATGATGCTCAATGGGGCGGTGACCATCGGAACCCTCGACGGGGCCAACGTGGAAATCCTGGAGGAGGTCGGGGAGGAGAACATCTTCATCTTCGGCATGAAGGCCGAAGAAGTGGAGCAACGCCGGCGCAGTTACAATCCCTGGGATATGTACAACAGCGACGAAGAGATTCGGCGCGCCTTCACAGCTGATCGAAAAGGATTTCTTCAGCCTTTTGGAGCCGGGGATTTTCAAGCCGCTCGTCCAATCGCTGCTCGAGGGCGGCGACCATTACATGCTGCTGGCCGACATGCGCGACTACATCCAAACGCAGGACGCGCGTCGATGCCGCGTATCGCGAATGACGATAGTTGGGACCGGAAGGCCATTCTCAACGTGGCCCGCGCCGGGAAATTCTCCTCCGACCGCGCCATCAAGGAGTACGCGACGGAGATATGGCGCCCTACGAACCCCTGCGCTGAGTGAGCTCTCTGGGCTGAAGGGTAGATTTTCTGCTGCGCTCGACAAGGTGAGTGGTTCTATCAACGCCGGACCCATCCGCCGCCCTTCCCCATAACGCACTTGGTACTTTCGTTTTAGCTGTTATTTGCTTACACTTTCTGCACACAATGATAAAATTGCCACCAATATATGGCCCGCTGGGCTGCGCCATTGCAGGATGAACCGTCGCCAGGTAATACTCCTGCGAGGCGCATGGCAGAGCCGTACCGCACGCTGCTCCGGGCTCGGGTGAATGGAGGGTGAATTTGAGTGGGCGCTGTCTGCACGGCGCTGGAATCTCAATGCATAAATTTCTCCATTCATGCCGGGTCGCTGCGTTAGGCGGGTTCCTCTTATCGTCTCTTCTCGTCCCCATTGCCGCAAAAGCCGATCAAATCGTTATCCTGGTCGATAATCAGGGGCGGAAAATCTATGTCAACACGGGAGAGGGGAGTGGCCGTGTCAATTGGATGACCAGCGATTTTCGTGTTTCCGGCAGCTCAATCTCCTCCTCCACGCCCGCCACACCGACGACTGAAATTGAAAAGCTGGTCAAACAATCGGCGAGCCATTATCAAGTGGATCCCGATCTGGTTAAAGCGGTCATCCAGGTGGAGTCTGGGTTCGATCCCAAGGCGTGTCCAATAAGGGGGCCATGGGCTTGATGCAGCTTATTTCGTCAACGGCGCATCGATTCGGAGTGGCGGACCCATTTGATCCGAAGCAGAACATCGAGGGCGGCGTCAATTATCTCAAGTACCTTCTGAATCTTTTCGGCGGCGACTTGAACCTTTCGCTGGCCGCCTACAACGCCGGCGAGCACGCCGTGCAGCGCTTTGGCGGATCCCCTCGATTCCCGAGACCCAGAATTACGTGCGCAAGGTAACCAGCATCTATCAAACAGGGGACACGGCGGCGCCCGGAAGGCTCGCAACCAAGGAGCCGCCCGCGCCTCCCATCACTCGCTCCGTCGATGAGAACGGGGTGGTGCACTTTAGCAACGTTGATTAGAACGGTTGGTGCCGGTCAATCAATGGGCGGTTTTTGAGTGTCAAAGTAATGGATTCCACGGGTGGATGAAAATCAGAATTCATGGAAACTTCCGGGCGACAGCGCGTCCGGGAACGGATTACGGAAGCTCCCGCTCGCCGGATTTCAATGAGGCAATAAAACGTTGACGCTATTCCCTCTCGGAACTCCTAAGCGAAATCGATTGTTGCCATGGTTGGCAGTGCTGGCATTAAGCGCGGCAGCATGCTTTGCTTCGGTAACGCCGGAGCGTCGGCAGCAAGCCATCGACGCTTATGCCCGGGCCGAAAAGTTGCGCGCCATGCTCGAAGCCCAGCCACAAGGAAAGCGCCGCAAGGAAGACTACAAGAAGGTCATCGACACCTACAACGAAGTCATCCGCATCAACCCCGCATATTCAAAGACTCCCCTTGCGCTGAAAGATATCGCTGAGCTCTACCGGCAGATGGGGCGTGAGCTCTCGTCGGACACTTACTTTTGGAATCCATCAAAACCTACAGATTCCTTGCGGAACAGTATCCGAACCACCGCATCGCGCGCGACGCCTTGTTCACAGTGGCGAAGATCTACCAGGAAGACCTTGAGGATCCGGACGCGGCCCGCAAGGCTTTCCAGTACTACATCGCCATGTATCCCAAGACCGACGACGCCGATGAAGCGAGGGCTTACCTTGCGCAGCCTGCCCCGCCAGGGGCTCCCCCCGCCGCAACCCATGAGGCAGCAGCATTAGCTGAGGTCCCTGAACCCGTCC
>CAWEFA010000148.1:0-11037 GCA_963808135.1 uncultured Bacteroidota bacterium
TCGTTGTTTCATGGACGATTGGTTTTCTTCTTTTTCTTTCTCATGGCCATTTTTATAGGATCGAGGACCACAGTCGACTGAGTCAAGGCAAGATGCCTACTCGGTCTACCTTATGCAGGACGACGACTACAACCACTCTTACTCACCAACGACCAATCCGTCACTCTGTCGTGACCGTCCGGATGGTGGTCGTCGTCGTCGACCACCATCAGCCACCCGCACCCACCAACCGACCAAGTACCTCGGTCACCGGACCAACTACCTTCGCGATGAGCGACCTCAACCACCTTCGGCTCGCGGCGACTTGATGACGACTCACCAACCACCTTGCCGGACTACGCACCAACGACTACTAACTACCTGTCCGGTGGACTACGACTACTTCGTCACCAACCACCCACCAACTCCGCCGACGTCGTCGACGTCAACCACTCGACCAACTCGGACGACGACGACAGCTCCGACCTACGTCGGACTACACCAACTCCACCAACCACCAACCACAACCACCATGGTCGGACTGGTCGAACCACCAATCACATGCACACACACTCTACCAACTACTACTTATGAGACCCACCCGTCACCCAACCTCTCGTTTGAATCACCAACCACACCAATCACACTTTACACGTTACCCACCAATGGCTTATGGCTTGACCTTCGGCTTTCGGTCGCCACTGGCTGCTGCCACCAACGTCACCGACTTCTGCAATCTGCTCAACTGCGACGATGAGGCCGGGTTACTAATGGCGCACCAACGACCTACAAGACCACGTTACCTACCACTTATCGATGGTGGACTACGACTACTCAACCACAAGATCAAATCAACCACCAAGATCAACCACCAATGTCAACCACCAAGTACTGATCAACCACCAACTACTCCGACGACGACCTACGCCGATCAACTACGATCGTCACCAACCACAGTCGCTTGCCAGTCACCAGCAGCCACCAACGACCAACTTTCCCTTGTCAAACTACTTCTCGGACGACGACCTCGACCTTCTCCCAACTACGTGGTGCTGGATCAGCGACCACCCTGACCTCACCGACACCGACGATCCATATGATGATCAATGGCGGATTAGCTCGTTTGAACTACTACTTAGCGACCGTCCGACGACTTATCAATTGAATACCAACAACCACCAACAACCTACCAACCAGCATCAGGTCACCCACCAACTACGACTACTACTACTACAGGATGATCTATGATCTTCTACGTGGCCAGATCAGCCCACCAATCAACCAACAAGGCGCCCGCCCCCCTGGAAAGCGTCGAACGGGCGAGACAGAACATCTAGAACCTCGCATCGGACCCGGCTTCTCGGATGTTGATGCGGTTCGAAACCAGCTCATGGGATTTGAGGGCACGGCAGGGAGGAATTACTTCAGGTGCATTTCCAGCCTGTGCCGGAAAAATATCGGTTCAAGCAGCGGTCCCGCCGTCCGGCCAAAGACGCTTTCAATTCCTGCCTGAATTATCGCTACCCTACCCTCTATTCCTTGGTGGAAAAAGCCTGCATCCTTTCGGGCCTGGACCGGTATGTGGGGTTCATGCATACCGACAACTATAACAAAAAGTTTTGTTTTCGATCTCATAGAACCTTTCCGAATTTTCGGCGAACAAACGGCCGCTTACCTTTTCACCGGCAAGCAGATAAAAGATGAGTATTTCGACAGTGCCGAGGAAGCCGTTTCTCTCAACCAGTCGGGGAAGCCGGTGGTCGTCGAAGCCATGAACAACCACCTGGACGAATCCGTCCGGGGCCGCCGCAAGAACGTGAAGCGCCGGCACATCATCCAGCATGAGGCCCACCGGATGCCGCAACCTCCTTCTTGCCGAAGCCGGAGAGAAGGGGCCGGATTGGCTCGAATAAAGGAATTATAGCCGGAGAGGCGCAGGGGGCGCCATGTCGGTGCTGGTGTGGATCATCTATGACATAGTAGAAGACAAGGTGCGCACGCGCGCGGCCAAAGAGTGCAAGAAATATGGCCCTGAAGCGAGTCCAAAAAGCGCCTTCCTCGGCAAATTGAAGCTCAGCCGCCTTGATGAGCTTGCGAAAAATGCCGTAGCCTGATCGATGGGGAAGTGGATAGCGTTATTTCTTCCCTCTCTGCCAGGAAGATTTCAACCGGGTCTTTGGATAGGCTCTTACCAAGGCCTTGTAAAAATTGACATGAAACCTTTTAAATTCAAATTTTATTGCCATTATATAGAAAATTCCGATGAGCAGAGTGGTATAATGAATTACATTATTATATGCGGATGAAAAAGATAACATTTGGATAGGCACAAAGGGGGAGAAAATGGTTAGCCATTTATAACCGAAAGCTGAAAACCAAGAAAACTTATAGTTCAATTACAAATCCTGAAATTTTTTAAAAATGATAATATTTTTCGTAATATACCCCGACAAAAACAACCGCTTGTGGATTGGCACGGGGAATGGCATTTCAATATATACATAAAACTCGGTAAGTGTTTAGTAACCTGGGCGACCTTAACCACGATTGCTTATTTCTTAAAAAATAACCGTGTTCACTCGATATACCAACTTAGAAAAGGAAGTTAATATGGATTGGCACAGAACACGGTCTTCATACCTATAATGTTTCTGACAAACAATTCGGAAATTACATTCAAATTCCGGATTCCCAAGGTGTAATAATGAATACAGTTTATTGCATTGCTGAAGATACCTCAGGCTATTTATGGTTTGGTACAAATAACGGGTTGGTAAAGTTTAACCCGGAAACCAAAAAATACAAAAAGTATGAATCCAACCGGAGTAATAATATAAATAGCCTTAGTTGCAACTCTGTTTACTCATTATTGTATAGTTCGAAAAACATGCTATGGGTTGGGACGGTTCAGGTTTGTGCCGATATAACAGGAAAACCGATGACTTTACAACATACAGCGAAGAAGATGGACTGCCCAATAATTTAATCAATGCCATTCTTGAAGATAATTCCGGCAATATATGGTTAAGCACCAATATGGGTATGGTTCAGTTTAACAGCAAGTCTGGCTTATTTACTACATTTAACCTGGCAGACGGACTTCAAAGTTACGAATTTGTTATTGGTTCAGCCTTTAAGGGCAAAATGGGCGAATTATACTTTGGAGGTATTAACGGCTATAATTCATTTTTTCCTGATTCAATACTTGTGAACCAGGCAATGCCAAATGTAGAAATTACTTCAATTGAAATTACAGGCAGAAGTTTTAAAAAGAAAATTTCTGTTTGGCCTAACCAAGATTGTTCATATTCCTTCAGGCACAAACATGTTTACCATTTATTTTGCAGTGCTTGATTTTACATATCCGCAAAATAATCAATATATGTACATGTTATCTTCCAAAGCTAAAGAAGGTTTGTGGATTAATAACGGAAACCGTAACTATATAAGCTTTTCAAACCTTCCGGCAGGCAGTTATAATTTTCGGGTAAAGGGCGCAAACAGCGATAAAGTATGGGGAGATAAAGATTATGAAATAGACATTATTGTAGAAAGCCCTATTTGGTCTACCAATTCAGCAATTATATTTTACATTGTATTGTTTATCCTAATCGGTTTTATTGCATTCCAGCTACGTACGCGAAAATTGAGGCAAACTAACAAAATTTTGAAAGAAAAAGAATTGGCTGCACAGGAGATATCGCGCCAGAAAAGAAGAACTTACCATAAAAAATAAAAATATTACAGACAGCATTAATTATGCAAAACGTATCCAGATAGCGATGATGCCTTCGGAAAAAACGTTTAAAAGATTATTGAAAGATGCTTTTATTTTTCATAAACCGCGGGATATTGTAAGCGGCGATTTTTATTGGATTTACGAGCGCAATAATAAAGTATTTGTTGCAGCGGTCGATTGCACCGGCCATGGTGTGCCCGGCGCATTTATGTCAATTTTGGGCGTGGAATTGTTTAGAAAAGTTACGCAAAACCCAATTGAAGATCCCGGTAAAATATTGAGCAGGATTAGTGAGGATTTTTCTGTAATTTTCAGCGATATAGAAGATTTCAGCTTAAAAGACGGAATGGATATTTCATTCTGCGTTATAGACAAAGCCAATTATGTAATGCAATACGCCGGGGCTTTTAACCCGTTATATCTTATCAGGGACAATAAAATTATTGAAATTAAAGGGAACAGGTTTTCTGTGAGCATGGAAAAAAAGCAGGAATCCCTCGATTTTAAAACCCATGATATTCCCTTAGAAAGGGATGACATGATTTATATTTTCAGCGACGGATATGCCGACCAGTTTGGCGGATACGAAGGTAAGAAATTTAAATATCGCCGTTTCAGGCACATGCTCCTGAATATACATAAATTACCACTTGACGACCAAAAATCGTATTTAGAAGAATCTATTGAGGTTTGGAGAGGCAATTATGAACAGGTGGATGATATTCTTGTAATAGGAATAAAGGCAAACTTTAATCAGGCCTGATTATCCTTCACATTTAAAAGATCTTTCATTTTTTGAACAAGTATATCTATCTGAAAAGGCTTGCTTATATAGTCGTTCATTCCCGCAGCGAGGCATATTTCTTTATCGCCCGATAAAGCATTTGCAGTAATTGCAATAATTGGCGTATGGGTGTTGGTGCTTGCTTCAATTTCCCTGATTTTTCTGGTTGCAGTTATCCCGTCCATAATGGGCATTTGTATATCCATAAGAATAACGTCGTATTTAATGCTGCCAAATTTGTCCATTGCTTCTTTTCCATTATTGGCAACATCAATGTTATAAACAAGTTGTTTAAGGCTAAGCATTACAATTTTTTGGTTTATCAGGTTATCTTCAACCAATAAAACATTTGCATCTTTTAAATCAACAACTTTATAGTAAGCGCTGGTGGAATGATAAAATTTAGCATCGGCCTGGACAACCTTTTCAGCAGGGGTTTTCTGAAATTTAATTGAAAATTCGAGATGAGTATTGCCATTTGCAAAATTTGCAAAAATTCTGCTTCCTGCTAATTTCACCAGCTTTTTTGCAATTGAAATATCGAAAGTTGAATCGATGATATTTAGCTGGTCCAACATATTGCTGCCTAAGAGCCATTTTTCTTCAGTAAGGTTAATACTTGGTAATTGAAAATTAAAGCTTATGTGAAATTGGATTTCAAGGTAATCATCCCTTTCTTTGATAGGAACAACTGAAAGTTCAATTACATTGTCGTCTTTTGCCCTGAACTTTAGTATATTCTCAATCAGGTTAAGAAATATCTGTTTAATTCGAATTGGGTCCCCAATAATATTAATTGCTTCTTTATCATCATCCTTTAAATTAATACGGACGCCCTCTGAATACTGATAAATGAAAAGCTTTATTGTACTGCGGATTGTTGAAAGTAATTCAAAATTAATTTTATTTATTCTTTCATCTATTTCAACTGATGATACTTTTACAATACTATTAACTACGTTAACCAAGTTATGCGTTGAAGCAAGTATTGATTCTATATGGTCTTTTTGGCTGCTATCGAGTTTTTCATTATTAATTAAATCGCAAAGCATCATTATGTTGTTCAGCGGTGTACGTATCTGGTGTGAAAGCCTCGATATAAAATCATCTTTGCCTTTCAATTCATTTTTTGATTCTTCAATAGTTTTGTTTAGTTCGTTCAATAAATCTTTATTGAAATACATGTAAACAAACGCTAATGCCATAATTATAGCATAACTTAATAATATCCTTATGGCAATGTAATTGCTGTAGTTTATTTTAATTATTGAATTTGCAGGAAATAAAACAACAATAGCTGTTAAAACTAAAAAAAGCCCTGAAATTATAAAACCACGTTTAGCGTCAGAGAAAACCATGCATATTAATGGATATGAAAAAATCCATAAATATCCTGTTTCATTGTCGCCACCGGAAATAATTAAATAAATAAAAAAAATAGTAATTAAAGAAATAATAAAATTATCGGAAAATTTAAAATTTTTTGTTTTATGTAATACTATAAGGTTGAGCATTAAAAGCAACACCAAAGCAGCAATTACCGAAGCATGCATGTAATTATGGTGTAATACCCCCAACATGCCGAAAAAGAACATGAATAAACTTCCAATGACTGTGAGCATATTGGTGATAATTACTTTATTAATCACCTTCTTCTCGCACAAAGAAAAGTTTCCAAAGGAAAAAAAACCAATTATTTTCGAAACCAATGACATAAAGTACTTATCATTTTGTTACGAAAATATTAAAAATAACTCAATAAATCTCGTGTATTACTAAAAAAAATCATGCCTCCAAAATATTAAACTGAAAATCTTTTAAATTTTCTTTGGCACTGCCTGAAAGATTTGGTAATTTTAGTTTTTATTTCGCTTTACAAATATTTATAAATTAAAATTTTAAAAATTATTAATCATGAAAAAAATAATAATTTTTCTGCCTTTTTTATTATTATTCGTATCGTTTGCCCCCGATTACGTCCCAACAGCTGATGAGGTTAACCGCTTTTACCAAACAAAAACGCTTGTTGTTCTCGAAGACAATCCTATTGCCCAATACAATTTTGTGATAAAAGAATTTATGCAAAAAGAATGGAAACTTACTCCTTATGATTTTATAAAAGTCAGCGATTTTGATACAAAACGCATGGACCCGCAATATTCGTTCATTATGCTTAACCAGGTCAGGTTTGATAAAGACAAGAGCCTGAACTAAATATAATTTTTTAAGCGTTATGCTCGGAGGTAATGTTAAAATTGTATCCAACATGCCCGACTTTTGCCCTGTGCCTTTGTCATATTCCGATGTTGATGAAGACAGCTATGATTATAAAATACAAACCATTTTGCGTTTTATGCAAAACCATATTGAATTGATACATAAAAACCCGAAAATTATCGGGGTTAACGTATTCAAATATTATAACGATAATATGGGCGATGTAAAAAACAAAACCCTTTATTTAATCCCCGGTGAACTGGCAAAAGAATGTAACACCGAAGCCAAAATAAAGAAAATATATCCTTATAAATTCAAACTTGTTACCCGCGAAGAAGTTTCAAAAGCTATTGATGAAAGCAATCCCGATGTGGTTTTCCTTCATAAAGTTGGCCCTGAAGGGACAAGGTTAATTGCCCGTTGCTATAAAATTCTTATCGGGGCAGCCGACTCTAAGTTTTATTATTTCGATTATCATAAAATAAGCGATGAAAAGCCCGATGGCTTTTTGGCAAGCGACTTCAAAAAACTGGCTAAAAAATAATAATTTCGGATACTTCTTGCCAGGCAAATTATAATAAAAGTTTTAAAAATGACCTTTCGGTTTTTTAAAACTTTTATTATGCACATATTTGCTCAAAATTAAAATCAATTAAATGGCGCATAAAGCAGGGTTTGTAAATATTATCGGAAAGCCAAATGTTGGGAAGTCAACTTTGATAAATGCCTTTATCGGCGAAAAATTATCAATTATTACACATAAAGCACAAACAACGCGGCATCGCATAATAGGAATTGTAAACGGAAACGATTACCAGGTTGTTTTCTCAGATACTCCCGGTATTCTCGAGCCAAAATATAAATTGCAGGAGAAAATGATGGATGCTGTAGGATCGGTTTTTGCTGATGCAGATATTCTTTTATTTCTTGTTGAAGCTGACAGTAATTTTGAGTATCCTGAAATAATTGAAAAAATTAATACTACAAAAGCGCCATTGTTGCTTGCAATAAATAAAATAGATTTATCCAAGCAAGAAATAATAGAGTTGCAAATAAGCCGCTTGAAAGAGAAATTTCCAAAAGCCGAATTCTTTGCAATATCGGCATTGCACAACCATAATATACAAAACCTTTTTAACCGGGTTCTCGAATTGTTACCGGAAAATGAGCCTTTCTACCCAAAAGAAGATTTATCCGACAGAAATATACGGTTTTTTGTTTCAGAAATTATCCGTGAAAAAATTTTATTATACTACCGCCAGGAAATACCCTATTCAATTGAAGTTGTTGTGGATTCCTATAAGGAAGGTGATAACCTGGATAAAATTCAGGTTATAATTTATGTGGAACGCGATTCGCAAAAAAGCATCATCATTGGCAACAAAGGCGAGGCGCTGAAAAAAATAGGGACATTATCCAGGAAAGACATAGAAAAATTTATAAATAAACACATCTATCTGGAACTATTTGTTAAGGTAAAAAAGGATTGGCGCAATAATGAAAATATGCTTAGGCAGTTTGGGTACACTTAACAAATAATTTTATCTAACTTAGCAGCCCTCTTATCAAAAGTTTTATGGGCAATATTGTTGCAATTGTTGGTCGTCCGAATGTTGGAAAATCGACGCTTTTTAACCGGCTTACGGAAAGCCGTGAAGCGATTGTTGATGAAACAAGCGGCACCACGCGCGACCGACATTATGGCAAAGTTGAGTGGAACGGAATTGAATTTTCTGTAATCGATACCGGCGGTTATGTAGTGAATTCCGAAGATGTTTTTGAAGAAGAAATCCGGAAACAAGTTATGCTGGCTATGGAAGAGGCTGATGCTTTAATTTTCATGGTTGATATAACCTGTGGAATTACCGATTTAGATGAAGCAGTAGCTGCAATTCTTCGCCGATCGGAAAAGAAAGTAATTGTTGTAGCAAACAAAACCGACAATTATGAACGCATTGCCGATTCTTATGAATTCTTCAAATTCGGATTAGGCGAAATCTTTTGTATTTCTTCTATTTCAGGAAGCGGCACAGGCGATTTACTCGATGCATTAACAGCTTCATTTAGCAAAGAACTTCCCGAAACTGAAATCAATCTGCCGAAAATAGCTATCATTGGCCGTCCTAACGTTGGCAAATCATCTTTAATAAATGCCCTGATAGGGAACGACCGCAACATAGTAACGCCAATACCAGGTACTACAAGGGATTCTATTTTCATTCATTACAATAAATACAACCACGATTTTTATTTAATTGATACAGCCGGGTTGAGAAAAAAAGGAAAAGTTACAGAGGATATTGAGTTTTATTCTGTAATGCGTTCTATCAGGGCAATTGAAAGTTCCGATGTTTGTTTGTTAATGCTCGACGCCACCCAGGGTATCGAAGTTCAGGATATGAACATTTTTCAGTTATGCCAACGTAATAAAAAGGGCATTGTTATCCTGGTAAACAAATGGGATTTGGTTGAAAAAGATACCAACTCAACAAAAGAATACACATATATTATAAATCACAGAACGGCTCCTTTGACCGATATCCCGGTGCTTTTTGTTTCAGCACTCACAAAACAGCGCATCCACAAAGTTATTGAAACCGCGGTTGAGGTATATAAAAACCGTAGACAAAAAATACCTACTTCAAAGCTGAATGAAATTATGCTTGCCGCAATTGAAGCTTATAACCCACCCTCAATAAAAGGTAAATTAATAAAAATAAAGTTTGTAACCCAATTGCCAACAAAGACGCCTGCATTTGCTTTCTTTGCAAACCTTCCGCAATATATAAAAGAACCCTACAAACGTTACCTTGAAAACAAGCTTCGTGAAAATTTTAATTTTACGGGAGTTCCTATCCAGATTTTTATCAGGCAGAAGTGAAAATTAATGCTTGTATTATAAGAGGTTGTCTATAAAGTCGGTTTCACGCAAATGAACGCAAAGGCTAATAAAAAATCATAATTAATTCTTTGCGAACTTTGCGTCTTTTCTTCGCGGTCTCTGCGTGAACAAAATTCAGCCTTTTTAGACAGCCTCTAAGTATTTTAAATGGTTTCCCGGTGAAAATTAAAAGAAATTATATCCTTATGCCCATAAACAAAACATCATCCACCTGATCGAGTTGGTCTTTCCAAAGCTTGAATGTGTTTTTAATATGATGATATTGTTCTTCCATTGGTAATTGATGTATATCTTTTAACAGGCTGCGCAAACGCACCATTTTGAATTTTTTTCCCATCGGCCCGCCAAACTGGTCGGGATAACCGTCAGAGAACATATAAATAATATCTCCTTTGCTTAATTGGAACGGCTGGTTTTCAAAGTCCTTAACTTCAAGGGCATATTCATTTCCGCCAATTGAGCTTTTACTGCCATGCACATATATCTGCTCCCCATCCTGGTATAAAATTACAGGCCGCATTGCCGAAGCAATACGGATTTTAAAAGTTAACGTATCAATTTCACAAGCTGTCAGGTCCATGCCATCGCTCGAATTATCAGCATCAACATTTTGGCCAAGCGTTTGACGGATTTCCTCGTCAAGTTTTTCTAAAATTTTCGTAGGTGAAACTACATCGGGCCTGTTGCAAATATCTTTTATTAATGTTGTCCCAATCATCGACATCAAAGCTCCTGGAACTCCATGACCTGTGGAATCGCCGCAAACTATAACAAATTTATTGTCGGATGTTTTATCGAACCAGTAAAAGTCGCCGCTAACAATATCGCGTGGCTGATAAAATATAAAACAGCCGGAGAAAGTTTCCTGGAGTTTTTTAATTGAAGGCAATATACTTGATTGTATCCGTTGTGCATAAGTTATGCTATCAGTAATATCGCGGTTTTTAATTTCAATTTCTTCTTTTTGTTCTATAACCTCCCGTGTGCGTTCGTCAAGCATTTTCTGAAGGTATTGTTGAAATTGAATTTGTTTGTTTTCGCGGTATTTTATATATAAATAAAACAAAACAATTACTAAAATTATTGAAATTAAAGCAAACCACCAGTGTTTCCAGAAAGGAGGCGCAATATAAATTTCTATTCTTGCCGGCTCTGAAGATATTCCTTCAGCATTGTAAGCTTTAACAAGGAAAGTATATTTGCCATCTTCAACCCTCGGATAAATTGTAAACGTATTTTGAGTAAAATCGGACCATTCCGATTCCCACCCATCAAGTTTATACTGGTATTTCACTGATGATGGCGACCTGTAACTTAAACCAATATAATCGAAACGTATACGGTAAATTCCAAACCGTAATTTTATCCGTTTGCTGAAATCGATTTCTTTATCAGAAATTTTTACGGAATTATGGT
>CAWEFA010000149.1:0-3415 GCA_963808135.1 uncultured Bacteroidota bacterium
GTTTTTTCACATAATCGACCGCGCCATGCTCAAAACCTTTCGTAATATCAGCCGGGTCGCATAAACTGGTCAGGAAAATGATCGGGACATCCCTTGTAGCAGGATAGCTTTTTAATTCCTTACAAACTGCATATCCATCAATACCTTCCATAACAATATCGAGAAGAATAAGGTCGAAACTATTGCCTTTGGCTTTGATGATAGCTGTTGCCCCATTATTTGATGTTGCCATCAGGTAATTGTCATTTTTTAATATGCTCAGCAAATAATCGATATTGTTTTGGCTGTCGTCGACAATCAGTATTTTATACTTTTTTTTCTTCTCCTGCTCGCTTAAATTATCCATAGAAAAAATTTGTATCAACCGAAAATTAAAGTTAACCTTTTACAATTTGTTTCACAAAAAAGTAAATAAAATTTTTAACCATAAGATGGAAACTTCTAATGAAAAAGTCGAAAAAGCAAGGAGCCGTTTTGCCGGAGATTAAACCATTAATACTGTTGGAAGAAAGATCTTTTTGGAACAGGAAGGCGCTTTCTTTTAATAGAAGGGAATTTTAGCGATCCGAATAAAAAGAAAAATCTTAACTTTTAAACTTTTTATGAAAATCCATCAATAAAAATTTGAACAATTTTAAATATTTATTATTTATCAGTTGGATAAAACTGGTAAATAATTATTTTTGTGGGCATGGGCAAACAAATTATAGTGAAAAATAATTATGAATTAGCTGAGAGGGCGGCAAATAATATACGCGCACTTTCGGTTGCAATGGTTGAGAAAGCAAAATCGGGACATCCGGGAGGAGCTATGGGAGGCGCCGATTTTATAAATATTCTTTTTACCGAATACCTTCGTTACGATCCCTCGGATATGTCGTGGTTTATGCGCGATCGTTTCTTCCTCGATCCCGGTCATTTATCGGCCATGCTTTATTCTGCGCTGGCGCTGGCGGGCAATTATACTATCGACGAATTGAAAAATTTTCGCCAATGGGGCAGTCCTACGCCCGGCCATCCTGAAAAAGATGTTCAAAGAGGAATTGAAAATACATCTGGCCCTTTGGGTCAGGGGCATACAATGGCCGTGGGCGCTGCAATTGCAGAACGGTTTTTATGCGCCCGCTTTGGCGAATGGATGTCGCATAAAATTTTTGCATATATTTCCGATGGCGGCATTCAGGAAGAAATATCGCAGGGGGCAGGCCGGCTTGCAGGATTTCTTGGTTTGCATAACCTCATCATGTTTTATGACTCTAACGATGTTCAGCTTTCAACAGAAACCAAAACAGTAACATCTGAAAACACTGCTAAAAAATACGAGGCATGGGGCTGGAATGTAATTACGATTGACGGGAATAATATCGATCAAATCCGTGAATCGTTAAATAATGCAATTAACCAAAAAGAAAAACCAACGCTTATAATTGGAAAAACCATTATGGGCAAAGGCGCATTAAAGGAAGATGGCACCAGTTTCGAAGGTAAAGTATCTACACATGGCATGCCGCTTTCGGAAGCAGGGGCTTCATTTGCCAAAACCATATCGAACCTCGGCGGTAACCCCGAAAACCCTTTTGAAATTTTTCCGGAAGTTTCGGAATTATATAAAAATGTTAAAAAAAAACTTATTAAAGAAGTCGCAATCCGCAAAGCTGAATGCAATAGCTGGAAATTGGCAAATCTGGAATTATCCGAAAAATTACAATTGTTTTTATCAGGCTCGCTTCCAGAATTAAACTTTGAAGAAATTATTCAAAAAGAAAATATTGCCACCCGTGCAGCATCTGCAACTGTTCTTGGATACCTGGCACAGAAAGTAGAAAATATGATAGTTTCATCAGCCGACCTTGCCAACAGCGATAAAACTGACGGATTTCTAAAATACACCAAACCATTTGTAAAAGGCGATTTTAGCGGGGCATTTTTACATGCCGGCGTAAGCGAACTTACAATGGCTGGTATTTGTAATGGTATAGCGCTTCATGGAGGGGTTTGGGTTGCATGTGGCACTTTCTTCGTTTTTTCCGATTTTATGAAGCCGGCAATTCGCCTGGCAGCGCTTATGGAGCTTCCTGTAAAATATATCTGGTCGCACGATGCTTTCCGTGTTGGTGAAGATGGCCCAACCCATCAGCCTGTGGAACATGAAGCACAAATACGGTTACTCGAACATTTAAAGAACCATAAAGGTAAACGCAGCCTATTGGCATTACGCCCAGCCGATGCTTATGAAACATCAGTTGCATGGAAAATGGCTATAGAGAACTTAAATTCTCCAACTGCACTTATTTTATCAAGGCAGGTTATTAAAGACTTACCTGTTAAAACAGGCCCAACCCGCTATAACGATGCTTTAAAAGCTGAGTACGGCGCATATATTGTAATTGATTGCAAGAATACCCCGGATATTATTCTCGTGGCAAGTGGCTCGGAAGTCTCCACTCTTGCTGAAGGGGCTGCAATGCTTACAAACAAAAATGGGTTAAAAGTGCGTGTTGTATCTGTAATATCTGAAGGATTATTCAGGGAACAACCGGTTGAATATCAAAATAGCATTGTTCCAGTTGACTTGCCTATTTTTGGTCTAACAGCAGGTTTGCCCGTTACGCTATCAGGACTTGTAGGCCCCAGGGGCAAAATTTGGGGGCTCGATCATTTCGGATATTCGGCGCCTGCAAAAGTGTTGGATGAAAAATTCGGTTTTACGCCCGAAAATGTCTATAACCAGGTTATTTCTTACCTATCTGAATATAGGAATAAAGAACAATAAAAATTGAAGGGTTAAGAAAAATATTTTACCTTATTTTTACACCCCATTAAAATAAACAAGCCCTTTAAATCAAACGTTTAAAGGGCTTGTTTTGTAGCGGGGACAGGACTCGAACCTGTAACCTTTGGGTTATGAGCCCAACGAGCTACCAACTGCTCCACCCCGCAATATCTTTAATGAGATTATTTCAAATAATTTAAAATATTCTGTTTTCAATGGGGTGTAAAGATATATTAGTTTTAGAAGCCGGCAAAAAAATAGAGCTTTTATTAAATAATTTTTTTATTATTCCGTAAGTTTACGTGCCCAATTTCATACGTAAATTAACTGAGTATGCCAAATATTTTTAAACCTGTTGATATAAAAAATATTGAAAAAGAAATCCAGAAGGACTTTTTCGACCGGCACTGCCCTTTAATTATTTGCGATGACAAGGCAATTGAAGGAGAAAAGTTTAAAATAAAAGTCCGCGTTGGCAACGAATATTTTCATCCTGACGAAAACGACCATTTTATAAGCTATATACAACTTTGGAACCGCGAAACATTGCTTTCTGAAATTAGAATTTTTCCAGGGGCCATGGGCAATAAACCAGGCCAGGCCGAAGTTGATTTTTATATTGTTCCGAAAGTAAGCATGAAT
>CAWEFA010000150.1:0-26784 GCA_963808135.1 uncultured Bacteroidota bacterium
GCAAGTTTTTATTATGTCTGCCAGGCTCATGCATATTTAGGTATGAAAGGAAAAATTACAGTACTAAATTTAACTGACTTGCCAGAAAATAATGTGAAAACCGGAAGTATATTAAAGGTATTTCCAAACCCCGCAAAAGATTATATTAATGTCGATTTTTTATTATCAAATAATTCGAAAATAAAAATTGATTTAATAGATATTACAGGACAAATTGATGGAACACTCCTTAATGCAGAATACCAAGCCGGAGAACATAGTGAAAAATTATATATCCCTAAAGTTAATTCAGGAAAATATTTTTTGCGTTACAGCTATAACAATCAATATTTTGTTAAACCAATTATTATTTATGGAATTAAGTAATGCCTGAAAATTAGGCAAATTCGAATTTGAAATGGAATATTAATAATAGTGATGCGTTTTCATTTGTTTTAATTATAGGTTTAATTAAAAATTACGTAGGGTTAATAAATACCTGATTTGATTCTGAAAAAAGTGGGGAAGCGCCCACTTTTTTTATTTGCTGCTAATCGCTATTTGTTTTTGCTTATTTTCATGGCAGCCGACAAATGTTATTATTTTTGTAATTTACAATTGTTGAATTAAACTATGATAGAAACCAGTCCTGTTGTTGAAACCGCTGTTTTGGTAGGTGTTATAAATGACGAACAGAGTGAAAGCCAGCTAAAAGAATATTTGCTGGAACTTGCATTTTTAGCTGATACCGCAGGGGCTGAAGTAAAAAAACAATTTACCCAAAGAATTAGAATATCCGAATCCCCGTACATTTGTCGGGGAAGGTAAATTAGCTGAAATTGCCGGTTATGTTAAGGAAAATGAAATTGATTTTGTTGTTTTCGACGATGAATTAACGGCAAGCCAGCTTAGAAATATTGAACATGAGCTTGGCTGTAAAATATTAGACAGGACAAACCTCATCCTTGATATTTTTGCTAAACGTGCAAAAACAGCATATGCTAAAACACAGGTGGAACTGGCACAATACCAATATTTATTGCCACGGTTGGTTGGGATGTGGAAACACCTCGAACGTCAGCGCGGAGGTATCGGCCTGCGTGGGCCCGGCGAAACAGAAATTGAAACCGACCGACGCGTAATCCGCGACAGGATTTCAAGATTAAAAGAACAGCTAAAAAAAATTGACAAGCAAATGATAACGCAGCGGAAGAACAGGGGAAAAATGGTGCGCGTTAGCCTTGTCGGATATACAAATGTCGGCAAATCAACCCTGATGAACCTGCTTAGCAAGAGCGATATTTTTGCAGAAAATAAGCTGTTTGCCACCCTCGATACAACTGTGCGAAAAGTGATAATCGGCAATTTGCCTTTCCTGTTATCGGATACGGTGGGCTTCATTCGTAAATTGCCCCATAACCTGGTGGAATCGTTCAAATCTACTCTTGATGAAGTAAGGGAAGCTGACATTCTTTTGCATGTTGTTGACATTTCCCATCCTTTATATGAGGATCAAATTAATACCGTTAATGAAACACTAAAAGATATAGGTGCGGCCGAAAAACAAATTTTTATTATTTTCAATAAAATTGATGCTTACAACTTCGCTATAAAAGATGCGGATGACTTATCCCCGGCAACGTATAAAAACCTTTCTTTGGCTGAACTTCAGAAAAGCTGGATTGCCAAAGCTAATGCACCCTGCATTTTTATTTCAGCGACTGAAAAAACAAATATTGGTTTGCTACGGGATATGCTTCATCAAAAAGTTAAAGAGGTACATATTACAAGGTATCCGTACGATAATTTTTTATTTTAACTTACCATGCAACAGCCCTGGCCCATAATAAACCTTCAAACAGTCGATTCAACAAACAGCTATGCCCATTATTTGTTAAGCAGGAATGTATTAAAAGAGGAAACCGTAATAAACGCTTATTGCCAGGAAAGTGGCCGCGGACAGGCTGAAAACAAATGGGAAAGCGAGGCAGGCAAAAACCTTACTTTTACTCTGGCTCTGTTTCCTGGTTATCTGCATGTTGAAAATCAATTCTATCTTTTACAGGCTGTATCTCTTGCTATAATTGATTTTCTTGAATCGCATGAAATAGTTTCAAAAATTAAATGGCCGAATGATATTCTTGTTTCCGATAGTAAAATTGGCGGAATACTTATCGAGAATTCAATAATGAATAGCTCCCTGGCTTATTCGTTAATTGGTATCGGGCTAAATGTTAACCAGAAAAAATTTAGCAACTTTACTTTTAAGGCACAATCAATGAAAAACCTTACCTTTATTGAGTATAATCTTAATGAGCTACTGAACCAATTATTAATATGCCTGAAAAAACAGGTTGACCGATTAAGGGAAAAACATTTCGTGAGCATAAAAAAAGATTATATCGAAAAGCTTTATAAATTTGGGCAAAAAAGCCCTTTTTCTTCAGGCGGTGATATTTTTTTTGGAAAAATTACTGACGTTAATGAGAGCGGGCAACTGGTAATTATTACTGACGAAGGCAAAGTGCAGGGCTTTATGTTTAAAGAAGTTGAGTTTATTCAATAAACATTATTTTTAATTTTGCGAATTCAACAAAAGTGAAAAAATATGCCGCACAATTTTGACGAAATTATATCGCGCGAAAATACCGATTGTTTGAAATACGACGGTAAATTTATCCGGTTTGGCACAAACGACGTTCAACCGATGTGGGTTGCCGATATGGATTTCCGTGTGCCCGATTTTATTACAAAGGCATTTACCGATTTGGTAAATCACGGCATTTACGGCTATCACTTAAAAACCGAGAGATACTACAAAGCAATAATAGATTGGTTTCAGAAAAGATATAATTATAAAACCGACCCAAAATCTATATTTTTTACACCGGGCACTGTGCCTTCGTTAAGTTACCTGGTCCAGGCTTTTACCGATATTGATGATAAAATTATTGTTCAATCGCCGGTTTATTATCCTTTCTTTTCAGTAATCCTGCAAAACAAAAGGCAGATTGTTTTTAACCAGCTTATTGAAAACAAAAATCATTATACAATAGATTTTGACGATTTTAAGAAGAAAGCCAAAGACGCAAAGTTATTTATTTTTTGCCATCCGCATAATCCTGTTGGCAGGGATTGGCGGCGTGACGAACTTGAAAAAATTGCTGAGATTTGCATAAAAAACAACCTGGTTGTCGTGTCAGATGAAATTCATAACGACCTGGTTTTTAAACCTCACAAACATATTCCATTGGCCTCGTTAAATCCCGAAATAGATAATATCACAATTACCTGTCATTCGGCAAGCAAATCTTTTAATCTTACCGGCCTGTCAACATCGCATGTTATAATAAATAACCCTCAAATGCAAAAAACTTTCAAAAAGTTTATTAAGCCATTAGAAGTCGAAGCGCTTAATACTTTTGGTTTAATGGGTATGGTAGCAGCATTTGAACAGGGCGAGCCTTGGCTTGATGAATTATTGGAATATTTATCAAAAAATTACAATTTTATAAAAAACTTTTTTTCGGAAAACCTGCCTTTCTTAAACATTAGTCCGCTTGAAGCTACTTGTTTGATATGGATCGATTGCAGAAAATTGCAGCTTTCCGATAAAGAATTGAAAGAACTTATAATCAGTAAAGCCCACCTGGGATTAAACGACGGCCCTACATTCGGCCCGGGCGGAAGCGGTTTCCAAAGAATGAATATTGGTTGCCCGCTTCAGAATATTAAAATTGCTTTAGATAAGTTAAGTGCAGCTTTAAAAAGTTATTCATAAAACCTCGGGTTTTTGTTATCGATTCTTCACGTTTTTATAAAATTTGTCAAGTTAGATGTGCAGAAAAGGGCCGGCATTAATATAATCCTGTTTTTACTATTTATCTTTCCCGGTTTTCTTTACTTCGCTAACAATAAATCCTTTATGCAGGCGGGTTTTTATTATATCCTTTTCAGTAACTGCATTGGATTCTGTTACAAGTAAATTATCCAGCATTGTTATAGAGAAACCTTTTTTTAAAATATTGTCGGGGTTTACAAGGTTTGAAGTATTTTCCCAAAGATTGAGTTTGGACTGTTGCAATTTAATTAATGCAGCAAGTTTATTTTCAAGGTTCGAAATACTTTCGTTTAAACTTTGGCGTTGCCTGAAATAAAAGTGTTTTAAAGCCGAAGATATTTTCTGGACTTTTATTTCGTGGTTGAACTGCTGTTTGCCAATTTTCTTTTCAATTATACTGCTTGTTGAATATGTTAAATCCCTTAAAATGCCGGAAGCCTTTTGAACCCGGTCTTTAACAATTACAGGTATAGAAAACGCAGCTTTTTCGAGATAGCTTGTTTGATGGGCAATATATTCTTTAACATAATCAAATGCACGGTTATAAAATTCTTCAAGCCCTTCTTCGAAATTATTAAGGCTTTCGATTAGAAAGCCGGCAACAGCGGTAGGCGTTTTAAGGCGAAACCGGGCAACCATGTCTGTAATTGAATCGTCCTGTTCGTGGCCGATACCTGTTAATACCGGCAAAGGGAACTGTGCAACATGTAAGGCAAGCCAATAGCTGTCGAAGCAGCTCAGGTCGACCTGCGAGCCTCCGCCCCTGATGATGGCCACAACATCAAAATTTCCGGCTTCGTTATTAATCTGCTCGAGCGCTGCAACAATCGATTCTTCGGCTTTATCGCCCTGCATGAAAGCGGGAAAAAGTTTTATAAAAAATTTGAACCTGAAAGGATTTTCGTTCAGGTGCGTTACAAAATCGGTGTACCCGGCAGCCGTTTCCGATGAAATTACTGCTATTCGTTGCGGCACTAATGAAATTTCCAGCTCCCGGTTCATATCGAAAATGCCTTCTTCCTTCAAGCGCCTTATTGTTTCGGCTTTTTTTAATGCCAAATCACCGACTGTGAAGGTTGGATCAATATCCGAAATAACCAGGCTCAGCCCGTACACCTCGTGGAATTCAACTTTAACGCATATCAAAATATTTAACCCTTCGGAAAGCTTTCTGCCGGTAGTGGTTTCAAAATAAGGCTTTAAAATGCGGAAAGTATTCGACCAAACAATGGCTTTAGATTGTGCAACAATCCTGTCCGAAGCAGCATCCTTCTCAACCAGTTCAAGGTAACAATGGCCGCTAAAGTTTTCTTTAACCTGCGCAATTTCAGCCTTTACCCAAAAAGGTTGGTTTATGGAAACTTTCAGGGTTTCCTGTATTAGCTTGTTAAGCTGGTAAAGTGTAATGGTATTTTCCTGCATTTGCCTTTATGTTTATTTGCAAAATGAGGCTATTTGAAACAAGCCCTGACAGGGTTTTAAAACAAAGCCATTCCTCATCAGAATGGCATCTTCTTTTTTAATGGCAAATTGTTATCCGTTATTCCGATACTATCTCAAACGCTATTTCAACGCTTACTTCCTTATGAAGTTTAAGTTTAGCTGTATAATTGCCGACTTCTTTAATAAGCTCATCCTTGATGATAATATTTTTACGGTCGATGTTAAATCCCTTTTCGGCTAACGCTTCCGAAATTTGAATTGTATTTACAGAACCGAATATTTTACCTTTCGTGCTGGTTTTTGCGCCGATAGTAAGTTTCATGTCTTTAAGTTTTTCGGCAATTACAAGCGCTTCATCTTTTATTTTCGATTCTTTGTGGGCGCGTTGCTTAACATTTTCCGTGTGTATCTTTTTGGCTGTTTCAGTAGCATTAATGGCAAGCCCCTTTGGAATAAGAAAATTTCTTGCATAACCGTTTTTAACAGTAACCAATTCATCTTTGCTGCCTAAATTTTGTACGTCCTGTTTTAATATTATTTCCATAGCAAGTTCCTCCATTAATTATTTTAACATATCGGCAACATAGGGTAAAATGGCTATATAACGGGCCCTTTTGACAGCAGTAGCTACTTTTCTCTGGTACTTTAACGAAGTGCCGGTTAACCTGCGCGGCAATATTTTACCCTGTTCGTTAAGAAATTTCTTAAGAAATTCCGGGTCTTTATAATCGATATATTTAATATGGTTTTTCTTAAACCTGCAATATTTCTTTTTCTTAATTTCAACTGTCGGCGGGGTTAAATACCTTATTTCTGACTGATTTTGTGCCATAGCTTATTCCTCCGTAATTTTTACAGGTTCTTTTTTACTTCTTTTTTTCTCGCTATATTCAATCGAAAACTTATCCATTTTGAATGTCAGGAAACGGATAATTTTTTCATCCCTGCGGTATTCAATTTCCAGCTTTTCTATAAATTCCGGTTCGGCTTTAAACTCAATAAGGTTATAAAACCCGGTAGTTTTTTTCTGAATGGGATATGCCAGTTTTTTAAGCCCCCAGTTGTCGCTATGGACTATCTCGGCCCCATTCTCAGTCATAAAAGCTTTAAATTTATTTACCGCTTCCTTCATCTGGTTTTCAGATAAAACGGGAGTTACAATGAAAACGGTCTCATACTGTCTTAACATAAAAGTTTACTTTATTAGTTTTTAAATTGTTCGGGACGCAAAAGTAATAAGTTTTTCCGATTATAAAAATATTGATGGCAATATTATGCCAAAGAGCGGCTCGTTCGAACCAACAAGCCGCTCTTTCGTTTGTATGAGACGCTTAACTTAACCAAATTGCCTCTATTTCATTTGTAGGAGCCGCTCATTCAAACCGACGGGCCGCCCTACCGAACCAAAGAGCGGCAATTTCGAACCAACGGGACGCTCTTTCATTCCAAAGAGCCGCTCTTTCGTTTGAATGAGCCGCTTAAACAAACCAAATTGCCGCTATTTCATTTGAAGGAGCCGCTCGTTCGAACCGACGAGCCGCTCTACCGAACCAAACTGCGGCAGTACCAAACCAAATTGCGGCAATAACGAACGAAATTGCCGCAGCGCCAAACAAAACTTTGAATATTACACATATTATGCTATCGCTTGCCTTTCATAGATAAATATATAAGATTAGCTATTAGTTTAATTAATTTACTTCAATAGCTATTATCTTTTTAAAAGTTTTAAAATGTAAAGAATCTAAATCCAATATAAATATAACACCATTATATTTATATTCATTTCTTATCATATTAGGATTGTTATCATTTTTAGGCTTTTCAAAATAATTAAAGATTTTTTCAAATGAGTCGCCTATTTTAAGACCTCCATTTATTCCCACATTTGATAGACCTACTATTTGTATTGAGTTTAGATAAAGGCTATCATCTACGGAATCCAACAAAATATCCTTCTGACTGGTAAAAGAATAGAAAAAGTTAAAAGTTATACTATCAACTTTGATTGTTGCTGAATAATCTTTAATGGGTACAGCTTGTTGCATGATGATATTTGCCAGAATAACCGGGTGGTGGTGAATCGCTAATCCCTACGCACAATACTTTAGGTTTATTATAATTTAATGAATATTTAATGAGTTTTTTATTTAAGAAATTTTTTATATCAATTAAACTATTGACCTTAATTAATATTGAATCATTATGAATTATAATTCCTTTGGAAGGGATTATTTCTATAAAATTATTTTTTGAATCATTATAATTCCATTCTCTTAATTGAGTTTGAGACATTAAAGTTGTTTTGCAGATTAATATAATTAAAAGCAATATAAGTGGCCTTATTGTTATATGTTTATTCATATTTTTCGAATTTCTAAAACTTTTAATGCACAGCATTTTTCATTTATAATTCCAGCAATTTGTATTACCAGCAACCTTATATACAAATTCACTTCCTTTTAGGAAATATATTTGTTCAACAAGTTAAACCTGCCGGGTTTTATAAACCCGGCAGGTTTCGCTATCTTGGAATATTAATGTTTTCAGGCCTTTTATTTAACCTGTTAAATTAGAGTTTATATTTGAAGTGTTGAACCTTTTTGTGCCTGGAACGAGGAATTAATTACAATTCCATAACCATTTGTATTAAAAATAACCGGTGCGTTGTTATTTATTATAACATTGGTAAGGTTTAACTTTGCACAGGCATTAACAGTGGCGCTGGAACTGTATGTAAAATTTTGAATATAATTATAAGGGCTTACCCCTATAGTTGCCTGGTTTGTTACTCCATCCCCACCCCCGCCGACTAAAGCTGCTTTAACATTAACCTGGCCAAATATATTTCCCGCAGGATCGTATAGCCAGTTATAATTAGGTAATGCCGTTGTTGTAGGTTGCCAAACACAACCTTGACCAACTACATTTGGGGTATAAGTATTAGAAGGCCCTATACTACCACTTGCATATGTATATGTACCACCTGAATAATATAAAACTATAGACCAATCAAAATACCATACGGCTCCGCCCCCCGATACAAATAAAGCATAAAAACTTGCCTGGGAACATGGGGTAATAACCCAAGTATTATTAGGCACCGGTACTGGTGGCTGATTGGTTTCATTTAAAGTACCATTTGGTGGATTTTCAATTGTAACCTGGTCATTAAATCCTGTTGGTATAGTACTTCTGGAGGGAGTAAACAAAACAGTGTTATTGTCACTGTTTTTATTTCCATAATTAAAAGTCAAATAATTGCTGGCAGTAAGACTTGATGTATTGCTAATGGTAGAAGATGGACAGTATTCAAATTGAGTAATTTGTTGAGCCGAATAATTTCCAGTACCACCATAACCGACATAATTATCACCAGCTACATAATAATCATTAATACCATCCTCTGTTTCATTAGCTTCTTTAATAAAATTTGGCCAACCAAATAATTCGGTTCTTTGAGCGGGATCACATCTTATCCAGTCTTGTGAACTTGGGGAATATATCTCACAACAAGAGTGAGGGGCAGGTACTGTTCCATTTCCACTTCCCCATTGAAAATTAGGGTAATTAAAAACGGTTGGTAGAGGAACAGATACTGCCTGTTCAATAAAATTTCCAGAACAAATTCTTGCCGGGATTCCTAAACTTCTACAAAAAGCTGCCAATAAGTTAGCAGAGCCTTCACATTGAGTGGATTTTGACGGAACATTTGAACCATTCACTTTGCAACCAGCAGTCAATACTGAAACAGCATCTCTGCAACCGTCAAGATTGTCTATATTAATATTGCATTCACCCCATTGGGTTAAGGCATCAACAGCGTCTGATAGAGTTTTAACACTGCCAGTGTACCCGGTAATTATTGCTTTTGCCTGGTTTTGAATTCTACTGTCTCCTGATTGAATTTTAGTTGTTGCAGCTAAATATTGATTAACGGTTGATGGAATTGTGCTTGCATTCAATGGATAAGAATCATATGAAGACATTGGATTTGAAATATCCACTGATGTCGACATATTTTTATAAGCCACATGGAAAACAACATAGCTAAGAGAATATGACGCAGGCACACAAAGTGAAACAGTATCTTTCAAAACATTGCCATCATAATATGGAGTAATAGCAGTAACCGTAACACCGTTATCAGCTGTGATAGTAGGAGTATTAGGCACCAGAAATGTATTTTCAAGTATTTGATCCTTTTGGTAAACAGGAATTTCGCAATCAAAAGAAACGTTATAAATAACATCAGCAAATGTAATAGTCCAGTCTTCTTTATAATTTATACTTGAAAATTGCATAGTACCTTGCTCATAAATTAAATATTCATTATTAGCAAATGCTTTTATAATTAAAAAGCATAAAACTGTTATAAATAAAAACTTCTTCATTTGGTCAATTATTTAATAATGTGAATAATTTCATTTTTATCATTCATCAATACTATATATCGATTGCCATTCCAAATATTATTAATTCTAAAATAACCATCATTTCCAGGATAAATAGTAGAATAATCTCTTATGGTATTTATATCATCAATATTATTTGCCCTATAATATCTAATTTCAGTTAGGGATGATTTAAATCGAATATTATATTTAACAGAATTAAAATCAAAGGGAGTAATATCAGCATCACTTTTTTTGAGCGGTCTGCTCCGTATCAATATGTATAATACCAATATAACCTTTAAATAGTATTGTTAATACCGTATTTTTATTAGAAGCTATACCAACCCTTTTAAAATCTGGTTCTTTTAATTGTTCCTTTAAAGCAGAATCTAATTCAATGTTTTTATCATTTATTTTTTTTTCAATTATTTTAAATTGCAAATCATTGAATCTGTTATTAATCAAAATTATCCTGATAGAATCTTCAAAATAATTGCCAGATATATCTTTTAAATGATCTTTATTTTTTAATATAATATCAGCAATTTTATTTTGAGCATCAGATAATTTAAATAGTTGAAGTGAATTTTGAGCCCTAAATTCATTTAATTTATTTAATACGTTTTTACAATAAAGGCTGTCTGTTTGTGCCTGAATTATCAAAGGCACAAAGCTTAAAATAACAATTAAAAAATTTTTCATAGTTATATTGTATAAGTTATTTCATTAAAAATTTAAACTGAAAATCTTAACTTCGCCAACGACCAAAATATTATTGGGTTAAAATCATCTTCTTTGTATCTATCTCTTTGCCATCAACAATTAAAGCATACAAATACATCCCGGCCTGCAATTCATAGCCATTAATAGTTATGGAGCCATTGCCCTTTTCGGTTATGTTATAGGCTTTCTTTTGTACCCCCTGCATATCGTACACGTAAATGGCTGCCGTTCTATTTTCCTGTGGAATGTAGAAATTTATTACAGTTGCAACAGAAAAAGGGTTCGGGGCATTTTGCCCCAGGTACGGTTTATCGGTTTGGCTGCCGGCATCTCCAATACCGGTTGTAGTTTCTTCACTTTTTAACGAACCCGTGCTTTTTTTATTTGCTTGCTTTAATGAATCGACCTGCGATTTTAGTTCTTTTATGGCTTCAACAAGCACCGGTACCACTTTACCGTAATCAATCCCGTAAATATCGGTCGAATCGTCATGCACAACTACCTCCGGCAAAACCGTATTTACATCCTGTGCAATAAACCCTATCTGGTTCTTGCGCAGGGCTTCCAATTTGGCTTTTATTTTTGCATTTTTTATTAACGTATCATTATATGCATATTGTTTTTTCAGGTCGTACCTTACGCCGGTAAGTTTCAACACCAAATCCAAAGCGCCCGTAATATTGCGGATATTTTCCTTTTGCCTCCTGTCGGAAAGGTTAGTAAAATGATAACACCACATATATCCAAATGCCAGGTTTGAATTACCTACGTTGCAGGAATTATTACTAACAGGATGTACGCTCTCGCCATAATTGGCCGTATTATCAATAATAAGGTCATTACCATAAGGGTTATAAAACCTGGCATTGCCATAAAAATAACTACCAATAAAATTTGTACTGCTGCCCACTGTTAATCCGTAGGAACTATTAGGAGCGCCGCAAATACCTACATTTCCGCTTGTATTAATTGAGATAGCGGGCATATTGTTGGTAGCGGTTGATAAATAAAGCCCGTTAGTGGAAGAGTAAATACTTGCCAATTGAGTATTGTCCGATTTTACGAACAACATATTACCCGGGGCGCTGCCCGAAGCTTTCAGCGAAAGGTTTCCACTGTTTCCGATTTCAAACAAATTCTGCGGATTTATGCTTGCAATGCCTACATTTCCATTTGTATTAATTGAAATAGCGGGCGTATTGTTAGTAGCAGTTGATAAATAAAGCCCAGTGGTTGAAGAGTAAATACTTGCCAGTTGGGTATTGCCCGATGTTACAAACAATATATTGCCCGGGGTATTGCTTGAAGCTTTCAATGAAAGGTTTCCACTGTTACCTACCTCCAGCATATTCTGTGGATTTGTGCTTGCTATGCCTACGTTTCCATTAGCCAGGACAGTTACCCTTGTTAGTTGGTTTGTAATAATTGAAAAAGGATGATTTGAATAGGTTCCTGTAATCCCTCCGATAGGTGCGCCAAACAAGGCATATTCACCAATGGACCAAATTCCTGTTTGTATGGTATTATAAGAAGTTGTGGCAAATATTTGTGAAGCAGTTGCACCGTGTACATCTAATACCTGGGTCACAGCTTTGGGGATTTGCCGGGGAGGTTGTCCCTATTCCAGCCTGCCCCTGTGGATCCAATGTAAACTGGGCATATTGGTTTAATTCAAAACCGGCCAAAAATGTAATTAATGTAATTAATCGTTTCATAAATTTTATTTTTATGTGTAAATTATTTGTTAAATATTAAATTTTATGTGTCAGACCAAACTGGTTTTATTAATGATTATTCGATTTAAAAAATAATCTATAATTGGATTATAGTTTGTCTCGTGTTTTTTAGTTGCCATGCTTTTTAAGGGTTTTATTGAGTAATGGCGTATATTGAAATATATCAGGGTTCTAACGGCCAAATATAAAAAAAAATGAATATTGCAAATTTTTATTGAAAAAAAATGAGGTGTGAAAAAGATTTTTTTTTCATTTCAATTGATTCAAAATTTGCAGATTAAATAAATTATGTATCTTTATTTTAAATTTTCATTTTATGGTTACAGATAGCAATAATTTGTTAATGGTAAATAATATTGTAAAAATTTCCTGAAAAAAATCATTCAAACAACCGAAAAGCAACTATGAACCGTTTTATAATACTTATATTTATTGCCTGTTTAACGTTTCTGGCTGTTTTGTACGTAAAACGTCCCGAAATTATTTCAAATTTCATTCTTTGGGTCATTGGTTTAATCGGCCCTGTTAGCGGGCTGATTAAGCGCATTGTTATAGAGATAAAAAGCAAAGTTCAAACTAAAAATATTTTAAAATCGGTCAATACAAAACTAAACAGTAATTAAAATAATAGTTTATCAAATCATATTCGTATGGAAGAAAATATTAAACCAAACGGTAAAGCCCGGAAAGAAAAAACAGGCAGTTACTTTTTCTGGATAACAACAGTTATTGAAATTATTTTTCTGTTTATCCTTTTCTTCATTTATATGCAAAAAAGCATTGACATTTACAATAAACTTGGCATTTGCCTAATAATATTGTGGATAGGGATACTTGTTGCTTATTATTCGTGGGCTGTATATTTTTATAATATTAATTACGGGCTCACCGATAAGGACTGGGAGAAAATTGAAGCTGCAAAGGATGCCGGCAATGATGTTGATGAGCCGGGCGATAACCCTAATGCAGAGCAAACTTTTGGTTTGCCCCCGGGAACGGTTCGCGGAACAATAGCGCTTACACTGTTAGTCGGGGCGCTTGCAATGATAATTGTTGCTTTTGGAAAGGATAGTGTTTTAAAAGATAACGAAACTTTTGTAGACAATTTCCAATTTCTCAAAACAGGTTTCCTTATGATGATAGCTTTCTATTTTGGCAATAAATCCCTTGAATATCTTCTTCCCAAAAACAAAGCCGATCAAACATCGGCGACACAGGGAAATAGCCAAACTATTGACACATCGGGCACATCGGTATCCCAGCCTGCCGATCCAAAGAATGTTCAACCCACTGACTTAACAAAAAATGGCGCACAAGGGTAAATTGCCGGTAATACTTTGCATTTGCCTGTTACTTGTTTCGTGCAGGGACAAAAGATATTTTACAGTATCGAAAGTTAAAGATGCCGCAAAATTAGCAACCACCGAAACAGTGATCGACAAAATAGTTGTGGGCAACGACGAGAAAAAAATAATGCGGCTTATAACTATCGGGAAAGCGCGTATTGTTTGCTACACGCAGGCCACAATAAAAGCCGGTATCGATTTGAAAAAAATTACAAAAAACGATGTGAAGATAAATGGCAAACAAATCGAGCTAAATTTACCGGCTGTTGAAGTAATCAATTTTTCATACCCCTTCTCGAAATTCAGGATTGATTCGGCATTGCTCGATAACGGCATTTTTGCAAAAATAACCATCGAAGACCTTGAAGAATTTTACCGCCAGGCCGAACTCAATATCAGGGAGCAACTGCCTTACATGGGAATTATTGAAGCCACAGAAAGCAAAACCAGGCAAATGCTCGAAACATTGCTGCACAGCCTGGGTTATGAGGAAATTTACATTACTTTTCGGAAAGGGCCGCTTTTACCCAAAGTAAATTCAAAAATTTTATCATGAAGCAATTTTTCTCAGGCTTGTCATTTCTTGTTCAGGCTATAATAGTAGTAGCTGTAGTTTTGATATTTGCCTACTTCGATCCTTTCGGCTTGTTCTCCAATAACAAACTTACGCTTCGCGATACGCCCGCGCAGGTGCAACAAATTAAGGCAATCGGGGAATTGGTATCAGCCGAATATTACGGCGAAGTTATTTCATCGTACAAAAATATTGTTGAACTACAGATAAATGATGCGGAAGCCAGGCTCCTGGACAATATTCATGATTTGGACAGTTCGTTTAAAACAGGAATTTTGAAAATTAAAGATGTTGATAAAGATCAAAGCAAAGAATTCGATAAACTATGCGACAGCCTTTCAAAACAGGATAATTATTTTAACGATTATCTTGATGAGATAAGAGCTCAATTGAAAATTAAATGGTACCAGGGCAGGAAAAAACTTCTGGAAAAATTACTCGATAGTAAGCAATACGATAACCTTGTTCAGAATACTTTGAGTTATTGCAACGATATTTTTCAAAAGAAGAAAAACGAAGTAACAAAAAGTTTAAAAACGCGAAAAATTAGGAAATCGCAGCTCATTTTGCTGGGCAGGGGAAAAGTCCAGGCAGGCTTTAGGTTTAACAAACTTAATGACAGAAATGTTAAAATAGATACAATCCATAACAGGATTATCCTGACAGGAATGAAGCCCGAAATACTTTCGTGCGATATTAACCCCTGGTTTATTCCGGAGCTTGGCATGAAAGGTTTCGAAATTATTGATATTACCGGGAAGCTTGATAAAGATGTAAATGTTTTAAGGCAGGTGAAAAAAAACTGCCTCGATTCATTACGCGCCAATGCCCTTAACAGCAACATACTGGGCATTGCAAAAGAAAATGCCGAGCAAAACCTGAAACAACTTTTTTCATTGCTCCTTAATAAAACTGTTGAAGTTAAAATTGTCGCAAACGAGCTTGACTATTATATTGAAAACATTTTTGACGATTCACTTTTATCACCTTGCGAATTAATGACCCTCGATTCGTTGACCGATGTATTTCTAACCCAGCACAACGACTCCGATAAAGTTTTTGCCTTAATGGATTCGATCAAACACTGCCGGCTGGCAGCAGGAAAATCGGATTACAGTATCACACCGTTTACCCTGCCGACTTTAAAATTATTACAGAAGAATTTAAAATACGATACCGCTTACCTTAAAAGCGCTATTCTAACAGGCAACTGCGATAAGTGGATTTATATTGCCCAAAAAAATAAGTATTCCAGGATGGACGAGAAACAGTCAATTCCTTTATTGGAAAATTACAAAAAAGAAGCTTCTGACTTTTATAAGCTTGAGTACGATGAAATGAACCCCAAAAAATAAGTTTCCAGTTATAATTTTTTCATTATTTTTTCCATTCCAATTTGTTTTCACGATTATAAAAAACCATATCGTTATCGAGCAGCCATCGGATGGTTTTTATAATTTTCCCCTCCCCGAATTGCGGCGAATGTTTGTCAACAATAGCATGAAGGGTTTGCGGCGATGTATATATTTCACTTTTTATAGCTTCAACAATAAGGTTGAAATCCGATTTGCTTAAAACTTTCTCATTTTTATTCCTGCAAACATCGCATTGCCCACAGGCGCTGGTATCTTTTTCACCAAAATATCCAAGCAATATCTGGCTTCGGCATAAGTCGTGTTTGCCGGCATAACGCAGCATGGTTTCAATTTTTTCAATATAACGGTTTCGCCTGCTGTTGTAGCCTTCATAGTCGATATGCAAAGCTTTATCCTCAAGTCTTTCTTCGGTAAAAACTATTACAGGGTTTGTTTTGCGGGGTATGTAATGCAAAATTTTTAATGACGATAATTTGCTTAAATATTTAAAAACACTATCTATGCCGGTATTCGACCTCTTAGCGAGCAATGCCTCATCAATACTGATATAATTTGAAAACAGCCCTTCGTAAGAACGCAGTAATAATTTTATAAAAGTATCGAAAGCAATATTGGCAACCTGGAATTTGTATAAATCGTCCCTGCTAACCAGAAAATGCACCTTTGCAGGATTATTGAGCCCATCGGTAAGTTCGATGTAGCCCTCCTGCCCTAACACTTTTAAACTGCTAAAAGTTGTATGGATGTTAAATTTGTAATTGGCGGCAAACTCAGCTAAGTTAAAATCGTATGCAATAAATTTACCGGCCCCATATGGAACCTGAAGATAATTGCCCAAAGCGTTATAAACAGTTTTAATAGTTTTGATGTCGGGAAAATTTGTTTCAATTCGTTTATTTACGCTTAATTTATCGGAATTATTATAAAGCAATACAGCGAAAGCGTTTTTATTATCGCGACCGGCGCGGCCGGCTTCCTGGAAATAAGCCTCTGGCGAATCGGGCAAATCGAAATGGACTACCATCCTCACATCGGGTTTGTCAATCCCCATTCCAAAAGCATTTGTGGCGACTATTATGCGAATTTTATTTTTCATCCAGTCGTTTTGTTTTTGGGTACGCATTTCGTCTGAAAGACCGGCATGGTAATAATCGGCCTCTATATTATTTTTTATCAAATATTGGGCTATTTCCTTTGTCTTATCCCTGTTCCTAACGTAAACTATCCCGCTTCCGGGCAACGAAGTGATTATTTTAAGCAGCCGTCCAAACTTATCCTCAGTTTCACAACCAGGTAAACAAGATTTTTACGTTCAAAACTCATGCTGAAAACATTGTTGTTCCTGAACTGAAGTTTATCCATAATATCATCAACGACCTTCGACGTTGCAGTTGCTGTTAGCGCAAGCACAGGCGCTTCGGGTAACAACTGGCGCAATTCGATAATCTTCAAATATGACGGCCTGAAATCGTAACCCCATTGCGATATACAATGCGCTTCATCGACTGCTATCAGGCAAACATTCATTCTTTGTACGCGTACCCGGAATATTTCAGTTCCTATCCTTTCAGGGGAGCAATATAAAAACTTGAAATCGCCGAAAATGCAATTGTCGAGGGCTATGTCAATTTCCTCATAAGTAAGCCCGGAATACACGGCAACCGCTTTAATTCCTTTTTTCGTAAGGCCAGCAACCTGATCTTTCATTAAAGCAATTAATGGGGTTACCACTATGCAAATCCCTTCGGAAGCAAGGGTTGGAATTTGATATGTTATAGATTTGCCGCCGCCTGTGGGCATTAACGCCAAAGTGTCACGTTTTTGCAATACGGAATTTATTATATCTTCCTGTAACGGTCTGAAAGCATTATATCCCCAGTATTCAAGCAATATCTGCCTTAAATTGTCCAATTTTTTTTATTGAATTCGTTTGGCTATTTCCGAAGAAACCATTTCAAACTTAATGAAAATGGCTGCGGCTTCTAATAGTGCGGGATTGCAAAGCTGAGTCTGTATCACCTGTGACGGAACTTGTCAGCGGAATTACCGCTCGTATACCTCTGAAACCCGCATTGTTTGTGAGCCTATGTTACCCCCTGGCCTTTATTATTTTTTCGTCTTTCAAATCTAAACAATCTTAATTAAATGTACAAATGTTCGCAATCGTGTGTATAGGCGGGATGGACTGGTAAGCTTATTTATTACCTTTGGTTTGAAGGGTTGGCCTATGTGGGCAGCAAATGTGCTTAGCAATAAAGGAACGGTAGCGATGGAATATTATTCATTATATAAAACTTTTAGATTCAAAATTTCAATTGCTTCCTTTTCTTTATAAAACGCATTTGTCCTAATTTCATTAGCTTGTAATGCCAAATCGTTAATTTCTTTTTGCTTTTCTTTATTTTTTAAAAGTGGAATTATAATATTGGACGCATTTTCAGGGTCAATCATGTCAATTACAGCGCCATATGTTTCTCTCTTAATTAATGTTTTACCAATTTCACTATTTAGGAAAACAAAAATATACCCAATAATTTTTTTATCGGAGATAACCCTAATTGCATTTTGACTAACAACCCAATTTTCTGTTTCGTAATATTTTGGTACTAAAATAACATTTCCAATAGTACCTCTGTCTGTTATGAGCAAAGTATTTTCTTTTACTGATAGATGTTTTTCTATTAATTTTTTATGTGTTACAATTGATAAATACTTTTCTATTTTTGGTGAAAGTTGTAAAATATCATTTGTGCCTAAAAACGCCACTCCATTTACTTTTTCCACATAATTACGCTTAAAAATACCCGGCATTGTTATAGCATTTCCTAAATTGCCAAGGGTTTTTGTTTCCATAGCGTTTTGTTTTAATATTTTTATTATTTCTGTAATTATTGGTAAATGATATGAAGCGTCAAAACGTAAATCTAATTCACTTAATGGAACTGAATAACTTTTTAAATCAACAGTTTCATCGAAATATTTGGGTTTGATATTTTCAATTGGCAATAGGTTAAGTTCATCGTACAATATTTCTTCTGCTTTTTTTAGCAATTCATTATATTGGTCTCTTAAATCAAAAGATTGTATTATTAAATCGTGTATCAGTTGTTTTATTTTGTCTGGTGGATTGGGAATAGGAACTCTCTCTAAATGCACAGGTTCAATATGTTGTATTACTGCACCATAATTATTACTTGTGATTAAGGTATGCCCTAAGTCAGTTGATAAAAAAGCATATAAATAACCAGGAAATTTTTTATCAATTATACGTAGTGAATGCTGGCTAAATATATAATTTTTTAATGTATTGGAAATATAAACAGGATTACCGACAGTACCTGAGCATGAAAGTAAAATCCAGTCCTTTTCAACCTTAAAGTTTGTATATTTTTTATCAGGTATTATATATTTAATTGGATTAGGATGTAGTTCTAACATTTCAGAACTACCAAGAAATCCAACTGCTCCTTTAATATTTTTATTAATATAGTTACGTTTATATCTTCCTACAACAAATGAGGTGGCTAATCCATTTTTACCACATATTGTTGTTAAAGGATATTTACATTTTTTTAATATATCTTTTGCCAAACGTGTTTTAAAATTATAAACACTCGCTTCTAAGCGATAATCATTTTCAATTATTTCCCTGATATTTATTGAAACGTATTTTAATTGTTCTGTTACCATGTTATTCCCTGTTCTTTTTTCCATTTATTGAATACGTTTGCAACTAATTTAGTTTGGTCGTCAAGTTCAGGCTCTTCAATTTTTTCTATTTCACCACTTGTATTTATATGTTCATTTGCAAAATATAATATTTTGCCGTCCTTATCTCGTTTATAAAGATTTACTCCACGTTTGTCATGCCCAACCCTTTCTATCATTGTCATAAATATTTCGTAATTCTCGTGTTGAGATTTTAGTTTGTCTTCATCTTTAAGTTTTTGAACTATTAAAACGAATGTTTGTGTTCCGTTGCGTGGTTGAAAAGTATCGGCATGCAAATCAACGCTTGCGATTATTCTTGTATTTTCAATTAACCATTTACGAATATGTGCAAGGCCGGGGGAACCCAAAATACTATCAGGTAATACTATTGCCAACCTACCTCCGGGTTTTAAAAATTGAACACAACGTTCGACAAAAAGTTGTTCTGGTGGTACAGAATTAGAACTTTTTGCAATTTCAAATTGTGTTAAAATGTTTTGGTCATTAATTGGTATTTTACTGCCAAATGGTGGATTGGTTATAATTACATCAAAAAGGCCAATTTTATTGTGATTTGTAATATTATCAATGCTTATTCCAAATGCTTCTGCTAAATTTGTTTTAAAATCATAGTCCCATTCATGAGGAGGTAATAATGAATTACAACGCATAATATTTCCACTGCCATCGTTATTCATTACCATATTCATTTTTGTTGCTTTCACCAAATCGGGATTAATATCGAAACCATAGAAATTTGTTGCAGCAGTTTCTCTAATTAAATCAATAGTAATCTGCCTTTCTTGTTCTGTCCATTTTGCTTTTGGATTTCCAAGTTGTTTTTCAGTTTTTAATTCGACTTGCTGAATCACTAATGTCATTGCCTGTACCAAAAATCCGCCTGTGCCACAACTGCTATCCAAAACTTTTTCATTTGGTTTGGGATTAATCATTTCTACGGTCATTTTCATGACATTACGTGGAGTAAAAAATTCACCTCTGTCACCACGTAAATTAGCCCCTACAATTTCTTCATAAGCTTTTCCTTTAACATCAATGTTAGTCTTAAGCAAATCGTAACCTTGCAATTCTCCAACTATAAAAGCAAGTGTT
The DNA here is from genome assembly GCA_963808135.1 of uncultured Bacteroidota bacterium. Taxonomy (GTDB): domain Bacteria; phylum Bacteroidota; class Bacteroidia; order Bacteroidales; family DTGW01; genus CAWEFA01. The sequence goes on from CAWEFA010000150.1 coordinate 20,240, forward strand.
CTTGGATCTTTAAAATTAATTTTGTCATTTTCTTCAAAAATAAGTTTATACTTATCTTTTACTTTTTTAAATATTTTATCAATACGTTTTGATACCGATAGCTGGCCATCACGACTATTTCTTTCTTTTGGTGTAACAAAAAACTCAATATCTGATAAAACATTCTTCTCATCTTCAATCTTGCAAAAAATTACTTTAAGAAGTTCGAAGAATGCAGGCTGTTTTTGAAGTCCTTCAAATCCATAAATAAAATTATGGCAACGTTTAAATGTAAAAAGTAAATTATCTTCAACAGCTTTTCTTTGTTTACCTCGTTTTGGACGATCATCATCATGTATTTCAGCACCAAACTCAGGAATATCGCTATATTCAAAAAACTCTATTTCACCTTTTGAGTTAATAATTTTTCTATAAACTTCTTTATCTTTTCCATTTGTCCACATTCCCCATTCAGAATTGGCACAAGCAGACATATAAGATTTTAATTGTTCTATTCCTTCTTTTCTGTCGGTAGGTTTAATGTTCTCTTTTTTACATTCAATAATAATCTTTATTTTTTCTTGTTCAAATAAAGCACAGTCTTTGGGAAATATAGCAATATCAACTCTTGGTTTGTTTGAACCTAATTTTAAACCAAATTCTACTTGAATTAATCCTTTAAGATAGCCTAATTCATTCACAAGTCTTTTTAATATGTTTTGACGGACATATTCTTCCTGTGTATCTTTTCTGAAAGTTCCATCAATGAAATCTTTTATTTTTCCTTCTGGCACAGAGGTTATTTTGTCATCACTCATAAAGTTAATATTAAAGAATTAATTTCCCTTGTTTCGTATTTTTAATTTTTATGTATTTAACTTTTTGTTCCGCCAATAAAAAAACATTTTCAGAACAGCTATATTTAAAAGACTGTTTAGCAAATTTTTCACTAAAATATTCATCCTTTAATTCTTTTATACCGAGGTTGAATATTTTAGATAATTTTTAAGCCTCATTTCGTCAAGTTCTCTTTTACCATTTTCAATTTTACTTAAATTAGCAGAATCCATTCCTAACTTTGCGGCAAGTTGAGTTAATGTAAATCCCTTTTCTGTTCGTAAGCGTCTGATATATTCTCCAAATGTTTCCTTCATATGACTTGCAAAATTATTCTTGTCGATTTATGACAAAGTTACAAATTTGATATTATATAACCAAAGAAAAATAAAAAATGTGACGGGTCAACAAAAAAAATCATGTGTTTGGCAGCCGAAGGAGGGATGGTTGTGCGAAGGGTTTGACGAACACTTGGTTTTATACGGTGGGGTATTTATCTTTTTGTCTTTGATCAAGTTGTAAATTGTCCTCGTAGCGATTTTTAGACTTGCAAATAAACAGGAAATATAAATAATTTCATTTGAAAGTAATTGCATCGCCAATTATGTTCTTAATCCCAAACTACTTATGATAATCGACATTTGGATAATACACCCATTTGTCTTTCTCAAATTTAAAACCATCGAAAGTAAAGTCAGGGCCATAAAATTTGAAATTTCCATTATATATTGCCGAAGGCGGCGCGAGGTGGTCGAAAACTATCATTTTTAAACGCTCATCATATCTCATGCTCATTACGGCGTTAATTGAATAATCGAAAACAATCCGATTAAGCAAACGTTTTTCATATTGAAAAATAGGCGCGCCAAAAACAGGATTTTCAGAATCGTCAAAATACATCGATTCGATAATTTTTCTGTTTGAGAACAAATCGTTGAAATGCATTCCAAGCAAAGTATAAACAATTTTTTTGTCAATTTTATGGGGCAAAATTTCATAATATAAAGCGCCATACCAATCATCGGTTTTAAAAATAGCCTCAGTAATATTGCCTGTAAAGATTAATGAATTATCTTTTAAACTAATAATTCTGCATGTGCTATCGTTCCCGGGATTGAACTGGATTATGGCAAAAAACTTATTTCTTCCATCGTTTAATGGCACATTCCATGAAACAATCCTGAATTTATTATCGGGAGAATAAACTTTGCCAATGTGCTTGAGCGTATCGAGGCGCATTGAATACGAACCGCTTTTTTTAAGGATAGTTTCCATGGAAATTATAATTTGGTTATTCACGACAAGTTTTATACTGTCATCAGGAATTTTTTTCAGGCTATCCATGCAAGTTAAAATAACCGAGATGTTTTTTTTAATTAAAACAGGATCGACAGGTTCGGATTGAATTGAAGAAATAGCAGTTAACTGAAGTATTATCGTTAATAAACAAAACCTGATTTCTAAATTTTTAAATTTCATAGTCCATAAAAATTTTAAACACTTTTGTACAAAAATATAAATCAATTTAATTTTATAAGCCAGTCCCAAAATTAACCAAGTAGTTAACTAATCCCCCCATTTAAATATTCCTTAGTAAGTTCTTTTTTAGGATTTTGAAATATTTCCGATGCTTTTCCGAATTCTATTATTTCACCCAAATACATAAAAATAACATAATCGGCAATTCGTTTTGCCTGCCTTAGCGTGTGGGTAACCAATACAATGGAATAATTTTCCTTAAGCTTTACAAATAATTCTTCTATTTTTTTGCCAGAAATCGGGTCGAGCGCTGACGTAGCTTCATCGCCTAAAATAATCTCGGGTTCAACGGCCAAACCGCGCGCAAGGCATAGTCGTTGCTGCTGTCCCACAGACAAGCTGTTTGCCGGCATATTCAAGCAATCCTTAACTTCATCCCATAAACTTACTGATTTTAAATAATAGGCAACAATATTTTTAAGCTTCTTTTTATTTCTTGTCCCGTGAACTTTCGGCCCATAAGCAACATTGTCGAATATTGACATTGGCAACGGGCAAGGGCGTTGTGCCGTTTTTTTGGTTGTATTTGTTATCAAAAAAATGAATTTAATTAACGCAAAGTAGAACGCATTTTTCGTGCCTTCTCATAAAATTCTTGACGAGTCTGGCCATCTCCAACATCCTTGCGAAGTTTTCGATACCGCCTCAAAAAGATTCAATCGTGGATCGGAAATTGCCTTGTTGCAATGCATTTTGGCTTCGACTAATTTCTGATCTCGATCCTTTAAGGGTTTTAAAATCGAATCGACTTCCCCACTCATTTCTAAAATATCCCCAAAGATTGTAATCATTTTCACGCGGTTTTCGGATCAGTAGCGACCATTGTGGACGTTCTAATTCCCAAGATTCGTTTATATCCGCGTTATCGGCATCGCTTCTGGTAAATCTTGTTTGTTACCGATACAAGCAAGCCGAGGATTCGGGGCTTCTTTTTTAATTAAATCAATAAAGAATTTTGATCTACAGTTTCCCAGGTTGAATCAGTAATTAATAAAACGACATCAGATCCATGAACGGAAATCTTCCCACAAATAAGAGAATTCTTTCTGACCCGCAAAATCCCATAGATGGAATTCGATTTTTCCAATTTTAAATTTCGCAATATCTCCTTGGATTGTCGGAACATGTTCCACGGGTATTTCTTGCATCATTATTAAACGGGTAATTGTTGTTTTTCCTACTCCGAATATCCAACAAGTGACATTTTTGGGATCAGCTTTGTGAATCATTTCAATAGCCGGATCGAATAAACTAAGAGTCTGTTCACCCAATGGTCGATCCAATAATGCTTCAAACATTCCCATAAATTTGTCGCATTTTTCCAAGCCCTTTTTAATTTTTTCAATTTTATCACAGAGATCCAATACAAATATAAAGAATAGTTTATATTGCGGATACCATAAATACCCAATCCGATATTGGAAATAATCATGATATTGAATAGATTTAGTAGTGATTTTCAACGCTTCTTTAGAGATCATCTTAAAAACTTGATTATATCCCTCATCATCTAGCTTTTCCAAATATCTGTTTATAGATAATCGCATTGTCTTTAATTATATATAATTGGCGGAGTATACAATAACCCCCTTCATGATTGAATTGATTTGATTGTAATATAAATTCAACCTGTAAATTAAAAAACTTATGGACGTAAAACATATTGTTAGATTTTTTTCCATCTTTAATACATCAAATTTGTCAGTCTGGCAATATTTTTTCTAAAATCTGTTCAGAATAAACTTATTTATTTAAACCTAAATAGTGAAGTCTTATACGGAAAATATGGAATTATTGAAAAAGAAATAAACTTACAATATCCGCATTCCCCACCCGATTGACTTGTTGTATTACCTTAAGTTTTTTTATTAGTTGCTTTTTGCCTGTTCTTAGTTTCATTAAATTCTTCGGTTCGTTTACTTGATTTTTTGCCCGTTTTTGGTTTTGTTAATTTCATTGGTTTGTTTGGCTATTGTTTTATTGCCTAGGTTTTCTTGGTTTTATCTAAATTTTTAGTTTTTTTGGTGTCTGTTTTTTTATTATTTATTACTTTATCACTTTTGGTGTTGTCTTTTGATTGAAAGTATTCTTTTTTTGATCATTTTTCAATCAGTTTGAACGTTTTGCAGTCAACAATTACACTTATTAAGCCCTACTGCTAAAACAACTAAAATTAATTCGTTAGTGGGCGTGGTTAAAATCGAAAGTAAAGAAACTGAAATGGTGACATTCATACAATTAGAAAGCGAACTATTACCCAGTTGCTGGAGACTATCACAACATAATAGTAGACACCTACAGTTCCGATCGAATCATTATAGAAATCGGTATTAACATTTTGCAATAAAATTTAGACCCGATATTAAAGCGGATTTGTTTGGTAATAGCGAGACGCTAAGATTAAGTTGGTGATTTGAAGTTGAATTTGGGATTTTGATTATAATAGCACTTATTAAAACACATCCAATAAACAAACTAAATAAAATAAATTGCTTGAATTTCAAAGAAGATCTGTCTAAATTAAAAAATAATTGCATTTAAGTATTATTATCAGTTCAAAACTGGTCCAAATTGGACAATGCTCCAATTTTCTGATTTGAATTTCATTTCTGAATTCTGATTTTCCGATAGCGAATCTATTTTAAACCTTTGAGATGCTAAACAAATATCATGCCAGAACCAATTAACGATTTGATCGAGATCTCCCGCTTTTATGGTTTCGAAGAAGGAGTTTGTTATCGTGGGGGGTGGAAATACATCTTATAAAGATGAAGAACGTATCTATATCAAAGCAAGTGGCATCTTTTTAGCCACAATTGATGAAGAGGGATTTGTAGTTTCTGATCGCAAGAAGGTACATGCCGTTCTGGAAATGGAATACGATGAAGATCCCAAGATTCGGGAAGATCAAATCAAGAATAATTTATTAGCGACAAGCATTGATCCCGATTGTGGAAAACGACCTTCCGTAGAAACTTCTTTACACGAAATCATTCCATATCCGTTCGTTGGACACATCGATTTCCCACGATGGTTAATGCCTTGTTGTGCAGCCAAAAAGCCGAAGAAAAAGTTAATAACTTATTCGGATCTGATGCGCCTTTTCTGGACAATATACCGACCCAGGATACACATTGGCTAAAGCGGTGCAAAAAAGTTTCGAGGACGATATGAAGACTCATACCGAAGCCCCATCTGTCATCTTTTTACAAAATCATGGGATTTTTGTGAGTGGAAATACTACAACAGAAATCAAAAATCTCTATCAAAAAGTGATTTCGACTATTGAAAAACACGTTAAGAAATTTGTGAAGGTAGATCCATTACCGAAAAGTTCTCAAACGGAACCGATTTTGCAGGACTTACCTTCTTTACTCGGAGATGAATTAGCAATCTCCGTTATTCATCATAATACGTTAAATGCCAAATTTTACACGGTTCCAAAGGCATTTCAAAAGATCGCATCAGTTTTCACTCCAGATATGACACGTTCTGTAAATTAGCGGCTCTTTGTATATTCAACATACACCTAAGATTCAGACAACGTTGACCAATCTTGAGGAAGGATTAGAACAATACGAGAAAAAGAATAGTTACATGCCCAAGGTTATTATTCTAAATAAAATTGGGATCATTACTATAGATCAAAATAATAAAGCGGCCGAGATCGTGCAAGATGTTTTTGAAGAGGCTATGAAGATTAGTTTATATAGCGAATATTTCGGGGGCCCCCACTTTTTAGATCAACGAGCCATCGATTTTATTGAAAAGGATGGGAAGTAGAACAATATCGGCGTAAACTCGCTTGTGAAGATGGAAAAGAGGCTTAATATGACTAAACGACACGGAATGGCGTCTGATTTATCCAGCCGCTCGCTGGGAAGATGCATTTCCGAGTGGCAATGGTATCCGGTGGTATTAAGTTTTCGGTAATATTTGCGAAGACACTATCATTCTTAATCATGAAGCACTTTGGCTACCCGACCTCGCGTAGATCCCCCGGATGTTTCCGAATCTCTTCCCAAGTCCCAGAAATGTTAACAAATGGTGAATGGTTTTTTGCAGATAAATTTTTGAATATTATGCTATTAGAAAGGATATAAGAGTTTGGAAACAGAACCTTATCATCCCGCGGGAGAGTGATTATAAAATATTACCCGAAGACCCCCTTTACCAATTATTCTCGCACA
>CAWEFA010000151.1:0-13485 GCA_963808135.1 uncultured Bacteroidota bacterium
AATATTCCTGCCCGGCGAAATAGGTCCCTGCCCTTTGCATTTCGCCTCTGCGGTCTTTGTGATATTTATTGCGGCGATCCTGCTCCTGAGTTCATCCACCACTAAAGCGGCTAGCGGTACGTGGATATCGACGACCACTGGTCTTTGGAGCAATACTGCCAAATGGTCTGGCGCGGTAGCCAACGGATCAGGCTACACAGCGGATTTCAGCACAATCAACATCATAAGCGATGTGGCGATTCACCTCGATTCGGCCCGCACGATTGGCAACCTCAAATTTGCTGACACATTAACAGGGAACGCCGCTGGCTGGACACTCGACAACAACGGCAATTCAGCCGATATCCTTACCTTGGCCGGCAGTACACCGACTATAACAGTGAACGCACTTGGTACTGGGAAGACAGCTACTATTAGTGCGGTAATCGACGGTATAGCAGGTATGACCAAAGCAGGGACAGGCACACTGGTCCTGAGCGGTGCAAACACATATACCGGTGGTACCATCGTGAATGCCGGCATGCTGAATCTCACTTCTAGTGGCAGCCTTATCGGTAATATCACGGTAAACAACGCCGGAAGTACAATGAATCTCAGCGGCACCGTCACAAACACTAACATACAATTGAATGCAGGAATAGTTAACTTGAGCGGTACTGGGATTATATCCGCTAGCCAAGAGTATATTGGAAACTCCGGTACGGGAACGTTCATACAGTCTGGCGGAACGAATTCAATTTTATCGTCTCTCTATATTGGCCTATTCAAGCTCAACCGGCAAGTATAATCTGAGCGGCGGCACTTTATCGACTGCTAATTTGTATGTCGGTAATTCAGGGACTGGCAGATTTGAATGGTTTTACAATGGGCTAACAACCACAACCTTGACGCTTGGCTCATCTGGCACACTGGCAATGGGCTTCGACTTTGATACGGCAACCCTGACAAGCGGCTCTCTATTTCATGGCTCCGCGCTTACCGGATTATCTCGGCGACTTTGGAAATTACCAATGGTGCAACGGCTACACAATCTGGCAACTACCTCTGTATCAGTCGGGTATCTTTCACTCGGCACTAGCACCGGCAGCTGGTACATATAATCTGAGCGGCACTGGGCAGTTGATCCGCAAGTTCTGAGTATATCGGCAACTCACGGTACGGGAACATTCACGCAAACCGGCGGAATAAATTCAGTCACTAATTCTCTATATCTAGGCAACAATTCAGGCTCAACCGGCACCTATAATCTGAGCGGCACTGGGCAGTTGTCCGCGAATTACGAGTATATCGGCTATCAGTCAAGGGAACATTCACCCAGACTGGCGGAACAAATACAATCACTAATGATCTTTTTCTTGAGGGCTCTTCTGGCACATATAATCTGAGCGGTGGAAGATTAGAAAAATTGAATAAAGGATTTTGCCAAGAGGCTGTATAATGTTGCATTTTCGCCTGACTGGATAATCTTTTTAAAACAATAAACCGAATATACTACCTCAGCCATATCATAACAATGCAAACCATCATCAATAAAAATAAAACATAGCCTGCTATTTTGTTTGCCTTTTCCGATTTCAGGAATTTAGAAATTAAATCGCCCATATAAACCCAGGTAAACATGGAGGGTATTCCAGTTAGCCCGAAAATTGTGGCATAAACAAATACGCTGAGGCTGATATTTTTTAAATGTGGCAAAAATGCCGCCGCCCCGCTAATTGCCATCATCCATGCCTTAATGTTTACAAACTGCATCAGAAACCCCTGTACAAAACCTATTCTTTTATTATTCTTTACTGAAACATCGGCATTTAAATTGCTCAAAACAATTGCCAGGTAAAAAAGCCATGCAGAGCCGGCAATTTTCAGGATTAACCCTAAAGTGGCATTTTTCATAATTATCCCGCCTATTCCAAACCCTGAAATACACAACATAACAAAGAAGCCCAAAGCTATCCCAAACATAAGCCTGCCCGAATATTTAAACCCATACGCCCTGCCATGCGACAAAAGCGTATAATTGTTCGGCCCTGGGGTTATGGTAGTAACAAAGGCGAAAATTAAGTATCCTATTAAATTATATCCTGACAAATTTTTAAGTAATTTTTTCTCGTTACAAATTTAATCGTTATGCCAATTTCTGCAAATTGGCATAAATAAACTTAGGATATTGCATTAGCTTTATTTTAAACGCATAAACGAAGTTCATTTTAAAATGAGCATTGGTAAAGGCTTGAGTATTTCCCGACATAATTATTAGGTGGAAATTGGTTGCAAATTGAGGGTTTTTCTTCCGAAATGTAGTGAAAACGCTGCGCTTGTTAAGGGTTGCCAAAGTGTAAATTTGTATCAGAAATTTAAAAATAAAACACTATGCGCCCCTATATTAAATTTACATCGAGGAATATAAAGAAAAGTGGAGATTTTTATCTCGCTATTCATTTAGGCGGCGAATGGTTTGCCGCTAATTTTCCTAAAATTGCCGGTTTCTCAAAGGATTTCCAGTTTGAGCGATATACCGGAAATGTGCCTTATATTTTGGGCTTTGCAAATGTTAACAGCGAAATCATTCCGGTTATTGACCTTAAAAATAAAATTGGGATGAACAAAACTTCATTTAAAAATTCCGGCAAGATTATAATATTTGAAACCGAAGTATATTTCAATACATTAAAATTTGCAATTTTCTACGATACCATTGGCGATGCTTTCGAAATTTCGGCAAAACACATATTGCCAACACCAAATATTGGAAATCACTTTGTTTCGGGCAATGTAAAAGGTATGTATATTTTTGAAGAAAAATGTATCATGCTGCTGAACCTTGATAAAGCAATTACAATTGACGACTTAATTGATATTAAAGTATCTGTGAATAAAGTAAACAATGAACTAATTATAAATAAATAGCTTTATTTGAACTAACATTTATACCAGAAGAAAACCTTGCATGAGAAAATCTGCAAGGTTTTTTTATTTGTATTAAAAATTTGAAATTTCAAATTAAAAGTCTTTATTTGTTTCTATAAAATGATAATCATGAATATTTTTTTATTAATTGGAACATCTGTAGTTAACATAGCATTGATCTTTTATACAATTGCCATTATTAGAGAACAAAAAAATAAGCTGGTCAATAATGCAACTTTAATTTTCTTTAATATTGGCGTAATATCCGACATAACTGCAACAATATGTATGATAACAGGATCAACCCATACAGCATTATCATCACATGGAATTATTGGCTACTCTGCTTTATTAATTATGATTACCGAATGCGTTTTATTATGGAAACATTGGCTGACAAAAGGCCAAAAAACAGAAGTAACCCTAAAGTTACACCTGTTTTCCCGGTATGCTTATATATGGTGGGTTATAGCATACTTTACAGGAATTGTAATTATGGCAATCCGCCATGTAAAATAAAATTGCCAAAATTTAAAGCGCAAATTATTTAGGCTCGTTAATTTCCAAATACTTAAATTCACATTTTTTTGAAACTATAAGCTTTTTATTGTATATTTACATAGATTGCTGATATTGTATTAAAAAGCCTATGATATTTCCGGATCAAAACCACAATTAAATCAATTTGAAAACGAAACAGCATTTTTGCAGAATAACGAAAAAGTGCTGTTCGATAACCTGAAAATTGGACTAGTTGTATTATGTGACAGCCGCATTATTTCTGCAAATCAAAAAATATTATCATTATTTGAATATGAATTTAACAACCTGTTAGGTTTAACATTAACAGATGTAAGCCCGCTACGTCAGCCGGATGGCAGGTTATCGTCCGAGGTACTGGATAATTTTATCATTTCGGTTGCAATTACTTCCGAAGAAATAATTGGCTGGAATTTTATTACTAAGAATGACGAAATTTTCAAGTGCGACTTATATATTTCCCCGATATTGATAAACCATGAAATCCTCAACTTGGTTGAAATTCACGAGCATGTTCCAAAAAAGCTTACGAATAAAAGGATAAAAGAAAAGAACAAATTAATAGAATTACTTAACGAAGAACGCGAAAGCCTGAACGAAGAGTTAAGGGCTACGCTGGACGAACTTGTTATCGTGAATAACCAGCTAATGGAAAGCGAGTCGTGGAATAAATCAATTGTCGACAATATTCCATTAGGGCTTATGGTAATTAATAAAGGGAATGTCGAATATGTTAACGATAAAATTGTACAACTGCTAAAATATTCTGCCGATGAATTTAAGTATAAATCAATGCTCGATTTTGTTTTGCCTGAAGATAAAGAAAAAGCCAATAAATTTTACGATGACTTTTTAAGCGGCAAACCCGTTACAAATTTGGAAATTTGGATAAAAACGAAAGATAATGAGAAAAAATTTATTCGCAACCAATATGTAAAACTTAGCAAAGAAGGCAGGTGGATGATTATTTTAAGCGATCTTACCAACGAAAAAATTAAAGAAACAGAAGTTATAGCTGCCAATGAAAGGCTTGAATTTGCCATTGAAACCAACAATTCCCTAATTTGGGATATAGCCCTCACGGGAGAGCTCGGCAGTTCAATTAACAATACCGGCAAATTAATAGGTTATGAAACCGGCAACTTAGTTATCGATTTGAACATGTGGATAAAAATGATTCCACCCCGATGATATTCATGTGGTGATGGACGAATTAAAACGCCATTTTAACGGCGAAATTCCCTTTTGCGAAGCTGAATGCAGGATAAAAACCGAATCGGGAAATTGGCGCTGGGTATTAACCCGGGGCAAAATATTTAATTTTGATATTAATGGAAAACCTACAAGATTTATCGGCTTATTTATTGATATTTCCAGGCTAAAAGGAACTGAAGAAATATTAAAAGAAGCGGAAAACCGCTTTCGCACTGTTGTTACCAATGCTTCCGTGTTATTTCTCTCAGTTAACCACGATGGCAATATAATCCTTTCGGAAGGTAAAGGATTATCGAAACTTGGTTTAAAAGCCGGCGGGCTCGAAGGTTTGCATATTTCTGAGCTAAATGAAAATTTTACGGAGCTTTTTAAAGCTATTAACAGGGCTTTAAAAGGCGAGTCTTTTACTGATATTATTAATTTACAACAACTGGTTTTTGAAGCCCATATTTCTCCGGTATTAGATAACATGGGCGCTGTTAAGGCCGTTGTTGGAGTTTTGAATGATATTACTGACAAACAACAGGCTGAACTGAAACTCAAAGAAAGCGAAGAAAAGTTCAGGACTATCATACAACACTTGTCCGACATTATATTAATTCTTGATAACAATGGAAAAGTTTTATATGAATCGCCTTCGGTATCAAAAACGTTCGGTTACAAGCCCGGTTACTTAGTTGGGAAAAACGGGTTTAATTTTATTCATCCTGATGATATTGCCATTGCAGCTTCTCAATTGGAAAGTGTTATTAATAAAAAGAATGAATTTATACCTACTGAATTAAGAATAAAGCATAAAAATAAAAGTTGGATTTATGTTGAAATCATAGGCGACAACCTTTCCGAATATCCTTCAATAGGAGGAGTTCTTTTAACCGGTCGCGATATTACAAAACATAAAGAAAACCTGGAACAGTTAACCTTGTTCCGCGACCACCTTAAACAACTTGTTCAGCAACGTACCGAAGAAATTGAAAAAGTAAACGGAGAATTAATTGCAATAAATAAAGAATTGATTTCAACCAATGAAGAAATTGCCTTAAAAAATGAAAAATTAAATGAAGAAATTATAAAGCGTATCGAAGCCCAGTCATTACTTGAAGAAAGCGAAAATAAATTTCGCAGTTTCATTGAACAATCAACCGAGGGTATCACGCTAATTGATGAAAATGGATATATAGTCGATTGGAATAAAGGTATGGAATCAATATTCCGGATAAATCGCGAAAACGTAATCGGAACACTGGTTTGGGAATTCGATTACAGGTTATTGCCTAAGAACCGCAAAACTCCGAAAGATTTTGAAGAACTAAAAAATTCCATTATTTCATATCTTGCCAACATTGAACAAAACAAAGTTATGAAAGTCGAAGGCAATTACATGACAATGGAGCTAAAACAAAAATATTTAAATGTAACTATTTTCCCCGTTATAACATCCAAAAAGAAATATGTAGGCCGTATTTTCAGGGATGTTACAGTTATCCGAAGGGCACAGGAAGAAATTCAAAAACAATCGGAAGACCTTAAAAATATAAATGAGGATTTGGAATTTCAAAAATCCCAGCTTAAAAAAGCGCTTAACGAACTTAAAAAAACTCAGGCCCAGTTAATCCATTCTGAAAAAATGGCATCGTTGGGCGTTTTAACAGCAGGTGTTGCACATGAAATCAATAATCCAATAAATTTCATAAATGCTGCCCTTGAAGGCTTAATACTTACCTTGTCCGATTTACTCCAGATATATAAAAGTTATGAAAAAATCAATAAAAATAATATCTCCGAAAAACTTATCGAAATTGAAAATTTGAAAAAAACCTTAGATTACCCATTGTTACAAACCGGGATTAAAGTTTTAATAAATAATATGCAAACGGGAATCGAACGTATTGCTGAAATTGTAAAAAGCCTTCGCACATTTTCACGTATTGACGAAAACGAATTAAAGCGGAGCAATATTCATGAACTTATCAATACAACCCTGGTAATGTTGCATAACCAGTATAAAAACCGTATAGAAATAATTAAAAAATACGGCGATATTCCTGAAATAAGCTGTTACCCCGGAAAATTAAACCAGGTTTTTATGAACCTGCTTTCAAATGCAATTCAGGCCATCCATAATAAAGGACAGATAACAATTCTTACAAAATTTGAAAAAGAATCATCTGAATTAACTATTTCAATATCCGATACAGGCCCTGGTATGACCGAAGATATTCAAAAGAAAATTTTTGAACCATTTTTTACTACTAAAGAAGCCGGCAAAGGTATTGGTTTGGGACTTTCTATAACCTATGGTATAATTCAGCAACACAAAGGTAAAATTGAAGTAAAAAGTAATTTGGGCAAAGGATCGGAATTTGTAATAATCTTACCAACTGATTTAAAATAGCCTAAGCGATAATTTAATGTCATGGAAAAAAACATAAAAGAACCGATTCTTTATATTGACGATGAAAAAGAAAACTTGCAGGGGTTTAAATATCTTTTACAGCGCGATTTTCATATTTACATAGCTTCTTCGGCAACAGAAGGTTTTAAAATAATGCGCCAGCATAAAATTAAAGTTGTCCTTACCGACCAACGCATGCCTTCAATAAGCGGGATAGAATTGCTTGAAGAAGTGGCAAAGGATTTTCCGGATATTATCAGGATTATTATAACCGCATATGGCGACAGCGATACCATTCTTCAAGCCGTAAACCAGGGGAAAGTTTTCCATTTTATCACCAAACCATGGAACAATCATGAATTGAAAGTAATTATCACCCGGGCTATTGAAACCTACAATTTAAAACGTGAAAAAGCAGAGCTGATTGACTATTTGCAAAAAACTAATATCGACCTTTTTTTGGCAAAACTAAACGCTGAAAAATCAGATCGCCTAAAATCGTCGTTTCTGGCCAACATGTTGCATGAAATAAGGACCCATTAAATTCTATTATTGGCTTCTCTAATTTAATAGCTTCTGATCTCGAAAACCCTGAAATGAAGAAAAATTATGTAAATATTATCGATAACAGCGCAACCGACTTGTTAAATATTATTGAGGATATTTTAGACGCATCCCGCATTGAACTTGGATATGTATCACTTAACGAAAATGCGGTAGATGTGCATAAATTTATGAACGATATCTTTTTAGTGTTTCAAAACAATGCTCTCTTAAAAAATAAAAATGTTGCTTTAAAATATAAATTTCCAAAAATTACCGATAAAATAAATATAAGTACCGATGCTTTACGCTTAAAACAAATCCTGTCAAACCTTATTAACAATGCCATTAAATTTACAGATGAAGGTGAAGTTGAGATTGGCTTTAATCAAATTGCATCTGATGGGAATAAATACATACGATTTTTTGTACGCGATACAGGCATAGGAATAAGCCCCGATATGTTTGAATATATTTTTGAAAGATTTGGAAGAATTGAAACTGATGTTGAAAAATTATACAGGGGAAATGGATTGGGATTGTTTATTGCAAAAAAACTTACACAACTGTTGGATGGGGAAATTACATTGAAATCTGAAATCAATCAGGGTTCAACTTTTTTTGTAACCATTCCTTTAATTGAAGCGCCAAAAAAGAAAAATGAACTACCCCGCAGCAGAGCTGCGAGGTATCAAAGAAAATACAACAATGGAGTTTGCATAGCAAACCTATTATTTGATTTTACCCCGTAGCAGAGCTACGAGGAATTCTTTTGATTAAAAAAATTAAAGGATCAACACAAATTACAAATTTATCATGGCCCGAAAAAACTATTTTAATTGTTGAAGATGAAACCTCTAATTACAAATACCTCGAAACCATTTTAAACAAGCGTGTTAATTTAATTTGGGTTAACAATGGGATCGATGCTGTGAAAATATGTAAGGAAAAGAAAATAAATTTGGTTTTGATGGATATTAAATTGCCCAAAATGGATGGCTATGAAGCAACACGCAAAATAAAGAAAATTAAGCCAAGTCTTCCTATAATTGCGGTAACCGCTTATGCAATGAATTCTGATAAAGAACTATGTATTGAGGCAGGTTGCGATAATTATCTTTCCAAACCATATAAAATGGAAGATCTGTTTTCACTTATAAATAAATATATTAAATAAAATCATTCATAACGAAGCATTATATTAACTAAAAGGCTGTAAAAACAAGAAAAGAATGAAATCGGGAAAATCAGAAAATACAATATTGTACATAGATGACGAGCAGGCTAACCTCGACGGGTTCATGTTTAATTTTCGAAAAATTTATAATATTTTATTGGCAACCAATACTAATGACGCATTTGATATAATTAGAAAGAACAAGATTAAAGTTATTATATCTGATAACCGGATGCCGGATATGCTGGGCACCGAGTTTTTTAAAATATTGTCTATTTCAAATCCCGACGTTATAAGAATACTGGTTACCGCATATGCCGATACCGAAGCGGTCATGCAGGCAATAAACATGGGAAGGGTTTATCATTTTGTAACTAAACCCTGGAATAAAAATGAATTGCAAATGACAATTGATAATGCAATCGAAGCATATAATCTTAAACAACAAAACCAGGAACTGATTAGCTACCTTACCAGCAATAACAATGAATTGGAAAATCTTAATTCGCAACTGCGAATTGAAATTAACGAACGGATAAAAGCCGAAAAAGATCTTGCTTCACATCGGGATAACCTTGAAATAATTGTAAAACAAAAGGACCCGGGAAATAGAAAATATAAACAATGAGTTAGCGCTTGCCAACAAGGAATTAATTGCAGTTAACAAAAAACTAAACAGTACAAATACTGATCTTGAAATAGCAAATAAAAAACTTAACTACGAAATTAAAGCCCGTCAAAAAGCGCAAGACCTTTTAATGGAAAGCGAAAATAAATTCCGCGGTCTCATTGAACAATCTTCCGAAGGAATAATGCTTATCGACCTAAACGGCAAAATTATAGAATGCAATCCTGCAATGAACAGCATATTCGGTTTCGATTATAGCGAAATAATAAACAGCTTTTTGTGGGATTTCGATTATCGCTTTATGCCGGAAAAAAAGAAAAGCAATGAAACCTTCGATAATTTAAAAAATAACATTGTAGATTATTTGCATCATCTCGATTCGAAAACAAGTGTAACAACTGACGACTATAAAGAAACTTCTAAAGGTAATTTGAAATATATA
Source organism: uncultured Bacteroidota bacterium (assembly GCA_963808135.1). Classification (GTDB taxonomy): domain Bacteria; phylum Bacteroidota; class Bacteroidia; order Bacteroidales; family DTGW01; genus CAWEFA01. The sequence continues at coordinate 9,848 of CAWEFA010000151.1, forward strand.
AATACTGTCACATTTCCAATCATTACTCCAAAAGGCAAATTTTTAGGAAGAATTTTCAGGGATTTTACAGAAAAAAAGAATGCAGAAGAATCATTGCGAAGATACCAGGAAGAACTTGAAGATATTGTAAAAGAGCGTACAGCTCAATTGCATGAAAGCGAACAACGTCTCAGGACAATCAGCGATAACTTGCCCGGAGGCGCCATATTTCGCGGGTTCACTGACAACAGCGAACACGATTATCTTGTTTATGCCAGTGCAAATATTTCGAAAATTACCGGTATTCAATATGATAAATTGCTTGAAGATTTTTCATTGTTCTTCTCAAAAATTCATCCTTCAGATCGTCCAATATTGATTGAAACAAAGCAGAAATGCCAGAAAAGCACAGAAGTGCTGGATATTGAAATCCGTTACGAAAGAAAACAGAATGATATTCTTTGGTTGCAACTTCGAATTATGTTTAAACCCGGCAACGAAGAAAAAATTTGGTGGGATGGCTATATTATTGATATTACAAAAAACAAAATAGCTGAGAAAGCCGCAGAAGAGCGCGATAAAATTATTAATAATATTCAGGAAGGCATAGCGGCTAAAACAGGCAAAAAGCTTTTCGAAACTATTGTTTTAAAATTATCGGAAACACTAAACGCAAGTTGCATTTTTATCGGTGAAATTTTCGGTGAATCAAAAGACAAAATACGCACGATCACATTGTGTGAAAATGGCCAGATTGGAGAAAGTATTGAATTCGAAATTGCCGATACGCCCTGCAAAGATGTTTTCACCAAAAAAATTTATTCTGTTTCAAATAATGTGGAAAAACTTTACCCTCGCCATGCTTTATTGAAAACCCGCCAGATTGAAGGTTATGTTGGGGTTGCTTTATTTAATTCGCACGATGAACCCATTGGCGTTATGGTTTCACTTTTTACCCAGCCAATTGAAAATGTCAGCTTTAAGGAGCAAATGCTTAAAATATTTTCATCAAGGGTTGGCGCCGAAATGGAACGCATTATTAACGAAAAAGAAATTAAAGAAAGAGAAGAACGGTTCCACACTTTATTTGAACTATCGCCAAATTTAAAACTAATATCAAAAACCGATGGCACTATAATCGAACCCAACTCGGCATTTATTGAATTATCCGGTTTTAGCAGGGAAGAAATAGTTGGAAATACTCTTCTAAAATTAGGGATATGGACATCCGAATACCAAAATGAGGTTTTCAAAAATATTTTAAGTTATGGGCGTTTAAGAAATTTTGAAATTTCACTTAAAAATAAATCAGACCAAATTCATTATGCTTTACTTTCAATTGAAAGCATTATTATAAATAATGAAGTTACTTTGCTTTCCACAATTACAGATATAACCGACCGCAAAAATGCAGAAGTGGCAATCAGGCAATATTCCGATATAGTTTATAACATGCAGGTTGCCTTATGTGTTTTGCATTTGCCCGAAATAGACAATAGCCAGTCGCTGGTATTTGTAAAAATTAACCCTGCAGCCGAGAAAATTATGGGTATAAACGCTAATGATGTAATAGGTAAAAAATTACTTGATGTTTTTCCCGATATTAAAGAATACTGTTTAGATATAACCTTGTCGAATATCATAAAAACCAGCGAGCCTGAAGAAACCGAAGAATTCAGGTATTACACCAATTCCGGAAAAATTTTATTTTTTGCCGCCAAAGCATTTAAAATGCCAAATAATCATGTGGGTTTGCTTTTTGAAGATATTACCCAACGCAAACTAATAGAAAATGCTTTTAAAGAAAATGAAGAACGTTATCGTGTTCTTTTCGATAAATCGCCTGATGGCATCCACCTTGTAGGAACAAATGGCGAATTTACAGGTAAATTGGTCTCGGCCAATTCAAAAGTTATAGAAATGCTCGGATACTCCAGCGAAGAGCTGATTGGGCTTCCTTCAGACAAAATAATGAGGGATCAGAATGTACATGAAAAAATGAAATGGACAGAAAAATTAATGGCAGGAGAAACCATAAATTATGAAACAGCTTTTTACCGAAAAGACAACAGCTCATTTCCTGTCGAAATTACAAGCAGCGTTATCAGCCTTGGCGATAAATTATTTATCCTTGGTATCGACAGGGATATTTCCGAGCGAAAAAATTCGGAACAAATGGTTAAAGAAAGCGAACAAAAACTCCTCAATATTTTCAACAGCAGTATGGACGGAATTCTTATAATCAATTTTGAATTCGCCATTATTGAAGCAAACGAAACTTTGATGAATATGATAGGTTACGAAAATATTGAATCGTTAAACAATCAATTTATCGAAGTTATTTTACCCGGGTTCCGGGAAATGTTTTCCGAAACCCCTGATAAACCGGAGAATTATAAGGATATTTCCAATATTGATCTTGAGTTGAAACATATAAACGGGACAATTATACCTGTTGAAATTAACGGCAAGGTTATCAATTATGGCAACAAACAAGCCATTCTTCTAATAGCCCATAACACAACTGAACGAAAATTAATGGAGAAAAAATTATTCGAAACCATAATTAATACTGAAGAAAAAGAAAGAGAGCGTTTCGCCGGTAACCTCCACGATGAAGTTGGGCCATTGCTTTCAAGCCTTAAAATGTATATTTCTTTGCTTGCAGAAACTGAAGACAAAGGGAAAAAGGAATATATTATCCCTCAAATTCAGGCGCTTGTTAAAGAAGCCATTACAACTGTCAGGGAAATATCGTACGATTTAAGCCCTCATGTATTAAATAATTATGGATGCGTTGCCGCGAATAGATTCTTTCCTGGCTATGAAACGCGATTTTCTTGAAATTACCTTTCATCAAAGTCTTGAAAATACCCGTTTCAACTTAAGCATTGAAATTATGGTTTACCGGATAATAAAAGAGTTGGTTAATAATACTATTAAACACGCCAAAGCTTCAAGTATTGAAATTAAGCTCTATGAAGAAAATAATATTGTTAAACTTTTTTACAAGGACAACGGGATTGGTTTTGACAATGTAACTAAAGCCGGCTTTCCGGTTGGAAGCATTGGTTTGTTAAATATCATGAGCCGGATTAAAACTATAAACGGAAAATACAATTTATCGAGTTCAAAAGGGGCCGGATTTGAATTTGAATTGGCTATACCGCTAAGTTAATTCGGCAAAATTTTTATGTACTACATTTTGAATAGCTTTAAAATAAAGGGTTTGTTTCCCAATTAATTTTTGAAAAAATCCGGGGAAATTTTCTGAAAACTGAAATGTCATTTTTTAAAGATTTGCCTCGATGTTTCTTTTCAATCTTTTAAATGTATTTCTTTTAATAGCAGAATTTTTGAATAACCTGTCAAATTGTTCTTTTGTAAGCATTCTCCAATCATTTTCCGTCATGTTGAAAAGCTCATTACGGGGAAAAAATTCGGAAGTGTTGGTTTGAAGCGCGTTTTTATTCCAGGGGCAGGCTTCCTGGCAAATGTCGCAGCCGTAAACCCAACCGTTCGTTTTACTTTTTATTTCTTCGGGGATTTCACCTTTGTGTTCAATAGTATAATATGCTAAACATTTGTTTGCATCAATTACATTGTGTGTTGTTATAGCTTAGTTGGACAAGCGTCAATACATAATCTGCAATTGCCGC
>CAWEFA010000152.1:0-15441 GCA_963808135.1 uncultured Bacteroidota bacterium
TCGTGTTGGCAAGGTACGATTGTCCCGGATTTTATTTCAACTTTAACAGTTTCAGCAAATTTATTAAATGTGTTATTTTTAATTAAGCCTGTACGGTTTCCGATAATATCGACCAGGCTTTGTGGGTTGCGGTTTAATTCGTGAAGGACGAATGAAGGAACATGTGGGTTTTTAATAATGAAATCAATGTAGTGCTCAACAAAAAACTCGATTTTTTCAAAAAGAGGCAAATCGCTTTCGAGCATATTCATCAAATTTGGAAAGAATTCACCCAAAACTTTGTTGAATATGGCATTGAAAAGCTTTTCTTTTGTTCGGTAATAATAATGTAAAAGGGCTTTATTGATGCCGGCAGTTTCAGCTATTTCCTGCATACGGGCGCCTTCAAAACCTTTTTCTGTAAAAACTTTTTTGGCAGCATCGAAAATAATATCTTCCGTATGTTTCTCCTGCCCGCTCATTCCAGATATAATATTTAATTTTTGCCAAAAATAACAGATTCTAAAAAATTAACCAATTTATTTAACTAAATAATTTAATCTAATGGTTAATATTATTAATCTATAATTTTCAACTTATATGTGCATTCAATAATGTATTTTTTAAATTGAACTATATCTGAAAAATTGTGATGTTTCAACCCGGCAATTTCAACTTGCATTGATGGTTGTTATTATTCAAATAAAAAATTTTTAAGCTATATTAACGTGAGTTCGATGTATAAGATATTTAAAATATGACTGTTGCGTTATTCCCCCTTGGCGAAGGGGGTAGGGGGATTGGATTCTTATTTGCTAAATTGCCAAAAAATATCAATCCCCCTGCCCCCTTTTCAAAGGGGGACTTGCTTTGTTCTTGATTATATGAAATTTACACATATATTATATCGAACTCACGTTATATTAAAATGTGATTACGTTATCAAGCATTTTAAAATAGCTTCTTTTATTGTTAGAATAAAAAAATCTTATATTTGTTTGCTGAAGTAAAGCCGTATTTTTGATAAAACTTGAACGATGATTAATAAGGTAATGATATTTATAATAAGCGTAGGTTTGGCAATAATTGTTACCATAATCCAACAATTTACTTCAAACGATCGGCCTCATGTGGAATATTTGAATCTTAGCGGAAAAATTTTCAAATTTGAATTGCCTGTTATTGATGAGGGAAATGAAGAATGTATGATAGACATTAACCTACCTGACTCAACAATTGCAGCGGAAATATATTATAAGCATTTGGATGCAAATGAAAACTGGCATTTAGGCAAAGTTGTTAAAATAAATGAGAAGTTTAGTTGCGTTTTACCTGGTCAAAAAGCCAACACAAAACTTTTATATTACTTAAAACTAACGTCATCCGGAAAATCATATTATCTGGCGCTTAATCATCCTGTAACACTCAGATGTCAGCGTGAAGTTCCTAAATATTTTCTTTTTCCCCAGGTAATTTTTATGTTTCTTGCTACTATTTTTGCCTGTTTTGCAGGACTTATATCATTATTCAATTTCGAATCATATAAGAAATATGCAAAAATTGCTTTCTATCTATATTTGTTTGGCAGCGTTATTTTGGGCTTAATTGTTTATATTATTGCGTTGAGGAATATTTTTGTAAAAATAGAGCCGTATAATAATTTATCGTTTTATAAAAACATCCTGATATTTTTAATTTGGTTCTGTGTATTTTATATAAACCGAAAAATAAATTTCCGTTATGCAACATTTGCTGCATGTATATTAACATTAATAATCTATTGTATTCCATTAAGTGCTTTAATCGCCTTGTTTTAAGGAATTGCCAATTTATACTAAACCGCTAACAAGATATTGATAATGCATATTGTTAGCTGGTTTAGTTAATGCCGACCTGCTAACTGTTTCAAAACAAAAGCGAAGCGAATTGTTTTGATTATCATGTTAGCGGTTCGGTATTATAAATCAACTCAGTTCTATTCTCCGATTATTTTAACCAATACCCGCTTTTTCCGTCGTCCATCAAACTCGCCATAAAATATTTGTTCCCACGGGCCGAAATCGAGTTTGCCTTCAGTAACGGCTACAACTGCTTCCCTGCCCATAATTGTTCGTTTTATGTGTGCATCGGCATTGTCTTCAAAACCATTATGCTTGTATTGAGAATATGGTTTTTCAGGGGCAAGTTTTTCGAGCCAAATTTCGAAATCGTGATGCAAACCCGGTTCGTCATCATTGATAAAAACGCTTGCAGTTATATGCATTGCATTTATTAAAATGAGGCCTTCTTTTATGCCGCTTTCAAACAGGCATTGCTCAACCTGGCGGGTAATATTCACAAAACCCCTGCGCTGAGGTATTTCAAACCATAATTCTTTTCTATAACTCTTCATATTAACAAAAATTTTTAGTTAATGGCAATTCCTTATAATAAAATTGAAGTTGAATACAAAGTTTGATAAAAAGCAGGAATAAAAAAAGCATTCTGCCGAATGCTGCTTTTTTAATAAAAAAAAATCTGAATTGAAAACAATGAAAATTAATACCGGTTCAACCAGCGATAACGCCTTGCTGTTTCGCCAAATTTAATTGAAAACATTAATTCATGCGAACCTAAAGTATATGCCATTATTGGCGCGAGGGAATATTCAAAAGCATAACCGAAATAATATTTATTTACCCTAACGCCGGCAAGAAATATTACAGATCCACCATATGCGCCATTCCTATAAGTAAGCCCTGCCCAATAATCTTCCCGGTAATTAACTTTCGCGGTAATATCCATTTGAAAAGCGCCTTTCTCCGTAAATTTTATTAAAGTTGAAGGTTCTAACATAAAATCCCTGGTAAGCTCAACTTTATAACCGCCCATGAGTGAATATTGCCTTATATAATGAAGATCCTGTGAAGGATTATTCCCGAAACTCAAGTTCGATTGGAATAAATCGGAAACCGAAAGGCCGGAATAAATACGGGGAGTTGTATACTGAACGCCAAAATTACCGTCAAAAGTAAATTTGCTTAATGAGTTTTTAATAACAAAGGGGTCACTAGGGTCATTAAGGTTTAAATTACTTTTATTTATTTTGAATTGGTAAGTTGATGCTGATAATCCGAATGATAATTGGTTTTGCCTTAAAGGAATATGGTAAGCATATGTTAATTGCAATCCCGTATTGCTTATAGGCCCGTTCGAATCGTTATAAACATATGCGCCAACACCAACCCTTCCGCTGCTTGATCGTTTGCTGAATTTTTTTCTCAAATTTAAGGCCTTGGCAATGAAACTGTTTTTTAAAATTCTTGTCTGCACGCTAACCGAATTGGTTGCCGGTGCATTTGGAAGGCCTAACCATTGTTCGTGCCCTGTAAAATTAAATGCTGTATATCCTTCACTCCCGGCTGCAGCAGGGTTAATTAAAAATGTATTGAACATGTACTGGTCATATGCCGGTTTTTGCTGTCCAAATAAATTAAAAACAACAACCAGCAAAATCACAATTAAAAATGCGTGTCTTAACTTATTCATTTATAATAATTTTTGCAAATCTTTGCACTAATCCCCCCACTTTTATATGATGACAAATATATTACAAATCTATGAATTACAAATTTTAAAAAATTCTTTTAATAGAAACTTAATTAATATTTTAATTGCTTAAATTATCAATCATATTTTATTTTATTGTTTCAAATGCTTTTTAATAAAATTCATAAATATTAAATTATTATTTATAATCATCTTTTTATCAATATCTCATTAATTGTTTTAGGAGATTTTATGAATTTGTGTTTTGGTGACATTTCTAAATATCATAGCCACCAAAACACGACAATTCACTAAATTCGATATTTTCATAATACTATATTTAAAATTAATAAACTATTGTTTTATTTCTTAATTAATTCATTTAAGATAACAACATTACAAATTGTTATCTTAAAATTGCTACGTTTCCATGCAGTGTTAAACTACTATTTACTTTAATTATATAAAAATAGTTATCCATAGGAAGCGGGCTTCCATTATATTTCCCATCCCAGAATACAGAACTTCCGTTATCTGTGTGAAATACCAGCCTGCCCCACCTGTCATAAACATCAACAATAACATTTTTAAAATATACTAAGCTCGAAAACTCAAGATTCCAAGTCTTATTTTTCCAATTACTGCTATTAGGTATAAAAGCATGTGGTATTCCATCATTGGTAGGTAACTGGCAGTTTATAAGTTTTATTGAATCAGTGGATTTACAATTATAATCAGATGTTACCGTAACATAAAGATTCATAGAATCAATTTTAGAATTGCCCGGAAATGTGCTGATATAAATGTCCTGGCCAATATCATGGTTGCTCCAATTATAAAGACTGTCGTTCTCACCGGTAATTGCCTGGAGGTGGTATTGATCGTTGCCGCAGAGAACTACTGAATCAATTCCCGCTGCATCATTAACCAATATACTTATATTCGGCAATGGATGTACAATTAATATTGCCGTATCAACATCCTGGCAGCCAAATTTGTCGCGTACCTTTACAGAGAAAGTATCTGTTTTTGTTGCAATACCGCTTATAGTTTGAGTTGTGTCGTTATTATTCCAGTTATATGATGTAAAATTGCTTCCCGCATCAAACTGGTAAGGCTCTCCCACACAATGATCCTGGTCAGGGCCAAGGTCAACTATCATCCCGTTGGTAACTTTAATAACTGTCCAGAAAGTATCGCTGCTACATCCTAAATTTGAGATTTCGCAAGCGCCCAAACTATCTGATTGAGAAGTATAACCCCAGTGAATGTCAATGGTATCGCCAGTCGGGTGAATTCTCTTATTTATATAATCGCCTTTTATAAACCATTCAAAATACGAATTTCCCAAAGTATCCCCGGGCGCATAGGCATATCTTACCCAGCTCCCGGTACAGGCTACAGTAGTAGTATCCTGGGCATATTGCTTTAAGGCAAAACACCAAAGAATGGTAAATAATATGTACAGACGATTCTTCAAAATATTCTGTTATAATTCAATTTGCAGATACAATTCCACTTATTCCAATAATCCAATAAGCGCTCACAATCCAACCGGGAACAATATTTTATATTCTGTCCCGATGCACTTATTCCTATTTCTGCACTCGTACCATGATATAAACTTTTATAAATTATACCCTCAAATAAATGAAGCTAAACTTTATAAAGCATCATGTTTTTCGGCCAATTATGCTACATAGCCAAAAAACCTTAAATTTTCAATACAGGGGCCAAAGCCCCTGTATGAAAACTTTAATACCATGGATATACTTTCAATATCCTTATAACAGTAGGTTACCAGCTTAAGTTGGTTACGTGCTTGATAGTACCAGTCGTAGGCGTTGGCAACGAAAGAAGCGTAAGTGTAGGAGCGGCAGCACCAGTTGTATTATTAAGAATACCCAGATCCTGGCTAGGTAACGATAATGATTTTCTAGACACAAGGTCTGTTACACCTAATAAAGTGAAAACATATTTACCATATGTTGCGGCAGGAATTGCAAATGTAAATACATTTGTAAGCGCTTCTGTATTAGGTGAAGCAGGAGTTGCAGAATAAAAATGATCTACACCAATTCCTGTTACGGCAGGAGGTGTTACAGTCGATGGACCGCCTCCAAATGGGGTATAAACATATTGGTACGTTAATGTATAATTTTCAGTTCCCGTGAATGTTACATTAAAATGAATTGTAGTACCAGCAACACCGCATCCTCCAACAGTTGCATCACCAGCAGTACCAACAATATTAGTTACACCTGATAAAGTACCAGCTTCAATGAAAGTTGCGGTAGGCTTTGGCATTACATAAACATAAATAGTTGAGTCCTGGCCATCGCAAGTCTGAATACCTGCTGAGTTACGCGAGTGTTCACTAACTTTAATTGAATCAATACCTAAAGTAGCTCCCCAAGCAACGGTTATAGCGTTATCTAAGGTATAGATTGTGCCACCGTATGGTGCATTCGGGTCATTAGCGCTAATAGGAAGATCCGTAGTAGACAAAGCGGTGGATCCATTTGCTCTATCCAAAGTACCCAGGGGTGTCGTTCCTAAACGCCAGTTAAAAGAAGACGGTAAGAACGGTGCGCCCGAAGCGACAACTGTGGCAATAACCGGGTCGGGAGTAACATTATATGGCATAACACTACCAATTGTTACATAATCCACAACATTCGGTACAACGGCTGAAGGGAGAGTATAAGCATGCGGCGTCCCCTTATTTACGGAAGCAGCGCCGGATGTAGTTACTTGTGCAAAAGCACCGGAAGAAACAACTGCGCAAAGTGCTGCAGCTACGATCAGTTTTAGAAAATTTTTTGTTCTCATGGCATTAAAATTTAATTGTTAAACAAAATGGTTAATTATAATTACTTAAATAAAATTTCATAATTTATTGGTTAGGTACATGATATGCAGGCCCGGTAACAGGGGTCTTATTAATTAAAAAAGTATAAACATTGGCAACGCCGGTTGTGCCGTTTACCACCGATTTTGTTGAAATACGGTCGTTAATGGCTGTTAAAGTAATCGTGTACGAGCCATAATAATTTAAAACCACAGGCAAATTAAAAGTCCCTTTCCCGGCGCCGGTTTCAGTAACAGAAATATTACTGTAACTATGCAGCCCTCCAAATAAGGCATTGGTGCATGTTATGGTAACATTCACATTTAAAAGCCTTATACCGCTAACCGAGCTTGTCCAGTTTATTGGCAGGCCGGTAAGGCTTAAATTTACTGAGCCATCGGCCTGGGTTACGCAAACGCCGCTATCTGTTCTGGAATACGCAACAGTCGGAACAGCTATAATTACAACAGGCACAGTTGTTGTTGTACCGCTGGCGCAGCCGGAATCGCTAATTTCCTGGGCATTAAAATTGATCGTCCCAATACCCGACCATGTTATTTGTTTATAATTTTGATAAGCCAGGTAACCGGTAACGCCGCTTATAGTTCCGGAAGCGCTCCCGGTTGCAGCTGATGTTGTCCAGTTAAAAGATGATTTGAGCGTTCCTGTTAATATTCCGGTATAACCGGGATTTACATTCGTATCAGGGGGAATATAATATTTCATAACCGATCCGGTTGTTACCGAATCCTTGGTTTCCCCGGCAACTGGGCCTACAAGGTTATGAGAATTTGTGCCGTGCTTATATAAATTTACCGACTCGACATTTAATGGATTTTGTGCATAGACATTCAATAAAACGAAGGATAACACAATAGCAAAAGCAAGTTTAACAAACAAAAACTTTTCACTCATTGAAGGCAATTTTATCGAAGTTAGGTATTTATTATAATTTTTACACATGATTTTAATTAATAAAATAACAAATCTCTAAATGATTGTTTTCATATTTCAAACTGTAAATAATTCAATATCTGAAAATAATAAAACCCGAAATTTCTTTTAATTGTAATCGCTTTCATTTTGTTATGAATTATAATTGATATAATTTTTTTATTTTCCTTTGTAGCTTCCGTTAGTTGGATAAATCCCAAAAATCATATATTTAACTTATTAATTACTTTTTTTACGTAAAGCTATAATTCGGGTTGCCTAATACTTAAATATTTTGACAAGCGGTTTGATGATTAATATTTATCTAACATAAAATAATACATAATTGTTTAAAAATTGATAAGAGCAATTTCTACGGTCTTTTTAATAAATTAGAAGGCAAAACTGGAGCGTAAAATATTCCTTTTGCTTATATAAAGAATCGGAAAACTGTTTTATAACATTTGCGGAAATTTACGATACAAAATGCAAAAATCGATAAATGGCAACATTCATAAAATCATAAAAAGCTCAAAGTATTTAAATGAAAACGGCCTTCTGAAAAGAAGGCCGTTTCTTAGGTTAATGAGGTTTGTACCTTAAAACTTATACATATTATCTTCGATAAGCTTGTCGGCAATTCTTCTGCGGGCATCTTTCACATTTACCCCGCTAATCGATGTGAGCGTATCAATAGCTTTGATTAATTTAGCCGGTTCAACGCCGGAAGCAAAAGAATAAACAGCATCGTAAGCTGATTTTTTTATTTTTTCGGCTGCATCGTAAATATAAACATCGAGAATGTCCTTATATAAAGCACTTGCAGATGAACCCTTCAAACTTTCAATTTTTTCAACCCTTAAAGCAGCAGATTCTGAAACATAAGTTTCCATTATCATTTCTGATAAATTATTTAAAACCTCTTGCTCCTGGACTAATTTTTTATCAAAATGTTTGGCAACAGCATGGGTAATTAGCAAAACAACCTTCTTGAAATTTTTTGTATATCTTAATTTTTCTCGGAAATAGCTTTCGCCTTCAATTTTACCATTTGTTAATTTATCGATATTGGTATAAAGTTTTTCAGCTTCGCCAAAAAGATCAAAATCGCCTTTCATTGCCCTTTTCATTGCAGTATCGCTAATAAGCAAACGGTTGATTTCATTAGTTCCTTCGAAAATCCTGTTAATCCGGGAATCGCGGTATCCTTTTTCAACGTCCATTTCGGCAGAGTAACCCATACCGCCATGAATCTGGACAGCTTCATCAACAACGTAGTCAAGAACTTCTGAACAATACACTTTTAATATTGCATCTTCAACAGCATAATGGCTGATTCCATCGATAGAAGCTTTTCCTTTATCGCAACCGTCGACTTTATATTGGGCTATTAAATCGTCAATATCTTTACTAACCCGGTATGTAGCGGATTCTGCAACAAAGGTTTTAATTACCTGTTCGGCCAGTTTATGTTTAATGGAACCAAAAGTTGAAATTAAAGCGCCGAATTGTTTTCTTTCATTGGCATATTTAACCGAATTGTCAATGGCTTTTTTTGCAGCGCCAAGAACATTTGCGCCCAGTTTCATCCTGCCCATGTGCAAAATGCTGAGTGCAATCCTGAAACCTTCGCCCCTTGAGCCTAAAATATTTTCAACCGGAACTTTTACATCGTTGTAAAAAATCTGTGCGGTAGATGAGCCTTTAATGCCCATTTTATGTTCGTCAGGATTTACAACAATGCCCGGATAATTTCTTTCAACAATAAAGGAACTTAAAACCCTATCGTTGTCAATTTTGGCAAAAACAGTCTGAACATCGGCAAAACCGGCGTTTGTGATCCACATTTTTTGTCCGTTCAGGATATAATATTTGCCATCTGCGGAAAGCTTGGCATTCGTTTTCCCTGAATTGGCATCGCTGCCTGCGCCAGGTTCGGTTAAACAATATGCGCCAACAAATTCGCCCGATGCCAGTTTAGTAACATATTTTTGTCTTTGTTCTTCATTTCCATAATACATAATTGGCAATGTGCCAATGCCGCAATGTGCCATGTATGCAACGGAAAAAGAATAACCTGCACCAATAACCTCAGCTGTGAGCATTTGGGTAACAAACGACTGTCCAAAGCCTCCATATTCTTCAGGAATTGATATTCCTAACAAGCCCAGTTCGCCAGCTTTTTTTAACAGGCCTTTCATGTAATCCCGGTCAGGAATATCAATCTTGGCTATATTCGAATATACTTCGGATTGAATGAAATCCCGACAGGATTTTGCAATCATTTTTTGTTCTTCGTTGAATTCTTCAGGTATAAAAACATCTTTTGAATCAATTTCAGCTACCAGGAATTCACCGCTTTTTAATAATTTTCTGTTTTCCATTTTTTATATTTGTTAATTATGTTCGATATATATTTATTGTCTTTGTTGATAATATTGACTATTAATGACCTCTTTTCCTGTTATAATCCAAGCGCCTGAACAATCAACTCAGCTATATCAAAATTCTTTACATCATCCTCTTTTTGCTTATATTTTAGGCCATCTGTAATCATTGTCATGCAAAACGGACAAGCAGTAGCTATTATGTTGGCATTTGTTTTCAACGCATCCTCGGCTCTTTCAATGAATATTTCCTTATTTCCCTTTTCTGCTTCTTTAAACATCTGGGCGCCTCCGCCTCCGCAACATAAAGCTGATTCTTTGTTCCGCGACATTTCAACCAGGTTACCGGTTAAAGAACTTAAAACATTTCTCGGCTGCTGGTAAATATCGTTTCCCCTGCCAAGATAACAAGGGTCGTGATAAGTAATCCTGCTATTCTGCAAATTGGATGAACCGATATTTAATTTACCTTCTTCAATACATTTATCAAGAAACTTGGTATAATTAATTACTTCATAGTTTCCGCCAAGTTCAGGGTATTCGTTTTTGAAAATATTGTAGCAATGAGGACAGATGGTAATAATTTTTTTCACATCGTAAGACTTGAATATCTCGATATTTCGAAAAGCCTGCATTTGAAAAAGCATTTCGTTCCCGGCACGCCTTGCAGGATCACCGGTGCATGATTTCTTCTTTTCCTAATATTGCAAAGCTTACGTTTAGATGCGATAATATTTTAGTAAATGCACGGGCAACTTTTTTATACCTGTCGTCAAAAGCCCCTGAACAGCCTACCCAAAAAAGATATTCCGGCTTTTCGCCTTTTGCAGAAAGTTCAGCCATTACAGGAATGCCCGATTTAATTTCGAGGTCTTTTGTCCAAAGCAGCCTGTCCTCTGGTGAAAATTTCCATGGCGCCCCGTTATTCTCGATATTTGAAAATGTTGTATTTATTTCACCCGGCGCAGCAGCCTTTTCCATTACAGAATATCGCCTCATTTCAACAATTATTGAAACATGGTCGATATTTACCGGACATTCCTGAGTGCAAGCATTGCAAGTTGTGCAAGCCCACAATTCCTCGGGAGTTATATAATCGAACAACGATTTTCCGCCATCCAGGTCTTTACTCTTTTTATCAATATCCCTGCCGGTTATTTCGAGATGGTCGCGAACATCCATTAAAACTTTTCGAGGCGACAATTTTTTCCCGGTTATATTTGCCGGACAACGCGATGTACATCTTCCACATTCCGTACAGGTATAGGCATCCATGAGGTTCTTCCAGGTAAGGTCTTTCAGGTTTTTAGCCCCAAAAGGAAAAACTTCGGCATTTGTTGCTTCCATTGTGGCCGGTACTTCCTGGTTGAGCATTATTTTAACCTCTTTCGTTACCGAAGGCATATTTGCAATTTCTGCCTTTGGGTTTAGCTTAGAATAATAAACATTCGGGAATGAAAGAAATACATGGAAATGCTTAGAATAAGGTATATAATTTAAAAATATCAAAACGCCAACAATGTGAAACCACCAGCAAAATCTTTCTATTAAAACCAAGCTGCTGTATGAAAGCCCTGTAAAAAGCGGTTGAACAAATGAGCTAAGGGCAAAGCTTCCAACTTTAACATAATGCTCGCCCGGCAATGTTTGTAAAATTGAATCTGTGGCATTCATTGTCAGGATGGCGCTCATAAGTAAAATTTCTGTAATTAGGATAATGTTGGCGTCTGATCTTGGCCATAGCGTCATTTCTTTATTCCAGAAACGTTTAACCCTTAAAATATTTCTACGGATAAGAAAGATTGCACAAGCAAATGTTACTGAAAATGCAAATATCTCAAACGAAGAAATAAGTAAATTATAATAACTTCCAATGAATGAAAAGAAACGGTGGGTTCCAAATGTGCCGTCGATAAGGATTTCCATCATTTCGAAATTGACAATAATAAAACCGACATAAACAAAAATGTGCAATATCCCCGCTATCGGACGTGAAACCATTTTTGATTGGCCAATGGCAACTTTAAACATTGTCAGCCACCGTTCAGCCCGAAAGTCGTTAATTTTAATATCCCTTCCGAGTTTTATATTGCGCGTTATGAATTTTATACTTTTATAGAAAAATACAATCGCTGCAATGATTATTGCCAGGAAAATTATTTGTTTAATCATACTAATTTTGTTAAACTATTAAATGCTTTAAACCCTACCCAATCAATAAAATATTTTTCAATCTGTTGATTTTAATGATTAGCATGTATCTAATAAAATGAAGCTTGTAAAAAAATCAACCCCTCATTTCTTTTATAGTCTTTGTAAGTTCGGGAAGGAACTTCAAGGCATCGCCAATTACGCCATAATCGGTCGCTTCAAATATTGGGGCATCTTTATCGGTATTTATGGCAACAATATATTTTGATGAACTGATGCCTGCCAAATGTTGGATAGCGCCGGAAATACCTGCAGCTATATATAAATTTGGTGCAATTATTTTACCGGTTTGTCCTGTATGTTCTTCAGGCGGTCTCCAGCCTTCATCTGCTACTGGTCGTGAACAGGCTGTTGCAGCGCCCAATATACCTGCCAGTTCTTCAATCGGCCCCCAGTTTTCAGGCGATTTCATTCCCCTGCCGCCGCTAACAACAATATCGGCATCGGTTAAAATTATTTTACCTGTTTGTTTTTGAACATCCTGAACTTTTGTTTTAATTTGCGATAAATCAATATCAGGAATAAAATCTTCAATGACTGCATTTTTATTGGTTTCAAATAATCCGTAAGAATTTTGGGTAAGGGTTAAAATTTTAATATTCGATTTGATTGTAACATTAGCAAATGCTTTTCCCGAAAATGCTTTTTTAACAACCACAAAAGGCTCGGTACTTATAGGAGTTTTAACCACGCCGGAGCCGATGCCTGCTTTTAATTTTACTGAAAGCCTTGGTGCTATGCCTTTACCTGTATTGTTATTTGATAAAATTATAACTTTTGCACCTTCTTTTAAAGCAACTTTTTCTACAACTGCCGCATAAATTTGGTTGTCGAGGGTTTTTAATTCTTCTTTTTTAACATTAATTATTTTAGCGGCGCCATAGTTCCCTAATGTTTTAAGCTCATCATTATTTACATTGCCGATTGAAACAACTGTTACTGCCGTATTCAACATTTCAGCTACTTTGTTTGCGTAGGAAACAAGCTCGAAGGAAAGCTTTTTAAATTTGCCATCCCAATTCTCTGTAAAAACTAAAACTGACATATTTATATTTTTTAATTTATTTTTCTGTTGATTTATTGGTTAAATAACTTTTGCCTCGTTTTGCAAAAGTTCGACAAGCTGTTTAAGATTGTCGGGCCCTATAAACTTGCAAGCCGATTTTGCTTTAGGCATTTCGTAATTTGTGATCTCGGTTAATGGTTCAATTGCAACCGGTTCAGACACTTTTATCGGTTTGGTACGCGCCGTCATTATCCCACGCATTGCTGCAATACGCGGTTCTTTGGCAATTCCTTTTTGGACAATGGCCACAAAAGGTGTTGGAACACTCACTACTTCTTTGCCTCCATCAATTTCACGGGTAATTGTAACCTGGCCATTTTCAATTGCCAATTGCGAGACTGCCGATACTGAAGGAATTCCAAGAAATTCGGCAATCATTCCGCCTACGCTTGAATTGTTGTAATCGCACGATTCAATGCCGCAAAGAATAATATCGAATTTTTCAGTTTTTAAAACTTCAGCCAGTTGGCCTGCCACATAATAAGCATCGCGAGGTTCGGTATTTATCCTGATACCATCATCGGCGCCTATTGCCAATGCTTTTCGGATGGTAGCTTCGGATCCTGCCAAGCCAACATGGGCAACCGTAACCGTTTGTATTCCATTGGCTGCGTTATCTTTTAACTCAAGCGCCCTGGTGAGCGATAATTCATCCCACGGATTAATTACCCATTGAATACCTGTGGTATCGAGTTTTTTATTATCGACAAATTTTACTTTCGTTGTTGTGTCGGGTACATCACTGATACAAACTAAAATTTTCATTGATTATTTAATTAAATGTGAAAGATTAAATAAAATGTGTTTTAAAAAATATAGATAAAAATTGCTTAAAACATTCGCAATTTCTTGACCATGAATATTATACATCAAATAATCTTTTTTATTTGGCGTACAAATATAAAAAAAAATAAAAAACCATGTTTTAATTCTTTTTTTATGAATAGAAGTTTCATGAAATATTTTGGCGAAAGATTCGGGTACGTCTTCCTTATTTATCTATTAGTTGTCTTTCTTAAATACAAAAAGTATCTGCTTGTTGCATAAATACAAAATACTCCGACCTAATTAACGCGAGTTCGATGTATAAGATATTTAAAATATGTCTGTTGCGTTATTCCCCCTTGGCGAAGGGGGTAGGGGGATTGGATTCTTATTTGCTAAATTGCCAAAAAATATCAATCCCCCTGCCCCCTTTTCAAAGGGGGACTTGCTTTGTTCTTGATTATATGAAATTTACACATATGTTATATCGAACTCACGTTAATTAAATAATGTGAACGTGTTATTGAAAAATACTATTAAACTTTAGTTAGAATTTTTAATTTTTTCAAGTTAAAAGTTTTTCATTGTTTAATAAAATTCTTTAATTGATATTTTTGTACCATATAATATTGTATTCAAAAAGCATATTTTTTGTTATCATGGGCGATATTCTTGTTTATGGCATAGGTAATCCCGGTAGGCAGGACGATAGTCTTGGCATTAGATTTATTTCGATGATTGAAAATTTTATTAAGGAAACGCACATGAATATTGATACTGAATCCAATTACCAATTAAATATTGAGGATGCTACGGTTATCTCAAATTATAAAATTGTTGTATTTGTCGATTCCTCAAAAGAAAACATAGAACATTTTTCTATTACACAAGTTATACCTGCCAAGTCTTATGATTTAATGACACATTCTGTAAAACCCGAAGTTATTCTTTTGCTTTCACATGAATTATTCAAAAACTCCCCGGCAGTATTTTTGATCCATATTAAAGGATATGAATGGGAATTCAATGAGCCGGTTTCAGCAAATGCCTTAAAGAACTTAAACCTTGCTTTAAAAATTTTTAAAAATGTCTTAAGAAATTCCGGTTCAATAGATGATATGATTAAAAATCTCGCAAAGATAGCCAGCAGGCCATAGTTTGCTTAGATTAAAATATTTATTTATTTCAATTTTATTTAAGTTGTATCAATGTTTAAAGCTCTCAGAAATTCTCAGATGAGGCAGAATTTAACAGACTGATTTTTACAGTTTCTATTTCTTTCAAGGTATTAATTATTTTATCAATTCTCGAAAGCCTCACGGATATTATCATTTCACAATTATTATCAATATTCTGGTTTGTTTGTTCAACACTTTCTTCTTTAAGCAGGTTCATAACATTGTTCATTGCTTTATAATCAAATGTTATTTTAATGTTTTTATTTATTGTTTTCTCAATTATCGTTGCGTTTTGAAGGGAATTGGCTGCTGCATTCCTGTATGCATTAATAAGGCCGCTTGTGCCCAGAAGTTTTCCTCCGAAGTACCTGACAACGACTATTAAGATATTTGTAAGCCCGAAGGCATGGATTTGTCCGAGAATTGGTTTACCGGCAGTACCCTGTGGTTCGCCATCATCGGATGATCTGAAAAGTTCCCTGTTTATTCCTAATGTAAAGGCGGAGCAATGATGCCGGGCGTCGTGGTATTCTAGCAATACAT
>CAWEFA010000153.1:0-9097 GCA_963808135.1 uncultured Bacteroidota bacterium
CATACTGTTCCATTTGCATTGAATATTGGTATAAAAAATGCTAAAGGTGAAATCATTATAAGAATGGATGCGCATTGCAGGTACCCATTTAATTACATATCACAGCTTGTAAAATATATTGATGAATTAAAAGCAGATAATGTCGGAGGTGTTTGGATCACCAAACCAAGTAGTAATAAGCTTATTCCTTTATCTATTGCTTTAGCCACCTCCAGTATTTTTGGAATTGGGGATGCGCAATATCGTCTTAAAAATGACTCAATAACTGTTGTTGACACAGTTCCTTTTGGTTGTTATAAAAGAGAAATATTTGAGAAAATCGGGTATTTTGATGAAGACTTAATCAGAAGCAGGATGATGAATTTAATGCTCGCTTAATTAAAAATGGAGGTAAAATTTATCTGTTACCCGATGTGAAAATCGAATATTTTTCCCGTCCATCAATCGGTAAAATGAATAAAATGTTTTACCAGTACGGATTATTTAAACCTTTGGTGGTAAAAAAAATTGGACATCCAACAAGTATCCGGCAATTTATTCCTTTAATTTTTGTGCTATTCATATTTTCCTTGCCTATCCAGTTCTTAATAAATGTTTCTCTTTTACTTATTAGTTTATTTGTATTAAGTTTTTACATAATTTTGAACTTGTTTTTTAGTTTCAAATTGGCTAAAATTGAAAAAAGTTATAGGATATTTTTTATACTGCCTATAATATTCCTTTCAATTCATTTTAGTTACGGATGGGGCTATTTAATGGGAGTATTAAAATTCGTTATATTTAAGAAAAAGAAATTAAATGTTGATATAACCAGATAATATGATACCATTTTCCCCTCCCCGCATTGATGAAAAAATAATTAACGAGGTAGTTGATACTTTAAAATCGGGATGGATTACAACCGGCCCGAAAACTAAAATCTTTGAAAAAAAATTAACCGAATATTGCGGGAGCAAAGCAACTTTATGTGTTAATTCAGCTACATCCGGACTGGAATTAATGCTTCGTTGGTTTGGGATTGGACCGGGCGATGAAGTAATTGTTCCTGCATACACCTATTGCGCTACCGCAAATATTGTGTTGCATTGTGGGGCTACACCAGTGCTGGTGGATATAAATAAGAATGATTTTAATATTTCGGTCGAAAAAATTTCGCTGGCCATAACAAACAAAACAAAAGTTGTCATACCAGTTGATTTGGGAGGTTTCCCTTGCGATTATGATGAAATATATACATTAATAAACTCAATTGAAGTTAAAAAGCTCTTTAAACCTAAAAATGAAGTTCAAAAAAAACTAAATAGAATCTTAATTTTAGCTGATGCCGCTCATTCCTTAGGGGCCAGTTATAAAGGGGAAAAAATTGGAAGTATTTCCGATGTATCAGTTTTTTCTTTTCACGCTGTTAAAAACCTTACTACTGCCGAAGGTGGGGCAATAGCGCTGAACTTACCAGGGCCCTTTAATAACGAAGAAGTTTACAAATATCTTTGTATATATTCATTACACGGCCAATCAAAAGATGCGTTAGCAAAAACCCAAAAGGGTTCCTGGCAATATGATGTTCTTGAAGCCGGATATAAAATGAATATGCCTGATGTATTGGCTGCAATAGGTCTTGTGGAGTTATCGAGATATAATAATGACACATTGGTCAGGCGTAAAGAAATATTTGAATATTATTTTTCAAAACTATCAGGTTATAATTGGGCAAATCTGCCAGTTTATATTACTAAAGAAAAGGTTTCTTCGTTTCATGTTTATTTGCTTCGAATTAAAAACATATCAGAAAAACAGAGAGACAAAATAATTCAGAAAATATTTGAAAAAGATGTTTCTGTAAATGTTCACTTCAAACCATTGCCAATTCTAACTGCTTATAAAAATTTAGGTTATAAAATAGCAGATTATCCTGTTGCATACGATAACTATGCCCGTGAAATTTCACTTCCCGTTTATTATGACCTTACAAATGAACAATTAGACATTGTAATTAAGGCGCTTGTTGATTCCGTTAATGAAGTTTTAGAATTATGATTAGAATTTTCGACATTTTATTTTCTTTTTTTGCAATAGTCCTGCTTTCTCCTATTCTTCTTTTAATTGCCCTTTTAATTAAAATTGAAAGTAAAGGAGATATTTTTTATATTCAACAACGGGTGGGGAAAAACAATAAAGATTTTAACCTGATTAAATTTCGAACCATGCATGTTAACGCCGACAAGAAGGGATTGTTAACAATAGGCAATAACGATTCCAGGATAACTAAAACTGGTATTTATTTAAGAAGATATAAGCTTGACGAGAATCCCTCAATTTTTTAATGTTTTTAAAGGAGAAATGAGCCTTGTAGGCCCGAGGCCAGAAGTCAGGGAATTTGTAAGCTTATATTCAAATGAGCAAAAAAGAATTTTAAATATTAAGCCTGGCATAACAGATGTGGCATCTATTGAATTTATTAATGAAAATGAATTATTGGCAAATAAAGCAAATCCTGATGAATATTATGCAAAAGTTATAATGCCTCAAAAGATTAGTTTAAACTTGGTTTTTGTTAATAATCCAACACTAAAAAATTATTTCAAGATTCTTTTTAGTACTTGCTTTAAAATTCTTACAAAGTAACTATGAATTTCTTATGTTGATTTCTTCAAAATAAAATTTATTTTGTTTTAGATAAAGCGCTTACAATTTTTTTAATGCTTCCTTAACATTTATTTCAATCCTTGCTGTAATATTTGTTCCTTCGGCTTTCCTGAATTTTTCGCCTGTTATGTTTTCATATAGTTCAATATATCGTTCCAATATCTGCATTATAAAATTTTCCGGCATTTCCGGAACACTTTGACCTTCCCTTCCCTGGAAGTTATTGTTTATAAGCCATTGCCTAACGAATTCTTTCGAAAGTTGCTTTTGTTCTTCGCCTTTTTTTAGCCTCTCTTCATAGCCCTGGGCATAAAAGTACCTCGATGAATCGGGGGTATGAATTTCATCGATGAGAAATATTTTGTCGTCCTTTTTACCAAACTCATATTTTGTATCGACCAATATTAGTCCCATTTGGGCGGCTATCTGTGTACCGCGATCAAAAACTTTATATGTATAATTTTCTATTTGATTGTAATCGGATTCCGAAACTATACCGCTTGAAATAATTTCTTCCTTCGTTATATCCTCGTCATGTCCTTCAATAGCTTTGGTTGTAGGAGTAATAATTGGTTTTGGGAACTTTTGGTTTTCTTTCATGCCTTCGGCCAAAGGAACTCCGCAAAGCATCCGCTTCCCTGATTTATATTCCCGCCAGGCATGTCCGGTAAGATATGCCCTGATAACCATTTCAACTTTTATTGGTTCGGCATAATGGCCAATTGTAACCATAGGATCGGGCGAGCTGATTTTCCAGTTCGGAACTATATCGGATGTAGCATCGAGAAATTTTACTGCAATCTGGTTTAACACTTGTCCCTTATAAGGAATACCTTTCGGCAACACAACATCGAATGCCGAAATGCGGTCGGTCGCTATCATTACAATGTATTGCCCGTTAATATTATAAACGTCGCGAACCTTGCCGGTATATTTGCTTATTTGACCTTCAAAATGAAAATCGGTTTTTATTATTGTTTCAGCCATTTTTACTTGTTTTATGCGAAAATAATAATTTTTTTGTTCAATAAATAATTGAACTTTTGCAATTGGCTATAGATAATTGAAAAATGTGTTAAATAATTTTGCACGCGGAATCAAACCAATTATTAAATTCATGTTTTCAAATCAAGAGATTGTAGCATATTCCAAGATATTATTTAAAAGCTTATTTTTGCCAGCATATCTGAATTTATGCTGTCGATTTGCATCCCTATATATAATTTTAATGTAATTGATCTGATAGAAAAATTGCATGCCCAGCTACTAAAGATAGATAAACCTTGTGAAATTATTTGCATAGACGATTGTTCCGATAAACAGTTTGAAGAAAAAAATAACGAAACATGTAATAAATTTTCGAGATATATCGTCCTGCAAAAAAATATAGGAAGGGCAAAAATCAGAAACTTGTTTCTTAACTATGCGAAATATGATTACCTCCTGTTTTTGGATTGCGATTCGAAATTAATTTCAGATAACTTCTTGTTAAAATATTCTGAAGCTATTGTAAACAACTATTGCCAGGTAATATGTGGAGGCCGCATTTATAATGAAACAAAGCCGCCAGGAAGTTTGCACTTACGTTGGAAATATGGACGTTTTACAGAAAGCAAACCTTTTAAAACCAGGCAAATTAACCCGTACAAATCATTCATGACAAATAATTTTGTCGTTGACAGGAAAGTGCTGGAGAATATTAAGTTTAACGAGGAACTTGTTTATTACGGACATGAGGATACCTTGTTCGGGTTTCAGTTACTGAAAAATAAAATTATTATCAAACATATCGATAACCCTGTCCTTAACGGCAATTTAGAATGTAACCGGGAATATTTGAACAAAACAGAGCTTGGCCTGAAAAATCTGGTAAATATTTTGCAGCTTTTAAATTGCGATCCTGCTTTTATTAATGAAGTGAAAATTTTAAAAGTTTACTTTAAATTACAAAAAAAACATTTATTGTGGCTTATTGCCTTGATTTTCGCTTTACTCAAGCCTTTAATAAAATTCCTTCTCGCAAATGGGATTGCCAATTTGATTTTATTCGACTTTTACAAACTTGGCTTTTTACAAAAACATTTGAACTTTCAGGCAAAATAAAATAATTATTTATTGCGATATTTGGTTCAAAATTGTCACTTTTGTATTGAATGTATTATTGATAGCATGGTTTGCAATTTTTCTTTTCAAATTTATGCCAATCAAAAATTACGATGTTGATAATGAACCAAAGAAAATAATGAAGCCAGCGCTTAAAATCATTATTGTTTTACTATTTGCTTCATGCACTGTTTCAGCGCAAAGTGTTTTCGATTCGGTAAGAAATGAATTCTGTTTCTCAATAAATAAAACCGAATTTGTAAACAGCAATTCGGAAAGCAGATATGGATTCGGATTTGGAGTTTATAATTGCTGCAAGCTCTTTAAAAAAACCGAACTTTCGATAGGTCTTGAGTATAACAGGACAAACCAGTTCAAAAAGTCCGAAAATGTGGGAACGTATGCGTGGGATGAGAATTTATCTTATCACCTCAATAATATTTCTTTTCCTTTAAGTGCAAGATATAATTTCAATATTAAAAAAAATATAAAACTTTTTATTGAAGCCGGAATATTTGCCGATTTTAATATAAGCTCAAAACGCACCGGGCTAAAGCAGGTCTACTATCCTGATGAAAATAACCAGCTTCATTACTACGAATTCAATATTGATGAAAATGCCGGTCTGGTAAATATAAACTTCGGTATTCCATTCGGTTTTGGAATTTCAATGCCAATAAATAATTACCTGTTGATTATTAAACCTGAATTTAAGTTGGGTTTGACTGATTTGCACAACTTCGATGACAGTTTTGACAATAAATACATCAGAATATTAATTGGAATGTCTTTACCTTAAAAGTTTATTATTGCCGGAATTGTGGGTTATGAAACAATAAGGCTGTTTTTATATTGGGTTCATCGTTGGAATTATCAGCATTTCCAGAATTTGAATATTGATCTGCTTGACGGGGAAATAAAAAATGAAAAGTTATGCACCAGGTACAAATATTACCTATAAGGAAATATTTCAATTAAGCCTTCCGATAATTGCAGCAAGCGCGATTGAAAACCTTACAACAATTGTAAACACCGCTTTTTTAGGCAGGGTTGGCCCTTTAGCTTTAGGCGCTGTGGCCATTGGAGGTATATTTTATCTTGCCTTGGTTATGATTGGTTTTGGGTTTGGCATTGGCGCCCAAATTATAGTTGCCCGAAGATATGGCGAAAATGATATTAAAGAAATTGGCCGCACCATGCTTCATGCAGCAATGTTTCTCTTGTCAATGGCATTTGTAATTTTCTTCATTGTTAGGATATATGGAGGAGTTTTTCTTGGCAGCATACTTAAATCGCCTGACCTGATTGCTGCGGTAAAATCCTTTATGTCGTACCGCATTTGTGGGATAGTATTCGCTTTTACAAATATTCTTTTCAGGGCATTTTATATTGGCATCCAAAGAACGAGGATTATTGGCTTTAGCAGTTCAATCATTGCTTCAGTAAATATTTTTCTCGATTTTTCCCTGATTTTTGGCCATTTCGGTTTTCCTAAAATGGGTGTAGCAGGGGCAGGATTATCTTCGGTGATAGCTGAAATTACAGGCACAATATTTTTGGTTTCATATACCTTTATAAGAAAAGACATAAATGAATTCAGACGGGTGCATAATTCAAAATTCAGCTTTTCTCTTTTAAAACGAATCTTCAAAGTTGCAAGCCCAGTAATGCTGCAATTTTCGGTTTCATTCGGCGGATGGTTTGTTTTTTTCCTGCTCGTCGAAAAAATGGGCGAATTACAATTGGCTGTTTCCAATATTATCCGCACATATTATATGATTGTACTGTTGCCTTTGTGGGGTTATGCTTCAGCAACAAATACGCTGGTTAGCTATAAAATCGGCTGCTCTTCAATTAATGAAATAATGCCGCTTTTAAAAAAAAATAATGGGGTTGAGCCTGATAACAGTTACAATCCTCGTATTGCTTACCGATATTTTTTCACATTTTATTTTAAGAATTTACACAAATGATATAATTATTATTCAGGCTTGTTATCCGGTATTAAAAGTTGTTAGTATAAGTTCCATACTTGTTACCATTTCAGTAATATTATTTAACGTTGTTTCCGGGGCGGGTAAAACTTTAATAACCCTTCTTACAGAATTTGTTGTTATTTGTTTATATGTTTTATGGACTTACGTGCTTGTATATTTGGCAAAAGCAACTATTTCACAGGTATGGACGGCAGAAATACTTTACGGCCTTGCTATGGGATTAATATCGGGTTTGTACCTTAGGTATGGCAACTGGAGAAAATCTGTTGTTTAATCAAAAGATTTATTTTTATTATTGCCTGACATTTTCTTAGTTAACCAAATAATTTTACTGAAAATCTGGCACTTTGAAATAAAATACCTGCCAAATATGTTATTATTTTTTCTATAAAATTGTTTGGCAAATCTTTTGATTAAAAAATCATAAGTTGTAAATTTTAAAATCTTTTATATCTGAACTATTCAATTTCAGAACTTCAGATTTTCAGAATTTTAGAACTTCAGAATTTAAAGCAAATTAATTATGAACCTCAATAATTTTACAATAAAGGCGCAGGAAGCCGTACAGCAAGCTTTTCTTATTGCAGAAGGATCGCACCAGCAGGCTGTGGATACAGTGCATTTGATGAAAGGATTGTTGCACCAGGCTGAAAGCGTAACGCATCACTTGTTAAAAAAATGTTCGGTTAATATACCTGTCTTTTCCCAGGCTTTAGATAAAATCATTGAAAGCTATCCGAAAGTAACAGGCGGAGAACAATATCTTACATCCGAAGCAACAAAAGCGCTCCAAAAGTCTGTTGAAATTTCTAATAATATGGGCGACCAATATGTGCCTGTCGAAATCATATTATTGGGGTTGCTGTCGGTTAAAGACCGGACATCGCAAATGATGAAAGATTCAGGGCTTAATGAACATGACCTTGAAGCGGCAATTAAAGAATTGCGGAAAGGATCGACAATTAGTTCGCAAAGCGCCGATGACACATACGATGCGCTAAACCGATATGCGATCAATCTTAATGAGCGCGCCCGTCAGGGCAAACTCGATCCGGTTATCGGCCGCGACGACGAAATCAGGCGCATATTGCAAATTCTGTCGCGCAGGACAAAAAACAACCCGGTGCTCATTGGAGAAGCAGGCGTAGGTAAAACAGCCATTGCCGAAGGATTGGCACACAGGATTGTTGCAGGCGATGTGCCTGAAAACTTAAAATCGAAACAAATATTTTCGCTCGATATGGGCGCATTAATCGCAGGGGCAAAGTACAAAGGCGAATTCGAGGAAAGGTTAAAAGCTGTTATAAATGAAGTAATAGGTTCAAATGGTGAAATTGTTTTGTTTATTGACGAAATCCATACACTTGTTGGGGCTGGCAAAAGCGAAGGCGCTATGGATGCAGCCAACATTTTAAAACCTGCTTTGGCGCGCGGCGACCTGAGGGCTATCGGTGCAACTACACTGAATGAATACCAAAAATATTTTGAAAAAGACAAAGCCCTTGAGCGCCGTTTCCAGGTTGTAATGGTCGATGAGCCTGATAAACTTAGCGCCATATCTATACTTCGCGGCTTAAAGGAACGTTATGAAAATCACCATAAGGTTAGGATTAAAGATGAAGCCATAATCGCCGCTGTTGAATTATCCCAGCGTTATATCACCAATCGTTTTTTGCCCGATAAAGCAATCGACCTGATAGATGAAGCAGCTTCAAAGCTAAGGCTCGAAATGAACTCAGTCCCCACTGAAATCGATGATATTGGAAAGGAAGATTAAACAACTCGAAATTGAACGTGAAGCTATAAAACGAGAAAATGATAAAGAAAAACTGAATGCCCTTTCTGCAGAAATTGCAAATTTAAACGAAGAAAGGAAAAAATTACGCTCCAAATGGTTGGCAGAAAAGGATATTATTGACAAAATACAAAAAAACAAACAAAATATAGAAAATTACAAATTTGAGGCTGACCAAGCAGAAAGACAAGGCGATTATGGAAAAGTTGCTGAACTCAGGTACGGCAAAATTAAAGAAGCTGAACAAAATATCATATCACTGAAGGCCGATCTCGAAAAAAGCCAGGTCGATATGGCATTGATAAAAGAAGAAGTAAATGCGGAAGATATTGCTGAAATTGTTTCGCGTTGGACTGGCATCCCGGTTAACCGAATGCTGCAAAGCGAAAAAGAAAAATTGCTTAACCTTGAAAATGAGCTTCATAAACGAATAGTTGGCCAGGATGATGCTATCAGCGCTATTGCTGAAGCCGTCCGGCGCAGCAGGGCTGGTCTCCAGGATGCCAAAAGGCCGATTGGCTCATTTATTTTTCTTGGGTCAACGGGCGTTGGAAAA
>CAWEFA010000154.1:0-11765 GCA_963808135.1 uncultured Bacteroidota bacterium
AGCTGATAAAGTACTGCCGCATCGGCTCGCTTGTCGCGGGCAAATACGTTGAATCATAGGGGTGCCACTCACCGAATGACCCGGCCGCCACGTGGATGCCCATAACACGATTGGCGTATGGGCCGGCAAGTATGTGATCGACCATTCGCGTCATGGCTTCTCCAGCCTCCTGAAGCCACACGGTGGATGCGAAAGACTCATGCCAGTTCCCGGCGCCCGGCTGCCAAACCAGTGAGGAGGGGGTTATGCAGTAGCTGACGCATTGGTTGGGATACTTGCTTACCCACCATTGCGGCGCCCAACAATGAATTCGCGGCAGTAGATACCCGTTCGGGTTGTGTGCCGCTTCGTATGCCAGGTCCGTATCTATTTGCGTGAAATCCGACGTGTAATCGCCCGTCCAGCCGAGGTCGATAAAGCCGTTCAAATCTATAAACGAGTAAAACTTTGTTCCGCCATTGCCGAATACCTGGGCGTCTCTTTGACAAACCTGCTGCTCAAAAAGAAACCACGGGAACTCGGCTTTTCCGTTTATTGCCAGAGTCGGCTTGCCGTTCCACGGAATCGACGTAACCGGTCCGTTTTGCGCCAGCGAGGCACTACAGGCCGATAATGCTCCCGCGACGACCAGCAGCAAAATCCCGCACAACTTGCCAGCAGATAAGAACCGTCTCATTCTCTTGCCCCCAACGTTTATTCAATATGAATTATTGCCGCGGTATGGCTGAAAGTCAATGGCAATTATTGCGTGCTGCGATTTATTATGCCCAGCAAGACATCTCTAATGACCGCGCGCCATATGACCACGTTGACAGTCCCCTAAAACACCGATATACTTGATGCGAGTGTCACGGCTGTCTGACGAAAAACTCTAAAAAAGAATTTGTTTCTATAGGTTTAAAAGGTGTCTATCATATCATAGCAGCAGGCATAGTTGCTTTTTTAGCTATGATTATTTTTAATCCTTTCCATCTGACAAACCTGACTCATATTTTTATAATCAGTTTTAGTAAATATGCCGCAATGTGGCGCACGATGAACGAATGGCACCCTGCTTTTGAATGGGGAAATATTTATGGAAGGATTTCTCCCTTCCTGGTATTGTTTATTCTTAGCGTAGGCATTTTTGCTTTATGGCTATACAGCCATTTTCTGAAACCTCAATTGTCATCTGAACAAAAAAAGAGATCATTGTTACAAAAAATACCGCCAGATATTTCTTTAAGAATCATATTATGTACCGTCGCCATATTTATCTTTTGGACTTTGCTCATTTCGTTTTCAATTATCGATTTAAGTTTTATAGGTTTCTTTTTCTGCGCTGCTTTCGTAATCATTGTAATACTTAGTATTTACAAAAATGTCCAATTTATTTATTTAGCAATTCCTTTAGCGGTATTTGCATTATGGTCAGCTAATCCGGCTGCTAATTATGAAGGCAGGTATAATTCATCCGTTGGCTATATTGCCGGTTTATGTTGTAATGTATATAATTGCTCGTTTATTTTCAGAAAATATTAAAACCAGCGAAAAAAATATTATATATGTGGCAACCTCTGCCATTATTGCCATGGTTTTAATGATAATTTTCTTTAGCCCGTTTCTTAAGAATGCTGATGGATACTGGAGTTTGTCTTCATTTATTCAGTTGAAAAATGCATGGTCACCTTCATATACACAAAATTTAGCGCCTAATTATAAAATTCTGTTACTGGTAATTTATGCATTAAATTTGCTTTCACTAAGCAGTTGGTTGATTATTAATGAATCTCTTATAATTTTAAAATCGCTAAAAAAATCTCCTGTTAATCAGTCAGGATATAATGATTATCAAATGCCAAAAATTGATTTGGCGATGATTGCTATTGCAGCGCTTAGTATTTATATGGCTGTTCGTTCAAGAAGGTTTATAGCTATTGCCGCTATCGCATCCTGTCCTGTTATTTCATTACTTGCAGACCAGTTAATTTGTAATGTTTCAGCTTTAATTAATTACCAAAGAATAAAACAATTTCGGATCAGCATATTGCCTCATTTTATAAAATCATTCTTATTTTATGTGTCGGCAATTGTGGTCATTATATTAGCATTGATATGGGGAATTAAATTCAAGCGCGTTTATTTAAATCCCTGGCCTTACGATTCCAAATACAGTTCTATATTTATGAGAATGACCCTTTCACATTTAAATCCTTACAACGCATGTCAATTTATTCAAATAAATGATCTCCAAGGTAAAATGTTTAATTGTTGGAATGAAGGCGGTTTTATCGCCTGGGCAGAGGAACCCGGCCTCAACGGTTTTATTCCTTTAAAAATATTTATAGACGGAAGGGCACAGAGCACATATGCAGCCGATAAATTTATTCTTTATAATAATATTGTAAGCGGAGGACCGATAATTAAAAATTCAAAAGTAAAAAATACATTGCTGACCTCTGCAGATTCCTTGGAATTTTGCAAATGGCAGACCGACCAGTTAAGAGGGCAAAATGTATGGATAGTTTTAATGCCTCTTAATCAACTCGACGATCCTTTTTATGTGATTTCTTTTGACAATAATCCCGATTGGCGTATGGTATTTGCAGATAACAAGCAGAAAATATTCGTTGATATCAAAACGCAAGAGGGCAAAAAACTTTACGACGGCATTTTTACGGGCAAGACTTTATACCCGGATGAATTTTCTGAAAACCTTGTACTGGCGCATTACCAACTTTTGAATCAAGCAAATAAAGAATTTGTCAAACAGGGGCTGGAACATGCAATAAAAGCATTTAACGCCAGCTATACTACAATAGCTTTGGAGGAAATTTTAAATGCCGCCAAATATCCCGAGATAAAAAATGACGTTGAAAGGTTCTGTCAGGATTATTTAAACGAATATGAAAATAACAAGGATCAATGGTCAAATCAGGATGGATATTTTCTTAAAACCGAATCAGCAATTGTAGCTTCAAATTATGTGAAGGAGATTGCCTTACATAAAAAAAGTTCTGATTTTTTTGATTTTGCCAAAAAATACGAGACAGAGACAGTTGAATATAACAAGATACTGGGATCGCTCAATAAAATCAAATGGTAGATTGCAGCAGCAGGTGCAACAAAAATGAAAAACGGAACACCCTGGATATACAAGCAATTAATTAGCTAATCAAAAGACTGTCATGGGTTAAATAGGCTGAAATGATGTATATTTGTGAAAAACTCATCAATGAAGCACTTCAATATCATAACATGTCCAAATTGCAATAACGATGATTTAGTAAAGAACGGTCATAGAAATGGAACACAGCGTTGGCATTGTAATAAATGCAAGAAATATTTCCAGTATGAATTTAAGTACAATGCACGAAAACCAGGCATTAAAGAACAAATAATCGAACTTACGATGAATAGTAGCGGAGTCCGAGATATAAGCAGAACATTACAAATCAATAAAAACACCGTGATGTCGGTGCTAAAAAAAAACGCCACAAACAAACCCATACGTACTTGACATGATAGAGGCCAATCAGCTCGAAAGGCTTGATGTTGTTATATATTATACAGCAGAAATGGATGAGTTTTGGAGTTTTGTGGCGAACAAAAGGAATCAGCGGTGGACTTGGTATGCGATGGATAAGAAATCAGGGTTAATACTTGCCTGGCACAATGGCAAAAGGACAAACGAAGATTTTAGAACGCTATTAGGCTATTTGTCCAATATCCCAATCAATCGTTACTATACAGATGATTGGGGCGCTTATTCAAGCTTACTGCCGGAAGATAAACATGTAATTGGCAAGGATCAGACTTGGAAAATCGAAAGGAAAAACCTAAACTTTAGGACACACATAAAAAGGCTAAACCGAAAAACCATCTGTTATTCCAGAGATACCGACATTCATGACAATGTTATAGGAATGTACATAGAAAGGCATTATTACAGAAGTGGCACATATGGAAACGGAGTAATCAGCCGTTTTAACCCATGACCCGAAAGACCTCATGCTAATATTCAAATAATTATTTACTAACGGCAGATACTTGCGCTTTTTTACCAATTATGTTCCAATCAGGTTTGTTCAAAAAATATAGCGTGGTTATCAACATTTATACAGATAAAAGCCATAATCCAAATAAGTAAAAGCCGGGCGTTGTTATAGCAATAAAAATAATATCCGTTACATGCTCAAATACATGTGCCGCTAGAAGATAAGGTACTGAAAGTCCCTGAGGTGCAAATTGGGGTTTCTGGCTTATAGCCAGCACATCTTTATTACGAAGGGCGATGAGTTGCCAGGCAAAGAAGAGAAAAGCCAATGAAAATAATACAACCGGCAAGGGTGAAATAATTAAACTCCAATTACAAACAAAATTTTGGTAATTAACCGAAAAGATAATAGCGCCCAAACCTGCCGGTACTGCTGTAAAAGGATATGTGGCAATTTCCCTCACACTATGCGCTAACCAGCGGGTTTCCGTGAATGATCTCCGGCCGGTTCTAAAAACAAAACAAAGCCAAAGGAACCATACTATTGCAAATAAAAGCAACCAATAATTTTTAAAAGATAGAGTATCCTGCAAGAATGTTGAATTTGCGTTTGAACACAATATTGATTTGCCTGCGACAAGTCCAATTGCAATGGAACCGGCTCCGATGACAATATTGCTCGGAACAAATTGGTTCCAGCAACCACCCCATGAACTGACATTATCCCGCTCAAATTTTTGAAGCGCATAATGAATAGTTTCTTTTAACCCTACCTGATTTATCGAACCCCATGTGACCAAAAGCGTAAAGATAAATCCAGAGGCCAAAAGAATAACGCCCGGCATTAATAATTGATGCGCTGGTTTAACATTAAAATGCGTTTCCATTAATACAGCTCCAGCCAAACAAAGTGAAGTAAAAAGGGCTGTTGGCAAACAAGCCAGGAAATGCGGCCAGTACGAGATTGACCCCCACATGGTATGCCTGCCGTCTTCATGTGTCAAAACGGGAAACAGCCACCATTTTTTATGCCAGGTCACCAGGTAAATATATGATGTCAAAAGATAGGCGACCGGTAAGGCAAATAGGATTAAAATAATTGTATTCATTTAAGATTGATTTTGATTTATATTGAATTTCGTAAATTATTTTTATATTCTTATTTTATTATCAAAAAATGTAAGAAACCTGAAATATTATACTGCATAAAACAAAAAATATGGGAACTAACCATACAACAAAAAACAATACTTTATTCTTTTTAAGCAGGTAAATTCCGGTAAGCCCGGTAAAGTATGCGAAACATAGTATTGCAGGAAAAATAAACCTGAAATCATTCGCGCTTACATGAGGCGACATAATCCTGAAAACAATCATTGATCCGAATAGGATCAATACATTCAATATAAATGGCGCATGGATTTTAAAATCAAAAAATGACAATATTATTCCCGCAAGAATGATTGGCAAAAGCAATAAGAATAAAAAATTGACCAGTATTGCAAAACTTAACGATGTTGGCCTGTTGAAGCTGAATTCCCCAAAAAGGCTTGTTTTCAACAAATAATACCAAAATGACTGACGACCCTTTGCATCATCAACGGTATTTGTAAAGGTCATATCAGCAAATTTAGCAACATCGAAAGAAAGAAAATTTGATAAATGGTTGCCGACATTGTATTTTAAAGGTATATCATTTTCATTTTCAACCAGCATTTTTGAATTCATGTTGCTACCTATGTCCTTTATCTTTTCGTTAAATGCAAAATATAAACTAAAAACTGCAAATCCTATTAAAAAATAAAACCTGAAAAGATGACTGTGCCTGTTACTTCTTCTGTTTTCATCGTTTATAACCTGGTATATCAGCAATAAACCAATAATACCGAATAACAGCATTGCATTTGTTTTCGACCAAATTGCAAGCGAAGCGAATATTAATGAAATGATTAAATTTTTCAAATCCTTTAAAAAATACCATTTTAGGATAAAGAAAAACGATATGGCATAAAAAGCGTACAACATAATATCATTTCCAATTCTGATGGAATGGATAATATTCGAAGGCCAGAAAAGGAACAGGCAAACAATTGGCAAATATAAAAATGAAAGCAGTTTTGGATTGATCGAACCTTTTATCTTTTCGAAATTAATTTTAATAATAAAATCGAGCGATTTGATTGAAAAATAGCTGTAAATAATAAATAATAAAACGGAAAAAATTTGCAACATTTCCTTCAGCATAAGCTCGGAGTTAATACCGAATATATTGGCCAAATGCCAGCTTATTGCCGAACTTATAAAATATAAAGGCGGATGATAGAACGACCAGCCGCCGCCCGAAATGGGTATATGGCATTTTTCATAAATAAACTTTATATATTGAATGTGCCCTTTTATATCGTGCGAAATGGCATTGTAAGGCAACGTACAGGCATACATTAACCAAACCAGTATTGAGAAAGCAAATAGCGGCGCAATATATTTTCCAAGAAAAAATTTATTATATATTTTGTAAATCAGTGGAGACAGCATGAGCATAAGAAATATGAAGTAGAATATAATAAAGTAATTGTTTTTGATGATAGTAAAATTCTCATGATTGTCCACGATAATTAAAATCTCATTTTTACCGGTCTTTAAAACTTTGCTTAGCATTGAATTAAAATTTTCTTTTCGGTAATCCTTGTCCGATTTTAACGCAGAACTTCCATCAACACCATTTATAACGAAGGCTTGAATACTGTCTTCAATAAAAATATTGTTCGGAAACGGAAAAAAATTATAATTGTAAAGGGTTAATTTATATTTAGAAACAAGACTATCGTTATGATTATTTAAAAATGGCAATCCTAATTGAACAGAAGTTCCATCGGGTTTAACAAGCTCAACCTGCGATTTAAAAACAATCAATGTTTGAATTGTGAATAGAAGCAAACCGGCAAAGAAAAGAACAAGCAGAACGTTTTTCTTATTCTTTATAATCGGCTGCCGGATCAATGCCAGGT
Source organism: uncultured Bacteroidota bacterium (assembly GCA_963808135.1). GTDB lineage: Bacteria > Bacteroidota > Bacteroidia > Bacteroidales > DTGW01 > CAWEFA01. Next base: position 6,985 of record CAWEFA010000154.1, read on the forward strand.
TAATTTTCTTATAATACTTAATAATAATTAATGACAGAAAACAAATGACTATCCATAAAATATAATAAATTTCGTAACGCGTCGTATCGCGGATATTTAAACCATATTTATTGCCGGCGCTTTTTGTTTCAATTGTTATTTTGTTGTCGGTATTTTGTAAATAGCTTGAAATATCCAGATAAAAACCATTTGAAAAATCGCAACTATCGGTTAAGTAAAAAAACTCAGGAACTTTAATACCATTTACCAATATTTTAGTTACACAACCGGTTGGGATTATCTGAATTTCACCGGAAAATAAAGCTGAAGCTTTCAAATCAGTTTCATAGGTATATGTTCCGGCAACCCCATTATTTAATACGAAAGGAAACCTGGCTTTTTTAACCATTCCAAGCGGATTTGTTATTTTAGCGCTGCTGAATTTAACCTGGTGATTGTGGATTAGCAGAATGCCAATAATTAATAAAACTAACGATAAACCGTTTAGATATTTAATATAACTTTTCATTGAAATTATCCCTTTTAAATTATCGTGAAATTAAAAAGTATTTTGAAATAAATCTCAGAAGCTTTTTTGAAATTTAATTTAGTATATAAAAATTTGGCATTGTTAAATAAGTATAGTTAAATCATTATTCCATTTAAACATTAGCAATTTTATTGAATAAGTAAAGAATCCACCTTCTGAGAAGGTGGATTTAATATGCACCCATAGGGCGCTAAAGCTCGAAACTGAGCTGTTACGCTTCTTCCCTCCTTTCTTGCTCCTCCTGATATTTTACATATTTTCTTACCTGCTCTTCGTCCAATCCTATTGTACTTGAACAATATCCCCTTGACCAAAAATGGTTACACAAATATGGTTTCTTTTTTAATCCTGAAAAACTTTTAAATATTTTTATCGCAAGTTTTCCCTTTATGATGCCCATAAACTCAGATACAGACATTTTTGGTTCGAGAAAAATTACAATATGAACATGATCTGGTTGCACGTTTAACTCTAATATTTCGGCTCTTTTCCACTCACATAGCATCCTTATGTTGTCTTCGATAAACTCCTTTAACTTTCCTTCCATCATTTTATACCGATACTTTGGTGTCCAAACTATATGATAAACATGGTAGTAGACAACATGTGATGATTTCTTATATTTACTCATAGGTTTGCTTTTTATGCAAAGCTATTAAAACATGACCACCTTCAAAGAAGGTGGTTTGTAAAGCCCGAATCAATAATTTGTTGTCTAATCGGACTACTTTTATTATCTTTGCTTCATGAATAAAAAAAGAATATTGTTTTTCTATAAACATTATTTTGATGACTTCTATCAAGATTTGTCTTGTAAAGTCCAACAAAAGATACTTTGGACTTTTAGGATTATAGAGGATTTAGATAGAGTGCCTGAAAATTATCTAAAGCATCTTGACAATACTGATGGACTATATGAAATTAGGATTCAGGTTGGCAGTAATATTTATAGGATTTTTTGTTTTTTTGATTCAAATAATCTTGTTGTAGTTGGACATGGATTTCAGAAAAAATCACAAAAAACGCCGAATAAAGAAATAGAAAGAGCGATTAAAATTAAAAATGAGTACTATGAAAACAAATAATAATCTTACAAGTCTTGACCAATTTATTGATAAAAAAATTGGAAAAACTGGGACAAAAAAACGTGATAAGTTTGAATCTGGATATGAAGCATTCAAACTCGGCTTATTGATTCAACAAGCAAGACAAGAAAAGGGACTTACGCAAGAAAAATTGGCAGAATTATCAGGAACAAATAAATCTTATATATCAAAATTGGAAAAAGATTTAAAAGATATTCGATTTTCTACTTTACAAAGGATTATTAATTCTGGACTTGGAGGTCATTTGGAAATTTCAATAAAATATAAATAAAGTACTACCGCCAACATCGGCTATATAAAATGCGGGTTATAGAGGGTTTGCAAGTTCAGTGCTTTCTAATTATATTTGTGTAGTGGGATTTATTCTGCAAGTAAATCCCGCACTTTACATAGCCGAGGAACGTTGTGTGTAATTCCCCATACGAAAAACTTTCGTTAATTTCTCAAGCTAACGAAAGTTTGATATATTTGTGGTGATGCTCTTTGAAAGGCCGTTTTTTAAATTGGTGCAAAAAGCCCGGGCGTAATTCTGGTTGAAATGTAGAGACTTCCGATAATTATGAAAGCATGTGATAATTTCAGTGGCGATCCTTATTAAGGAATCCCGTTCAGGATATTTAAGAAAATATAATAGTACATTTCCAAAGAGCATTTTTTATATGAAATATTACGCCATTTTTATTTTTAAAAGCTGTAATTTGATTACATCAAGTTATTAGTTTTGCTATTTCTAAAGCAAACAAGAAACATATTTCAATGTATTGTCAATTAAATAATTACAACTTTTGAAGATTAACGTTAGTCAGGATTTTTAAGACAGCCTTGAGCGACATATTTTCAGCTATTCAATTTATTTTATAAAAATAATGTTGCACTTTAGGGCAACATTTTCTATCTTTGCTTCATGGACGAAAAGCAAAAGTATCGGACAATTGTTTTTTATAAAGACTATTTTCAGGAGTTCTTTATAAAGCAACGAGATAAGGTGAAAGATAAAATTATTTGGACTTTCGACTTGATACAAGAACTTCAAAGAGTACCAGAGACTTATCTCAAACATATCGAGAATACTGATGGACTTTATGAAATAAGAGTTCAAATAGGAAATGACATATTCCGTATATTTTGTTTTTTCGACCAAGGACAATTAGTGATTCTAGCAAATGGATTTCAAAAGAAAACACAAAAGACACCAAAACAAGAAATTGAAAAGGCACTTAAAATAAAGGAAGAATATGAAAACAATAAAAGGTAATATAATGACTCTTGATCAGTTCAAAGATAAGCATTATGGTAAACCAGGGACCAAAAAGCGTGACGAACTTGAATCAGGTTATGAGAGTTTTAAAATTGGTGCATTGATTCACGATGCCAGACTTGAAAAAGGTTTAACCCAAGAAGAGCTTGCTGAGAAAGTTGGAACGACAAAGTCGTATATTTCAAAAATAGAGAACAACATAAAAGAAGTTCGCATTTCGACGCTTCAAAAAATTGTTGGACTTGGACTTGGAGGACACTTAGAGCTTTCAATTAAACTCTAAATTCCATGATTAAATAAAAAAACAGCATATAACACAGTGTATAATCCATAAGGGTTGCAGTGGTTTTTGAAGGTCAGGAAAAGTAATTAAATTTGGTGTGGCTGGATACAGAAGTGGCTTCGTATCCCTTACGGCTCATACACTCGAACGTTGTGTGCTTACTGCCAACGGTTTGCGGCTACACGTGCGTGCGGGATTTGTCCGCAATCATTGTCAAAATATAACCAAATGTAATTAAAAAGAATTATATTTGAAAACATTCTGAAACCCGCATGACTTGTAGCTGCTGTTAGGCCTAGTGCATTTTTAATAATTCTTTGACTTGCTGTTCTAAAGTTGGTAAATGTCTATTTATAATCAACCAGATTATATCATCAGAAACACTATCATATCCATGAATTATACGGTTTCGAGTATCCACAATCTTTCGTGAATCACCAATAGGAAAATCAGGATCTGTTTTTAAAATCCTATCCATTGCCTCGCCGATAATCTCAATATTTCGCTCAACTGCCTTTCGTGTTTTTAAGTCTTTCTGAAATTCAAAGAAGTCCCGTTTTGCTGGCAGAAATTCATAAATCTCAATAATTGACTGCTCAATATCTTTTAGACATGCCATAATATCATATGTTTTGTCATTTTGCATATATCAAAAATTTAGAACTTTCGATATTGTTTCTAATAAAAGGATTTTTTATTGCTTTATTTTCCAACAAATCAATAGGTCTTTTAAATAATTCCTGAAGTGCAAATTTCAAATTGAAATAATTATCTGCATATTCAAATGGATCATTTGAATCTATGTCAACAACTAAATCAATGTCGCTACTGTCATTGAATTTATCAGTTAAAACAGAACCAAATACATACAAAGATTTTACTTTGTTTAGTTGACAAAGATTTCTCAGGCTGTTATTATAGTTATCCAAGTACATAATTCAAATTTTATCCAAATTTAAACAATCTATGTGAAGCTGCAAAATATAGCCGTCTCCATCAGGCCTAACGTTCGCGGGTATAAAAGTGCCTTGCGCCCAACGGTTCTTGGCTATTTGCCGTAAGGGATTTACTTGCAATCTCTGTCAAGCTAAACAAATATAACACAAACTTGATTAACAACAAAACCCACTGAAGTCCTTATGGAATATAGCCGATGTTGGCCGTAGTGTATTTAATCAAAAAGTGGTTTAATTCCCCGACCCTCTGGGTCGGAAACTAAGCTGTTTGCGCAGCAAACTCCTTTGATACCTCGGGGCTCTGCCCCGGGGTTATTCATTATATTTAGTTTTTCGTAATTAGTATAATCTTTGTATCGCCTTTTACTTCAAAAAGCCATTTATCAAATGAATATGGTCCAAAGTTTCCATAAGCATTATTCGAAAATCCATATCCTTCTGATGGTATTCCCATCCAGTTTGTGTCAAGTTTATCATTTGAGTTTTCATCATGGATATATCGAACTGCATATTTTGATGGTTTCAAGTTTTCAATTATGATTGTACATTTTTTGTTTTGTATTGTACCCTTTTTACCAAGCAATGAATTATGATTACTATCAAAAAGCTCCAAAGAAACAACACCTTTATCGCTACGTAAATTAAATAT
>CAWEFA010000155.1:0-18617 GCA_963808135.1 uncultured Bacteroidota bacterium
CAGTTTAATAGAAAATTTTGGTTATCTTATAGATTTCTTCGGCAAGTTCAAATGCCCTGAGTTTAGTATGATTCCGCATATTTTTCTCCTATAGTCTGTTAGTCTATAGCCTTATTGTCTGAATAATTACAAAATTTTTATTTTATGACTAAATGTATTCTGGGAGAATCACTCTTAAATGGGTTTATTTTCAAAAAAGGGAATGATAATTCATTTTTCCAAAGAATTTAAAATTTGCTGCGTATGGTTTTTAGTATCAACTTTATCAAAAATGTGTTCAAATGTTCCATCTTCTGAAATAATAAAAGTTGTTCGTAAAATTCCTTCGTAAGTTTTGCCGTAATTGCTTTTCTTTCCCCAAACCCCATAGGCTTTCAAAATAATTTTGTTTACATCGGAAAGCAAAGGGAATGGAAGATTATATTTTTCAGTAAATTTTTTATGTGATTGTTCTGTATCAGCGCTTATGCCGATTATTGCAAAGCCTTTCTTTAAAAGCAAATCATAATTGTCCCGCAAATTACAGGCTTCAGCTGTGCAACCCGGCGTATCGTCTTTCGGATAAAAATACAAAATAACCTTTTTCCCTTTGTATGTTTTCAGGTTTATTTTATTACCGGCCTGATCCAAGGCATCAAATTCAGGCGCAATGTCGCCAACTTTTATAAGTGTCATAATTTTTAAGGATTAAATGTTTAAATAAATTTGCATAAAAAATCAATTTCTAAAAAGTTAAATTTATAACAGATAAAATATTAATTTAATCTTTTCACTTTTGTTATTCTTTTATTTGCCATATTGTTTTAGTTTTTTTGTTGAGAAATTAATTAATATATCGTGTTTTTGTTCCTTAGGTTTGTTTGTTGGTTTAAGTGTTAAAACTTAACTAAAAAACAAATTATTGTCATTTAACAGGTTAAATATAATATTGTTTAATTCTATAAGAAATTGACTTTTCAAAATATTTTCAATATTTATAGGTTAATCTTGCTTAGGCCAAACAGGTTTTTAATGTTTTGCCTGATTTTTATAACTTTTTTTAGCGAAACAAGATGCCAGAGGAGTATTTCTCCGCAGGCACAAAAAGCTATAATTTTTTTCAATAACCGACAGTATCCACAGGCTATTATCGAATTCCGCAGTTTGCTTGAGCGGTATCCTAAGGATCCTTTTTACCAATATTACATGGGCGCATCGTTACTGGAAAATAATGAAAATTCATTGCAAGCATGCGAATATTTGAAATCGTCTACGTTTAAAAATGTCGATAGTAAAGCCTGGTATTACCTTGGGAAATCATATTTCAGGCAATTTAAGCTGAATGAATCACTGGCTGCATATAATGAATTTAAAAAAATTGGCAACCACAATGATAATAGCGCTTTAAAAACTTCAGGGGAATTAGAAAGGGTGAAATTTGCACAAACTTTTTTTTCTTCTTTTCTGCCTTTACATGTTGTTTATAAAAGAAGCACAACAAATGACAGCGTTTTTGAAGTGTTAAATAATTTATGCAATTGCAATCCTAAAATAAATAAGGTTATAAAAATTGGCGGATATTTATTCTTTTCTGCAAATACTGCCGATAATGGCAAGGATATTTTTATGAAAATCAAACTATCGGACAGTTTGTGGACAGAGCCACAAAACCTCGGCCCTGTAATAAATACTTCAGAAGATGAAGATTATCCTTTTTTCGACAATATTTCAAAAACGCTTTACTTTGCTTCTAAAGGCCATAACAGCATAGGTGGGTTTGATATTTTTAAATCAGTTTACGATACCATTGAAAATAAATGGTCGGAGCCAATCCAGTTACCTTTTCCAATAAATTCCCCATGGGATGATTACCTGTGGGTTGAAAAAGGGAAGTCGGTTTATTTTGCCTCAAATCGTGAAAGCCAGGCAAATAATTCTATAATATATAAAATTGAAAGCCCAATATCATTTTCGAATGTTACCCAGCTCCAAACTTATGATCCGCTACAAATTTGTATGTTAAAAGAAGCAAATGGACAGCCAAAAGAAAGCAACCCGGAACCGGGAAAAACTATTTCAAAATCAAATCAGTCACTGGTTTCAGAGAACAATATTTTGGGAATTATCTCAAAAGCTTTAGAAATTCAAAGAAAAAGCGATTCTGTTTTACTCTCTTCAAGAAAATTCAAATTATTGCTCAATAATACCAGTGATAAGGAAAAAAAGGGCAAATTTCTTCTCAGAGTTAGCGCGAAACGATAAAATTATTTTAAAATATCAGGGAGAATTGACAAGATTATTTAACATGGCTAATGAAATAGAACATAATTGTGCAACAAACCAAAAAGTTGTTGATAAAAGCCCTTATAACAAGAATTTATTAACCTTCTCTATCAGCCCTGACACTTTACCATATTCAAATGAAAAACCTTTTTTAAAAGACATTAAATTACCTGAAGGAATAATTTACCGTATACAATTGGGCGCCTACAGTAAACCGGTCAGGTACGATTACTTTAAAGGAATGCAGCCCATTTCGGAAGAAATTGGCGTTAAAGATAAAATAATAAAATACTATGTTGGCTTATTTAATCGTTATATTCTGGCTGACTCATCTTTGAAAAAAATTACAGAATACGGTTTCAAAGAAGCATTTATTGTAGCGTATTACAATGGTAATAAAATTCCGGTTAACAGGGCAAAAGAATTAGAGAAAGATAATTTTTAGCATTTTTTAAAGATTGATGATAAAAATCAACACACTTGTTAATAAAATGTTATTATTTTTTTTGTAAATTTGATTAGATGAAATTGAAGTTGTTTTAATTTTAATGTGGGTGAAATATTTCATTAAATAATAGAAGATATGGATAAATTTAGGGAAAGATTGGAATTTGAAGAAGTTCTTGACAGTGGAACGGGCTTCATTAACTTTCTTACTTTGCACAACGACGAAATACATACATTTGAATATGTCATTGAATCTTTGATTGAAGTATGCAATCATGAAATGGAGCAAGCAGAACAATGCACATATTTAGTACATTATAAAGGTAAATGCGATGTAAAAAAAGGAAGTTATAAGTATTTGTCTCCTTTTAAAAAAGAACTTTCCAGACGTGGGCTCACTGTTTCTATAAATTGAATAGACAATAACAGCCTCGTTTTCTTTTATATCAATAATCGGGGTTGTTTAACTTATAATAATCGGACTTATTACTTGTAATAAAAACTTTTGTTTTACCGAGCTTAAACGTCGAAGCAATTGGGTAAATTGTATTTGTGAACCAGAAAGGAAAAGTAAGCTTTCTGGTTTTTTATTTTTAACGATGTTATTTTCAGGATAATGAATAATGAAATTGATATTGGCATACATGAATCAATTTGCGAAACAGGGACACAATTTGATACATTAAAAAAGAAAGATTATTTTTTAAATAGAATTTTTGCGAATCAGGTTCATTTTTTTACATTTGCTACACTTTAAAATTTATTTATTAGATTTTTTGGAATAACATAAATTAATGAATAAACGTGTTGATAATGTTTATTAAATGAATGTTATTGAGCAAGTTCTTTTAATCAAAAGAATTCCTCGTAGCTCTGCTACGGGGTAAAATCAAATAATAGGTTTGCTATGCAAACTCCATTGTTGTATTTTTTTTGATACCTCGCAGCTCTGCTGCGGGGTAGTTCATTTAATACTAATTTTATATTAATTAAGCTTGGAATCTGGAGAGGTGGGTGAGTGGCTTAAACCAACGGTTTGCTAAACCGTCGTATTCTGCAAAGGGTACCGGGGGTTCGAATCCCCCCCTCTCCGCAAGCAATTAAATCTTACAGTAAGTATCCATCTTTTCAGATGGTAAACTCTCAATCATAATTAAATACCGAACACTTTCTTAGTAATAATAATACTAGCAAAAATTAATTAAAACAATCAATTTTGGTAGGCACATATATTGTTGGTAATAAAAATTGAATTGTTTATAATTTCCTATTATGAATAAACATCAAAAAATGACTCTCTAGAATCATAAATATTTTCGTTTTGTTGAGAAGGTAATATGGGATTTTTAGTATTTTTTATTTTTTTGCGTTTCTCATATCTTATTTTAATTTGTCTTTCTAACCGCGAATTTAACCTTTCGTAAATGTTTCGGCCAATAAAAGGCAAAACAGCCAATTGATAATAAGCCCTTCTTTTTAAACTGCTATAATTCATATTAATTCAGCTTTTTAAGAATTTCCTTTGCCATATTGCCATAATACCTGCTATTTGCCGATAACCATGTTAGATGTTGTTTAGCAATCGAAGGATTATTAAGCTTTAACCATGCAAGGGCAGAATACCATCTTGCTTGAATGTAATAAGGATTTGAATCGGTTTTTAAAACTTTGTTAAATGAAGCAATGGCATTGTTAAAATCATTTGTTTCTATACATGAGATACCCCGGTACAAATATGCCATAAGCAATGATTCATCTGCTTCGATAACCTTAGTAAATAATATTTTTGCTTTTTCATATTCATGATTATCGTATGCCTGAAACGCAAGATAAAGATTGTTAATAACTATATGGTCAGAGCGTTTTATTAAATCATTATGGTAAGGCTGATAGTACTGGGCGAAAATTTTTTGACAAACCGATTCGGAGGAATTATTAATAATCCGAACGATACCAAAAACACCTATCAATAATGCAAGAGAAGCTGCCAGCGCATATTTATGGAAATTTGAATGCATGAACCTTTTATTGTTTTTTGTCAATTCTTTTTCGTCTTTAATAAATTTAGCATGGACATTTTCCAATGTTTTTCTGAATTTGGCAGTTTCTTCGTCTTTCAGATAGTTATCTATTTCAGATTCCAGCGATGTATATAAGCTTTTTCCAGGAATTATCCTTTCATTGTTTACATTGTCAAGGTGGGTTTCACCATCTCGGCAATTGTTTGGCATTTTTAGTTTTTTCATCTTTAAGTTCATTAAAGTTGGGATCGTTAATAATACGTTTCATTAAACTGTTTTTACAACGTAACCTTCTGTTTTTTGTATGTTGTTCGCTGCTATAGCCCATAATTTCTGTAACTTCATTTATACTGTATCCTGTAACGAACAACTTTATTATTTCTTGACAATCTTTATTAAGTTTTTCAAAATGTTTCCAATATAATTTATGCTTCTCGTCATTTGTTAAATTAACTATAATATCGTTCTCATCTTCCAAATCTTCACATTCTTCAAGGCTGCATGATTTTTGTTTTCTTCTTTTTAATTCGGTATACCAAATTCTTTTAGCTATTGCAAAAAGATATGTTCCAAATGATACATATAAATTAAAATTATTTTCTTTTACTTTCCGGTAAATGACCATAATGGATTCCTGAAATATATCTTCAGCATCGAAGTCATCCCCGTTATTGGTTTTTACAAAATTTTTAATTACCCTATAATTTTCTTCATAAATAAAATATATAATCTTTTCATTCCGGTTTAACATCCCGTGGATGATTTCTTCTGTACTATATTTCTTCATCCCGTTCTATGTATTAATATAAATTGTGGCCAAAAAGTAACCCATCTGAAATAAAATTTTTAATTATTTATAATGAAAAATTAAAAATTTACCTTATTAATTGTTGTTTAAACTTTCTACAGTGCGCTATTTAATAAAAGTAAGAAATAGTTGATTAATGATAATTATGATATTTGACAAAAATTAATTTGAAAGGGTGATATAAATCAATATGACTAAAAATGCAGATTATTTTGAAGCTACTTTTCAGAGTTTTGAAATTGTGATAGTGATAAAATCAAAAGCTTCAAATAATAACTTTAGCATAGAAAAATATCAATTAATTTTCATCTGAAATTTATTGGTTGGCAGGTACAAACAAGGTTTCTGTCGCCATAGGCTTCATCAACGCGTTTTGTAGTTGGCCAAAATTTGTTATCGCGGATCCATTCAAGAGGAAAGGCCGCTTTCTCCCTTTTGTAATGATGTTGCCAGGAATCGCTTATTAATTCGTCAGCTGTATGTGGCGCATTTTTCAAGACATTGTCTGTTTTGTCTGATTTGCCATCTGCAATTTCCAATATTTCTTTATAAATGTTACCAATCGCTGAAACAAACCTGTTCAACTCTTGTAAAGATTCGCTTTCGGTAGGTTCAATCATTAACGTGCCATGAACCGGGAAAGATACTGTGGGCGCATGATAACCGTAATCCATAAGCCGTTTGGCAATATCTAATTCTGTTATATCGGCCGATTGCTTAAATTGCCTGCAATCGATAATCATTTCATGGGCAACTGTCCCATTTTCGCCGGTATAAAGAATATCGAACTTATCTTTTAAACAAGCTGCAAGGTAATTCGCATTTAGGATTGCATATTTTGTTGCCTCGGTAATTCCTTTTGCGCCGAGCAATTTGATATAGGCATAAGAAATTATAGTAATTAAGGCGCTTCCCCAGGGAGAAGCCGATACAGCCGTTACGCCGTTTTTGCCGCCAACCGGCGCTGATGGATGTGTTGGTAAAAATTCAACCAATTTTTCAGATACACAAATTGGCCCCATTCCCGGGCCACCTCCACCATGTGGAATTGCAAATGTTTTATGAAGATTCAAATGACAAACATCTGCGCCTATTAAACTCGGGGTTGTTAGCCCAACCTGTGCATTCATATTAGCACCGTCCATATAAACCAAGCCACCTGCTGCGTGAACAATATCGGCAATTTCTTTTACTTTATCTTCAAATACGCCATGAGTTGAAGGATAAGTAACCATTAAACACGACAAATTATTTTTATACTCTTCAACTTTTAGCTTTAAATCATCTAACGACACATTACCTTTTATATCACATTCCACAACAACAACTTTACAACCTGCCATTGCAGCGCTCGCTGGATTAGTGCCGTGTGCCGAAGAAGGCACTAATACTATATTTCGGTGTGCCTCGCCTTTACTGATATGGTATTTTCTAATAACCATAAGTCCTGCATATTCACCTGCCGCCCCTGAATTAGGCTGAAAAGAAATTTCACTGAATCCCGTGATTTCACATAACCATTTACCAAGGTCGTGAAGGATTTGTTGATATCCTTCAACCTGATCGAGTGGCACTAAAGGATGTATTGCAGCAAATTCAGGCCAGCTAAGCGGTAACATTTCACTTGCAGCATTAAGTTTCATGGTGCAGGAACCTAATGATATCATTGAATGTGTAAGAGAAATGTCGCGCCGTTCAAGCTTTTTAATATAGCGCATTATTTCGGTTTCCGACCGGTAGATTTTAAATACATCCTGTTGTAAGAAATTTGATTGGCGTTTGAATTTAGGTTCAAACCAAATTTTATCTTCTAATTTTTCAATTTTCTGATATTTTTTATAAACTGTTACTGCAAATAGTTCAAGCAGGTTATTCAGGTCGACGATATTCACAGTTTCATCCAAGCTTATGCTAATGGTTTTTTTATCAATATAATTAAGGTTAATTTGTCGCTCTTCTGCAATATTGCGTAATTCATCAGCAGAAAGGTCATCGGGAAGGGTAATTTTTAAAGTATCGAAGAAGTTAGGGTTTTCAATTTTGTATCCAAGCAAACGAAGTTTCTCGGCTAACGTGCCGGCAGATTGATGAATGTGCAAAGCAATTCTCGAAAGCCCCTCGCTTCCATGATATACAACGTACATGCCGGCCATTGTGGCTAATAAAGCCTGGGATGTACAAATATTTGAAGTAGCCCGTTCCCGTTTAATGTGTTGTTCGCGGGTTTGCAAAGCCATTCTTAAAGCAGGCTTGCCCGACAAATCACGGGTAACACCGATTATACGTCCCGGCATGGCGCGTTTATAGCGCTCATTTGTGGCAAAGTAAGCAGCATGAGGGCCGCCATATCCCATAGGTATCCCTAACCGCTGGGTAGATCCGACAACAACATCTGCGCCCCATTCGCCGGGAGGCGTTAAAACGACTAAGCTTAAAATATCTGCTGTTACAACAACCTTTATATTTTTTTTATGGGCTTCATTAACGAATTCCTTATAATTTTCAATTGAGCCATCGCTGCATGGATATTGCAGCAAAACACCAAAAATATTCTCGGGAATTAGAGAATTTTTATATTTTCCAACTTCGAGCTTTATGCCTAAAGGTTCCGAACGGGTTTTTAATACATCAATAGTTTGGGGAAAAGTATTTTCATCAACATAAAAGATATTGCGGGACTGACTTTCAGAATTGGATTGCCTGGTATTGAAAAGCATAACCATTGCTTCCGCGGCAGCAGTGGCTTCATCAAGTAATGATGCATTTGCCAATTGCATGCCGGTTAATTCCGTTATCACAGTTTGAAAATTTAAAAGCGCTTTCAATCTTCCCTGGGAAATTTCGGCCTGGTATGGAGTATAAGAAGTATACCATGATGGGTTTTCAAAAATATTTCTTAAAATAACCGACGGGGTAATTGTATTATAATAGCCCATGCCAATATATGACTTATATACTTTGTTCTTCTGTGCAACTTCCCAAATATGCGACAGATATTCCGTTTCGCTTATTCCATCGGGAATATTCAATGGTTTTTTCAGCCTTATTGAATCGGGAATTGTCTTGTCAATAAGTTCATCTAATGATTTTGCCCCAATTTTTTTCAGCATAATGTTCAATTCCTCTTCACGCGGTCCAATGTGTCTTTTTACAAAATTATCAAATGCCATTTTTAAATATTTAAATTTTAAGTTCAAGATTGGGTTTAATGATAATTGGTTTCTGCAACCAATTTCAGAATTCAGCCGGCAAAGATATTAACAAATTAATAAAGTTGGAACAGGAACTTTTAATCAATAAACATTTGGTTTAACACAAAAATTATATTCCATGCTTTAATCAAGTTATTTTTTACATATTGATGGGAAATTGTATTGAAAAATCGATAAATTTATTCAATTTAATTATTTGAAAATTGCGTTTATTTTTTATTCATATTCATTTTTACAGAATCAACTATGAAGTTTGAAAAACTCAGTTTTTCAAAAACCGGGTTATGAAAAAGCGTTATAAAATATTGGTTGCCGACGATTCACCCTTAGTTTTATCATCAGTTCAGCAAATGCTTGTTGATGAAAATTATTTGGTTTTAAAAGCTGAAGACGGACGCCAGGCATGTACAATAGCTTATAATGAAAGGCCCGATTTGATTTTAATTGATATTGAAATGCCGGTGATGAACGGAGCCGAAGCTATCTGTAAAATAAAGTCGAACAATAAAATTAAAGATATACCAATAATAGTTATATCGTCCGCCAAAAGATTTGATGAAACAATTATTGTTGGGGCAAATGATTTTTTAATAAAACCTTTTAACAAATTCGAACTGTTTCTTCGTATTCAACTCAACTTAGATGCAGCTTCTAAAGCTAAAGAAATCAAAAAACATCACGAACTCATTAAAGCCCAGAGACAGGAAGCATTGCAGCAGCATGATACAATTAAAAAGCAACAAACCGAATTGTTTGAAGATTTACGTTATGCAAGTCACATACAAAGAGCTATTTTCCCTGAAACCAACTCGTTTGAAGAATTATTTTCGTCGTTCTTTATTTTTAATAAGCCTAAAAATATTGTAAGCGGAGATTTTTTTTGGTTATCAAGGAAAAATGATTTTCTCATATTTGCTGTTGGCGATTGCACAGGGCATGGCATTTCTGGAGCCCTTATGACTATGGCCGGAACGGCATTCCTTAACGAAATTGTTAACAGCAACAATCAAACCGAACCTGAAAAAATACTAAATGATTTACGTATCAGGGTAATTAAACTTTTACACCAGAAAGGCATAATTGGCGAAGCAAGTGATGGCATGGATTTATCATTATGCGTTTATAACAAGGCTACCGGGAAAATGAAGTTTTCCGGGGCAAATAGTGTAATTTATATAGTTCAGGGGAATAATAACTTTGTTACATTAAAGGGCGACAGGATGCCGATTGGTATCCATATTAACCATGAAAGCGATTTTTCCTGTCATGAAATCAATATTAATTCTGAAGACACTTTGTATCTTTTTACCGACGGGTTTCCCGATCAGTTTGGTGGCCCGCTTGGCCAAAAGTTCAGGTATCATCAATTTCAGAAACTGGTTCAGCAAGATTCTCTTTTACCATTATCCGAACAATTCGACTTATTCGATAAGTCGTTAAGCGAATGGAAAGGAGATTTCGAACAAGTTGACGATATTTTGGTTATTGGGCTTAAAGTTTAATAATTTTATGAAATGTATTTTTCAATAAATTAATGGCATGAGGAATAGGTTTATTTTTATATTTCTTTTTATACCGCTTCTTGCATTTTCCCAGGAAAATAACGATTTTGAAGAGCTTGCTTCAGTTTATTATAACCAGGGGAAGCTTATCCAGGCTGCCGAATTTTATAGCAAATCGGGTTATAATTACTGGAACAGGGGAAACAAAACAAAAGCTGCAGAAGTGTTTCAGAAGGCTTATGATATTTTCAACAAACAAAATAACGATAAAGCTTCAATAGCTGTAAGCAATAACCTTGGCCTTATATATATGGATGAAGGTAAAATTAATAATGCTTACAATGCTTTTTTAAATGCCTTAAGCCACGCGCAAAAAATTAAAAACACAATTGAAAGCTTCAATGCATTAATAAACGTTGGGAATGCTGCTTTGGAATTGTCGTATTATTCAGAGGCAGTTTCAAAAGGGTTATTGGCTATTGACCTTGCGAAAGAAATGAACGATTTAAAGTCGCTTGCCAAATGTTATAGCCTGATTGCCGAAAGCTATGAAAAAATGGGCAATTCTTCCGATGCATATAAGTATTATGAAATGTATTCCACCATCAACCAAAAGATAAAGAAAATGGAATTGGATGATTTGAAGAATGCTACTTCTGAAGAAATAAATGAAGCCCATAATAAGAAGCGGGTTGCTGAAATTGAACTTAAAATAGAAAAAGGAGAATTAAAAAGCACTCAGGATTCATTAGTGGTTGTTGAAAGGCTGGCGCATGAAAGGCAAATGCAAATCGAATTGCGAAATGTGCAACTCAGGGAAAAAGAAGTTCAGTTACGATATGAACGGCAAATTAAACGGACGCTTATTCTTGGAATAACCATTGTAATGCTTTTTCTGGCAGTTCTTGGATTTCTTCTAAGGCAAATTTTAATAGACAATACAACCCTGAAACTGCAAAAAGAAGAAATTACGGAACAGCGAAATAAATTAGACAATCAGAATAAAAAAATTACCGATAGTATATTTTATGGTTTGCGCATACAAAAGGCAATGCTGCCGGACATTTCGAAGCTTGGAAAAAATTTTGAAACTTCTCTAATTTACCGGCCTAAAGATATTGTATCTGGCGATTTTTATTGGTTCTATGAGGTAGAGATAAAATCGGCGCTTAATATATTTTTGGCAGTTGTTGATTGTACCGGTCATGGCGTGCCGGGCGCTTTTATGTCCATGATTGGGAACAGGCTGCTTTCGGAAATTATTGTTGAAAAAAAAATTTACAAACCCTCGGATATTCTTTTCAATATTAAAGATAAGCTAACCAGGAATTAAAACATGAAGAAAATAAGGCAATGGACGGTATGGATTTAGCAATTTGCAGAATATCTGTGAATGGTGAAAAATATGATGATTTAATTTTTGCCGGAGCCAAGCGTCCAATATTGTTTTATAAATTAAAAAATAGTATTATTGAGAAAATTGATGGTGATAATAAATCTATTGGCAGCGCTAAACCGACCAATAATGAAAAATTCACTGATAAAACCATTCCGATTGAAAAAGGCGATATGATTTTTATGTTCACCGACGGGATAATAGACCAGCCAAATCATGAAAGGATGCGTTTTGGAACAAATAAATTTTTAAACATTATCAATGATAATATAAAAGAACCGATGATAAACATTACAGCATCTCTCGAAACAGCATTTGATTTATATAAAGGTATGGAAGACCAGAGGGATGATGTAACTGTTCTTGGAATCAGGTTGAAATGAATATTTACAGAAATGGGATGTGACAGAAATATTATTTCGTATTGCGGGCCTTTCGGTTTACAAATAATTTCTTCAATGGGGAAATTTATGGTAGAAAATATAAATTCCACATATGCAACCCGTATGAAACTTTATCGTGTTTATATTGAACTGGCACAAAATGTATTTTTATACTCGGCAGAGCGGGCGAATCATCAAAATAATTACGAAACGGGTGTTGGAAGTTTAATTGTAAAAGAATCCGATTCGGTTTATACTTGCACTACGCTTAACAAAATATTAGGCATACATGCCGATATATTGTCATATAATTGTTCAAATATTAATGTTTGTTCCGAAGATGAATTGAAGAAAAAAAAGACAGTGCTTCGTAAAAGTTCAAAATTTCATGAATTAGGCGCACACATCGGGCTTATTATGATTAAATTATATTCCGGCAATCCGCTCCAGTTTCAAATTATTGACGATAACAATCTTAACACTAAATTTTTTGAAATCTCTGCAACTATTAATAAAATTTATTAAAATTGAAAAAATAAAATATTCAATGCAACTGTTTTATAATAAACCTATATAATTTTCTATCAATTATGGAAAACCTTAACGTTAATATAAATCCTGAGTTGATATATTATCCTGTTGTCGATTTTAACTACGAAACAGGAATTTGTGAAATTTCAGGTGAATCGTACATGGAGGGCACATATAAATTTTATGAACCTCTTATCGATTGGCTTAAAAATTATATTTCCGAAAATAAGCCGATTGTATTTAATATCAGATTGACTTATTTCAACACAAGCTCATCAAAATTTTTATTGGAAATACTGGATATCTTAAAAGGCTACAGCGATAAAGAAGGCAAGGTTACCGTTAATTGGTTTTATAAAGCAGAAGACCCTGATATGCTAAATGAAATTAGCGATTTTATTGAGGAAACAGGCATTGCAATAAATATTATGCTTTTCGCCCCGGACAATTTCAATTAATTTTTTTGGTTACTTATTTAAAAATGTGTAACTATTCAGGTAGATAGACTATAGACTAACAGACTATAGGAGAAAAATATGCGGTATCATACTAAATTCAGTGCATTTGAACTTGCCGATGAAATGGCAGTTTTAAGTTATAAGATAACCAATGATTTTCCTAAAGATGAAATATATGGATTAACTTCGCAAATGAGAAGGCCAGTGTTTTCTGTCCCTTCGAATATAGTTGAAGGATGTGTCCTAAATGCCTTCAGCCTTCAGTCTAAATAACCTGAATAGTTACAAAAAAGGATTGTTCGCTCTTTCCGCACCAATTGAAGATGAAGGGCCATGACCCGGCAGTACTTTCACTTCGTCATCCAGAACAAGAAGATTTTTAAAAATACTTTCGATTAATTGGTTATAATTTCCGCCGGGCAAATCAGTCCGGCCAATACTTCCGTTAAACAATACATCCCCGGTAATTACAAATTTAACAGGCTTACTGTAAAATGCCACGCTTCCTTCAGAATGCCCGGGAACATGAAAAATATCCAAACCCGAGAGGCCGAATTTAACTTCTGTCCCTTCTTTAAGGGTATAACTAATTTTTGGTAAAGGGTTTAATTTTAAACCGAACATCATCGCTTGTTCATTAGCTGTTTTGAGCAGGTATGATTCTTTTTCGTGAAATTCCGGGATTAACCCGAACTTCTCCGAAACAGGAGCTATTCCCAACAAGTGGTCAATGTGGCCGTGGGTATTTATTAATTTTACAGGAACTAATTTGTTTAAAGAAATATAATCGCAGAGTTGACCGAACTCAGAATCATTGCTGCACGCCGCATCTATTATCGCAGCTTCACCGCTTTCATCGGACAATATATAAGTATTTACCTGAAATGGATTAAAGATAAAAGTTTTAATGGTTATCATTTTATTCGGTGCCTTTTAAAAGTGGGACAAAAATAAAGCTGCCGTGTTCTGTTTTGGTGTAATTATTTTCATCGGTTTTTTCTATAACTGTCATCGTTTGCACATTTGTTCCTCCGAGCGGCAATACCATCCTTCCGCCGACTTTTAGCTGATCAATTAATTTGGTTGGAAGTTCTTTTGCCCCGGCAGTAATTAATATTTTATCGAATGGCCGGTATGAAGGAAGGCCCAACATCCCGTCGCCAAAAAAGAAATTTGGCCTATAATTCAATTTGCTCAAAATGTCAAAAGCTTTTAAATACAATTCACGTTGGCGTTCAATAGTAAATACGCGTGCGCCGAGTTCAATTAAAATAGCAGTTTGATACCCGCTTCCTGTGCCAATTTCAAGCACTTTATCATTGGCCTTCAATTGAAGAAGCATGGTTTGAAATGCAACGGTATATGGCTGTGAAATGGTTTGTCCTGCCGCTATCGGGAAAGCCTGATCTTTATATGAAAAATTTATAAAGCCGCTATCCATAAAAACGTGCCTGGGGACTTTCCCAATGGCCTGTAAAATCAGCTCATCCGAAATGCCTTTTTTCCTGATTTCTTCAACAAGTTTCTTGCGTAATCCTTTGTGCCTATAGCTGTCTTCCATTGCTCAACTTTATTCCTCACAAAGTTAGTTTTATCAACACAATAAGTTGATAATTTGATTTTAAAAATACTTATTATGGAATTCAAATAAATTATGTTTGTGTGGAGAGCAATTAGAATAAATAATGGTTTCAAACAATCCATGTATTTTTAATTTTAAGTATGATTAAGAAAATTGGAATTTTAGGCTTGGGCAATAAAACAAAAGCTTTTTTGGCATTTTTAAAGAAATCAAAAAATTATGAAATTTCAGGGATTTATGATTCCAATAAAGAGAATTTATTAAAAATTGCTGGCAATTCAAATTTAAAATACACTGAAAATCCTTTTGGCTTGATTTCTCAATCCGATTTGCTAATAATTTCAAAAACCGACGAAAATTCTTATAATTTAATTGTCGAGAGCATATTGAATTCAAAACATGTAATTATAGAAAACCCTTCAAACATTTCTATTAAAGAATTCGAAGAGCTGAATAAATTAGCGGCTGAAGCTTCTGTTTCAGTAATACCTTATCTTCCTTACAGATTTAATGATTACCTTATGAACATAAAATCGGAAGCGAATGGTTCAAGTTACATAAATATTGCTTATAGTCAGAATACAAAGCATGAAATTATATTTTCAGGCAATTCAGAATTATTGCTTAATTTGATTGATTTTACATTGTGCTTTGATAAAGCAAACGTGAAACGTGTTAATACAGATGTAATAAAAGTATCAGGAGAATTTCCTCAAATCATTATCATTCGTATCGAGTTCGATAATGGCTCAATTGCGTGTATTAATATTGATTGTGTATCAAGCCGGAATGATTTTTTAATTAATATTTATCAACCAAAAAAAATATTCAATATAAATATGATAAAAAATATAAGCATAACTAAAACATTTAATAATGAAGATATTCTGAAATATAAAACTAAAAAGCAAATATTTTCAAATGAATTGAATATACATGAGGGAATAATAAATTATTTAAATACTTTAGAAACCAGCAATTCACCTTTAAATTTGACAGAAAATTTCAAAAACTCCTTGTTCGTCCTGAAAAAAGTTGAGGATAAAATTGCCCATTAGTTGTATTCAGGGTATAAAATATTTATTTTTGATTGTTAAAGCTTTAGATTTGTAATGAGACGAAAGTTAAAAATATTGACATATGTAATTTCCGATTTTATTGCTGCAGCTTTAGCCTGGACATTGTTTTTTTTATTCAGAAAAATAGTAATTGAATATCATGAACCGGAGTATTCTGTATTAAAATTCCTTTCGGATATTGAATATTTTCTTGGTATAATCGTGGTGCCGACCTTTTGGCTAATTTTATATTATATTAATGGGTATTATCGCTACATTTTTCGAAAAACTATTTTCGGGGATATTGTTCAAACATTTAAATACACATTATTTGGCGTAGTAATACTTTTTTTTACGCTTTTGCTTAACGATCTGGTAAAAAATTATCGAACATATTATATAAATGGTTCAGTATTATTTTGCATACATTTTATTATTACATTAATTCCAAGGATAATACATACAAAAATAACAATTTACAAAATCCATAAAAAAATCATTGTTTTTAACACGCTTATAATTGGTTGTGGAGCTAAGGCAGTAGATATATTCAATGAGTTAACAAATAAAAAACCGACTAATGGAAATAAATTTGTAGGGTTTATTAAAAATTCCTCGGCAAAAAGCACGGAACTGGATAATTATTTGAAAGAAATTGGAAAGCTCGAAAACCTTCCTGAAATTATAAATAACTATCATATTGATGAAATTATTATAGCAATTGCGCCGGATGAAAAGAACGATATTTTTGAAATTATGAACTGGCTGGGGTTTCCAGAACTAACCGTAAAAGCTGCTCCCTGGCTACATAATATTTTAAAGGGAAAAGTTAAATTGACAAATATAATAGAAACACCTTTAATTGAAGTATCTCACGAGTTAATGCCTTTCTGGCGTTATGTTTTAAAAAGGGCTTTTGATTTTACAATATCACTCGGGGTTATTATAATATTCTCACCGGTATTCATTTTGTGTGCTTTATTGACAAAACTTACATCAAAAGGGCCGGTTTTTTTAAAACAGGAGAGAATAGGTAGAAATTGTAAGCCATTCATATTATATAAATTTCGGAGCATGCATGTCGATGCTGAAAAAGATGGCCCAACGCTTGCCAAGCGGGATGATGAAAGAATGACTGTTTTCGGGAAGTTTCTGAGAAAAACCAAATTGGATGAAATCCCGAATTTCTTTAATGTCCTGAAAGGCGACATGTCGATTGTAGGCCCGAGGCCTGAGCGGGCTTATTATATTGATCAGATTGTTAAATTGTCCCCCCATTACCGACAGCTTCAAAAAATTAAACCGGGTATAACATCGCTTGGGCAGGTTAAATTCGGCTATGCCGAAAACGTGGAACAAATGACGAAAAGATTGCGCTATGACATTTTATATATTGAGAACATATCATTTTATATCGATTTTGTAATTATTTATTATACATTAAAAGTGCTTTTAAAAGGACGGCATATTTAATAATTGTTTCACTTAAGGAAACTCTTGTGGAGCGCTTTATATATCGGCCCGCCGGGAGTTAAAATACTTTCATATAGAATAATATTTTCAACTTTCTGATTTGTTATTATTTTGTCTCTCAGTTCATCAATTAAATCTTTTAGCTTAACCTTTTCGTTAATAATTTTCGAACGGCCAATAGTAAGATGTGGTTTAAAATCGCGCATTTCAATTAACAAACCGAGTTCCGTCAATTTAGAATAAAGTTCTTTATTAATTTCAGACAGCACATTATTTTTTTCAATTCCAAACCAAAAGACGGTTGGATTTTGAATATTTTTAAAAACGCCAAAAGAACTTAGCGTCATATTAAATTGCGAATATTTGTAAGAAATGTCATCAATTAAGGGTTTTATTTTTGGAATAAATTCATCTTGTGTGTTGCCGAGGAAAACCAAAGTTAGATGCAAATTTTCAGGATCGACCCATTTAACTTTTTCTTCAGCAAGCTCTTTTTTAATTTTCCCAAAAATTTCTATAAGCGGTTTGGATTGCTCTATTTTAATGGCAATGAATAACCTTTTCATTTAAAAAAAATATAATTTTTATCTGGCTTATTAAATTTGTCCCCTTTGAATTTTAATTATAATTTCTTCAATATCCCTGTCTTCGCCAAGCGGATCGTATTGCGATTTAAGATTTGACCCGAACAACCTTGCCACCGTTTGCCAAAAGAAAGCGGAGAATGAGCCTTTTAATTGTTTTACCAAAGCATAGGTTGTTTTTCCGGTTTCACGGTCAATAAGCTTAATCAAAATCCGTCCCTGTGTAATTGTAAGTTGTTTTAATTTATCCTCAAACTGGCTTCGCAATTTAATTTCTGCCGAGTCAATGTATGCTTTTTGTTCTTTTTTGGATTGAATTTTTTCAAGCTCGTTGTTTATTTCTTTTAATTTTTCACAAGCTAATACAGCATAAGGATAGGCCTTTTTTACATTCCAAACAAGCCGCGCATATTTTTGAAGTTCTTTATCGGTTGCTAATTCGTGCGGTGTATAAATATATACAGGCGGAACGGTAGAAGAAAGTATAGTATCGCCGTTTATAATTTTTATGGAAATTGTATCTTTTGAAACAATAGAGTCATTCTGTTGGGCAAAAGCAGGTATTTTTATTAAGTACAAAAAAATTATCAGTATCGCTATCCTAACCATTTTGCAAAATATTCTTAAACCAGTACTTCGCCCGGTTCTGCTATCGCTTGCGGCTACTAACAGTGCGGGAGTGCGTGCTTGCGTCCTTGTCCGCTGGCAATGTCGCTGCACGCGTGCCACTGCGCCTGTAAACCTTCTGAAACCCGCATTGTTTGTGAGCCGATGTTGGCTGCAGTTAATATTTATATATAGTTTTAAAAACAAAATAAAGTATCAAGAAAACTATAAATGCAATTAATATTATAATAAAAAATCTATTTTGGTACTCTGTTTTCTCTATTTTATTTTAAT
>CAWEFA010000156.1:0-17120 GCA_963808135.1 uncultured Bacteroidota bacterium
TTTTAATTTATCATTATATAAACCATATTTATCAAATAACTCACGTCTGATAAAGGCTGCCTGATGTTTTATCAAGCTACCATAAATATCCAGAAATGTCAATTTCTCTTTGCCTTTGCTTTCACCGACAAATTTATTATTGAACCAACCAGGATATTACCAAAAATCACATCTTCGTTATGTCCCTCTGCAAATACTTTTTCCAGAACTCTTCCATTTACAAAATAATCACCTGAATTTAAAAAGAAACAATAATCGCCCATTGCCTGCCTGATTCCTTTGTTCATGGCATGGTAGATGCCATTGTCAGGCTCACTGATCCAATATTTTATATTTTTTGAATACTCTTTAATTATATTGATATTATCTCTGGTTGAACCGCCATCGATAACAATCAATTCAAATTCAGTGAATGTCTGAGATAATATGCTCTCAACTGTTTTTTTAAAACCTAAAACGTTATTTAAATTAATTGTTATTATGGATAGTTTCATTAAGTGAGTCTGGTATTATATTCAGAATGCAACGAGAAAAAACCTGAAATAATCATTCAGCCTTTATTTTAACACCATAATAAAAACTCCAATCCTTATTTATCCAATAATCAGGATTATCAGTTAATGAAAAATTTTTTATATTAAATATGAATGGATAGTATGGTAAAACTTTATTTTTTATAATTACTTCTTTTGCAGAGTTCTTTTGTGTTCTCAGATACCTGTCAGTATTTGCCATATAAGATTGATAATCATGACCTAATTTATAACAATAGGAGATATAACCCAAATGGCAAACAAATATTATCAACAAAAAGATATTTATTGTTTTTTTATATTTAAAAAGATCTGTTGTTTCTAATTTACTCAAGATTTTATTAACAGATACCAAAATGAAAATAAATAAAAAAAACATAAAAAAGAGAGCCGCTCTATAACCGGCTGCCTTAGGTATAAACAGGAAAGTTAATATTGAGGAAGAGCTTATTATTAACCATTTTGTTGCAATCAAAAAAGAAATCAGCTTATTATTTCTTTGCTTTACATGGTCAATCGCTTTGACATTTATGTTGAAAAAAACAGCAACTGCAGATAAGATTGAAATAGGAATTAAAAAAATACTTGCTCTTAAAAATACTTTGGATATATCATAAAAGTATTTAAAATAGTTTACAGGGTTTTTATCAAATGAGTTACTGATCTGGGAGATTCTGTACCAACTTCCGGGGGAAAAACTTGTTATGGCTAACCCGATTATCAAACAAAACCCAAACAAACCTAATACTAATATTTTCCCCCTTTCGTTTTGGTAAAACATTAATACGCCTTCAATCATCAAAAACACCAACAAACATATTCCCAGATTTTGAGTCAACATCCCCACGATTAGTGAAAATATTGAATAAGTTACAATAGTACAGGCCTTTGGCCTGGTAATAACTTTTCTGTAAGTTACTAGCCATAATAAGCCCAAAAATGCATTTAGCATATATACTCCTCCGGTTGCCCAAAATACTGTTTCAGAAATGTGTTCACAAAAGCCGTAAAATAAACTGACCGAGATAATTGATATTAAAACTACTAATTCGGTTGCCGTTAATTTTATAACATAATCCAGTTCCTTGAATAGAATTTTTATAATTAAAATACTATTAGCAATAAAAAAAAGGGACCAGATAAAAACAACAAATTTAAGATTGAGATATTTAAATAGTGCAATTTGAATGAAAGCAGCTAAAGAGAGGAATCTTCCATCCCAGTTCTTGTACAAATAATACATATAACCGAGTACTCCTTTATTTTGCAAAGCTTTTTCAAAATAGAAGTCATCACATGTTCTCCAGGTCAGAAAGGAAATGCAAATTATTGATATTATTGAAAAAAAACCAAGCAGGGCTACGGTTGTTTTTAAATCTATTTCGTGCTTCATCAGTACTATTTTAACCTGTAGATTATTTTATAAATTTCAGAAGTCTGACATAGACCTGTGGAAAAATTTTACTAGCGATTAAATCGGGTTAAGGTTAAGGCATAAAAACTTCAGCCGTCCAGGTATATGTGAGTAATTCATCGTAAACCATAAAATTATATATTGAAGCTCTTCGCAGCAAGCTACGAAAAATCTTCGATCCCCTAAGGTAAATTCTTAATGCTCGCTGACTCCGCAGCAAGCAACGGAGAACCGATCCCGCCTAAGCGGGAGAGCTCGGCGAAGCCAATGTGCTCGCGGGGATTCAAAAACTTTTGTTGTTTGATTAATAACACTTTCTATGGGGGTTTTACCCTGCAGCATTATTCAGATTAATTGTTATTATGCTCAGTTTCACCAGTTAAACTGCTTTTTATGAGTGTCGGGATTTATTTTTATTGAATATTTCAGGGCTAAAGCCCTAGTATTTAAGATTGTTGAGGCTGTTGAAAAAGTCGACCATCTATAAACCGCCCCTAAATCCCCTAAAGGGGACTTATTGAATTTCAGAATGTTATAAAACCCCCTTTAGGGGGAAGGGGGCATAAATATGGTTTTTCAACAGCCCCGATAATGAAATGATTAAGGATTTTGGTCCAAAATTTATTTCCCCGGACAACATACGGAGGCTATACTCAATTTATTCTTAATGGAATATTTTTTTTAGCTTCTTATAAATTATATAAAAGTAAATGATCGGATCAGTTTTCAATAAGGAGAATATTTCACTTTTTGCAAGTAAACCATAGTCTAATAAAAGCCTTTTTTTTAGATGAAAGACATTTTCTCCAAATCTTAATCTAAACCCCCGATTAACATTGTGATTCTTTTTGAGATATTCTTTAAAATAAAATTCTTTTATTTCTATCACGTATTTATCAAATGATAAGGCTTTAACGGGATTTAATGAATGACTGAGGGATTCGGGTAAAAAGCGATAAACTCCGGTAACATCATTTAGGAATCCAATTTTATACTCCAGTGCTATCTCTAACCAAAAAGCATAATCATGCGCAACCAGTTTGCTGATTTCTGGATGACTAGTTACTCTCTTAACTGCTTCTTTAAAAATTCCAGACCTGACCATGACGGTTAAAGTGCATATTGTATTTGAACACAGCAAATCTTCAAAAACTTCACCTGAATTTATTATGATCTGTTTATCATCATAAATTTTATCATCTAATAATACTTTTTTATTAGTATGAACAATTGCATAATCCGGGTTATCATTTAAGAAATCCACCTGTTTCTGCAATTTTAATGGATCGGTCCAGTAATCATCACCTTCGCATATAGCAATGTATTTACCATTGCATTCCTCCAGACATTTATTAAAATTGGGCAATGGTCCCAGGTTTGTTTCAGAGGGCAAAATTCTAATTATCTCAGGATTTGTGTGTTTATATTCATTACAAATATCTCTTGTTGAATCAGTTGAATGGTCCTCTCCTATAATCAGTTCAATGGCGAATTTTGTTTTCTGAATCAGAACACCTTTTATTGCATCACGAATGTATTTTTCCTGATTGTAAGTTGTCATTAAAACACTTACTGTGGGGTTGTTCTTTAATAACATTTAATATTATTAGCGCACATAACTACTGATAACAAAGAATTTGACCTGATTATATCATTGTTTAATGCAAAATACATGTTTATATCAGAAATTTATCAAAGTTTTTGTTCCAACATATTGTTATATGTTTTAAATATACCTTCCTCCAAGCTGCAAAAATTAAATTTAATTAATGAATTTAATTTTTTTATATCCAGCACTATTTGAGGAACATCAGAATCCAGCGCATCAGTATATTCTACTTCAATGTTATTATTGACTTTTCTAAGAAATTCCAAAACTTGATTAATTGAGACACCTTGCCCGGATCCAATATTTATTATTTCATTTTCAATTTCATTTTCTATCAGAATTTTAATAATTGAAGCTAAGTCTTTAACATAAAAATAATCCCTGATAGCACTTCCATCCCCTCTGATTATGAGCTTTCCCTTATGGATTATTTTTCTCAAAAACACATTTATAATACCCTGATTATTTGATTTTTGATGTGGACCATAAGGATTTCCTGCCCTTAATATCAAATAATTTAATCCATATATCTGATGAAAGAGCTGTATATATTTTTCGGTACATAATTTAATTACACCATGTGATGAAATTGGAAACGTTGGATGATCTTCATTTACGGATTCAGATTCCGTAAGTCCATAGACCGTACCCCCGGATGACAGGAAAATTATTTCAGGTATCTGGTATTTAACTAATAGCTGTAATAATCGGACTGATGTAATAAGATTTGCTTCAATATCATAAATAATATTATTATTTGATGTTGCAGGTATAGTTGTACTGATTAAATGTATTACTATATCTATTTTATTGTTTTTTATAACCGCCTCTACATCTTTCTCATTATTAAAATCACCAAAAATCATTTTTATTTTTGTCCCATAACAATTGATCACACCTGGAAAATCGAATACTATTAAATTATAAAGTTGATCTTCATTAACCAGTGTGTCAACAATATTTGAACCAATAAAACCTAATCCGCCGAAAATTAAAATGTTTTTCATTCTCAAATAGTTGAATATACTTTAATAATATCTTTAGACCATTCGTCAATATTATAATTCTTGACAACATACTCCTTCTGGGTACTTTTCATCTGGTCTCTTTCCTTAGGAGTCTTTATTAACATTTCTTCAATAACTTCCTTTAATTTATCGCTCTTTTCACTCTTAAATTTTCCGACATGTGGGATATCTATAGGGTGACCCCCTATTTCACTTATAATTATCATAGGATTACAATAAGCTGCTTCTAAAACGGAATATGTAAACCCTTCCTCTCTGCTTGAAGAGAGAAATATATCTGCTGAATTATAATATTTTGCAACATCAGTGTCAGGACCTAACAAAGTAATCCACTCAGGCACAGTACCTAAGAGGTTAATTATTTCAGTTTTAATTATTTCCTGCCCCCCTGCCATTGCAATTACCAGTTTTATGTCTTTTCTTCCTTCAATTAATCTCTTTACTGCTTTTACGGCTATATCTACACCTTTTCTATAGAATGTCCATCCAAACATCAGTATGATTTTCTGGCTGTCATCATCCTTTAAGTTAAGTACATCATTTGTTTGCAGATGTTTAAAATCTAATGCATTATAAATTGTAACGACCTTTTTTGCATTAATCCCTGCATTTAAAACACTTTGTTTTACAGCTGAACTTGATGCCACAATTGTATCAAAAGTTAATTTTGTTATAAAGACTTTAAACCTGTAATAAATATTTTTAGGTGGTGAAAACTCATT
The DNA here is from genome assembly GCA_963808135.1 of uncultured Bacteroidota bacterium. Lineage (GTDB taxonomy): Bacteria > Bacteroidota > Bacteroidia > Bacteroidales > DTGW01 > CAWEFA01. Next base: position 5,307 of record CAWEFA010000156.1, read on the forward strand.
CATAAAATTACCCACGATTTTTATTTTAGGAATAAAACACCAATTCATCAAAGCTATTGTATAATTATAAGCTACAAAATAAGTATGTATAATGCTCACATTTTCTTTTTTAATAATTTGCATCAACTTTTTTATGTTGGAATATTTTATTCTCTTTGAAAAGAAAGAATTGTCTATAAAATAAACAGTTTCACCATCTCTTTTTAGTTCTTCCGACCATCCGATTTTCTGAGCAGTTATAGGAAACAGATATATCAAACGGCCCCCCTCCTGTTTTATGTGGCTCCCCAGATTCTGAACAGAAGGAATAAAATTCCCTTTATAGGGAGCGGCATAATCCATTATCTGAAGCACATTCATTTTATTTATCAAAACTGAAAATACACAGAACTAAATGCTCCATTCCTTTTTATCAAAATCATAATAAATTATTGAAGGATATGAATACAGTTTATCAATTAAAAGGCTAATGACAGAAGCAAAGAAAAATGTCACTTTTAAATTCAAGCTGATCAGAAATTTTTTCAATTTCCATAAACATTTTAGTAATATAAATCTGACGACTTGAGAACCGACTGGTCTTGTATTTTTAACTATTTCTTTAACCTCATCTTCATAAGTCGTTTTTTTTAAGACAGAGATTTGGTTCCCATATAATCTGAAACCGCTAAGAATTGTTTCAACACTATTAAGTTTTGAATATTCGAAATAACGGCACCATAAATCAAAGTCTGCCGCGAATTTTCTAGAGAGATTTAGAGTAGATCCAGCTTTTTCCCAAAGTGACCTTCTCCAGAATATCCCTTCCTGTTGAATCCAACGGTAGTCACCTACCCAAAATCGCGATTCAGACCATCTTGCACAGGGAAAAACCTTAACACAAAGGCCATCTTCGTTATATAGTGAAGGAGTTCCTGTTATCCAGTCAATTGTTTCTAATTCAGAGAATATCTTTGCAACAACTTCCAGTGAACCATAGTGATATTTGTCGTCAGAATTAAGCCATGCCATAATGTCGCCGCTTGATTTTTCAAATCCCTTCTGTATTGCATAATACATTCCTTGGTCGGTCTCTGAAATCCAATAAGCTAAAGATGATTCATATTTTTTAATAATATCAATTGTGTGGTCTGTGCTCCCACCATCAATTATTATGTATTCCAGATTAGGATAATTCTGGTTTAATACAGAAAGAATAGTTTCTTCCAGATAATCCGCCCTATTAAATGTTGGAGTTACAACTGAAATCTTGGGATAAATCATTTCTTAATGTAAGTCTTGGTACTGTCTTTTTTTAAAGCATTTTTAATTCCGGAATATATAGGTACAATCAAATAATAAAGAAATAATGGACTTAAATAAAAAATTAAAATCAATAGGTTCCAATGCTTCTCACGGGCTTCATGATTAGCCCAGTACTTAATTTTCTTGTAATCTTTATGCCTTATAGCAAGGCTGAAGCCGTCTTTAAAATCGTTTGAGTAGTTAATTATAAAATCAATGTTGTCATACCAACATTGAATCAAAGCAGTTTGATTTTTTTCTGAACTGTTAACGCCAGTCTTTGATCGGTGATAATTATATATAACCTTATTCAAATATTTAACCCTGGCACCAACCATGTGTGACCTCATCTGAAAGTCCACATCCTGACAGGTATAGGAATAGGCTGCTGAATATCCTCCCACCTTTTCCCATATTGTCTTTCTATGAGGGGTCATCCCCAGAAGAATCCAGTTTTTCATTAATCTTCTTGGATTAATTTCATTATTCTCATCTGTTATTTGAGCACAATTTATTAATGTGGATTTGTTTTCAGGTAAATCAATGCGGTTATAGTTCCCGTACACAAAATCACACTCAGGATGGTTCCTAAAATAAGTATCAATATTTTCCACAGAGTCAAGAGGTAATGTATCATCGGCATCCAATGGAATAATTATATCCCCATTTGCCATTGATATCCCAAGGTTTCTTGACCCTGAAGGGCCCATATTATAAGGAGTCGTGTAAACTATCAGCCCAGATTGCTCTAAGACTTTACAGATCCTGTTAGTTTCAGAATCTGTTGAACTGTCATTAACAATAATAATTTCAAATCCCCGTAAGGACTGATTTCTCACAGAATCAACTGCCCTTAATAGCAGCTTACCTTCACTAAAACAGGTAATTACAACTGATATTTCAGGCATATTTTGGTTTTCTTGAAGCTGATTTTTTTAATCTCGTTAACGTTTTAATAATTGCTGGTATTTTTGACGGAACTTAAAGAAGAATATCTGCAGGGGTTTTGGTAAATACCTCATAACCGTCCAGAATACAGGATACTTATTAAGGTCTATCTTTTTTAGCAGACTGGTAATTTCATTAATTTCCGATCTGTCTCCTTTGAAGAAATTAGCAATATGAGCAAATCGCCAGAAATCTAAAAATGTTTTAAACTCAGGATTAGCGATTTCATCGTTCTCAAATCTATCTAAATTCCAAATTAAACATTCATCTGGTTTTTTTTCTTTATTTGTTACTCTATTTTCGCTAGCTAATAAATAATATGACAAACATTTATTTATAAAAGCTAATCTTTTTTTTAATGCAAACCGAAACCAAAGGTCTACATCTTCCCCTATACTTAATGTTTCATCAAACATACCTAACTCAAAGAATGATTTTTTCTCCAAAACAACCGAAGATGAATTAAACAGAGTATTCTGAATTCCAATTTCAAAATAGTTATTTATATATCCCCGGAATTCTTTTGGCACACCATAATTTGATACATTTATTCGACCATCTGAGTATACAAAAGCCCAAGTACAACCATACAAGGAGGCTTTGGGAAAATCTTCAATTAAATGAACCATTTCGTTCAAAAAAAGAGGATCCCATAAATCATCAGCATCAAGCAATGCAACATAATTGTACTTTGATTCAGTAATTCCACGGTTCCTGGATTTTGATATTCCATGGTTATCTTGAGTTATCAGCTTTATACGTGAATCTTTTATTTGATTTACTATATCACGACTATTGTCTGTCGAACCATCGTCTATTACAACTATTTCAAATCCGGAATAGGTTTGTTCCAAAACAGAATTTATTGTAGCCCCGATACTCTTTCCTTTGTTGTAAAGAGGAATTACGACAGAAATCATTTGACTATTTCAATGTATTATAATCCATTATTATATTTAATCTTTCAATAATCTCTCGTAATATTTTACTAATTACTTTTTTATACATTGGAATTTTTCTAACTTTCTCCAATAATTGTTCCCTTTCAATGCTTTCTTTTATCTCTACATAATAACATGGTATGTCCACGAAGTTTTTATAATTATTTTGAAATAACAACTCACAGTAATTATGAAAGAGGGGAACGATATCTGGCCTTTCGACAAATGTAAACCTTTTTTGTCCTGTGGAAATCATATCCGGATTTAAGGGCCGGAAACTTGCATAGTGATAAAAAACAAGAGGTTCCATTTCATTTACATAATACACTCCATTTTTCTGTGACATGACCCTTTCATGCAAATTCCAGTATGCAACATTGTAACCAATATTTGTAAATATTTTTACTTTGGGGAAAAACAGGGGAACAAAATTTATCCATATCTGGTCGGTAAATAGTCCACGACAATAATTTATATAAGCTTTATTGCGCATTTTCCCGGCCCACCAGTTTACCATATCTTTACCGATAATAGTGTTTTTTATTGCAATAAAACCCAGATTATAAAGACCCGAGTTCAAGAAATCTTCCTCTGCCTGCCATTTATCATCATTTAATGGAGTTGTGAAGTGAGGAGTAATGATAATATCATTTAACTCTAACTCATTTTCTAAATCGTTAAATGGTGAAAAAACCTGGATATCGGGATCAAGGTAAATAATTGTTTCAGCTTTTTCAGTATTAAAAAAATACTGAAAAAAATAAGGTTTAAAAGAAGTATTGAGTTCAACAATATTATATTTTAATATCATCTCATCAAAATAGGGAATTCCAATTTTCCCAACTTCCAATATTTCAAAGGGTATCTTATCATAATCGATAGACTCAGTTTTTCTATCTGCCAGACAGATTATGAACCTATATTCCGGGTTATGCTTTTTAAGCGAGTAACCAAGTGTAATTGCCTGAGCCAGGTAATTATTTGAACATAAAGTAAAAACGAGAGTCATAGATTAATTTAATCAGTTTTATTTACCAGCTCATTCAAATAATATTGCCGCAATTCACCTGCTACCTGTTGACTGTACTTCTCCTTTATCAATTTTTGAGCATTGGTTACCAGACTATAAGACATATCCGGATTGGTGACAATTGAATGAATAGCCTTAGAAAATTCCTGCGGATTGTTGGCAATAAGTAAATGTGTGTTATCGATTACTCCAATACCTTCGCATCCGACTGAAGCCGAAACTACCGGAACTCCCTGTGCCATGGCATATAATATTTTTGCTCTGATACCGCTGCCTGTTCTTACCGGAACTACCATAATGCTATTTTCGCAATAGCTTATCAAATCTTCTATATACCCCGGGAAACAAACAAGGTCATTACCTTTGTATTTTTCTTTTGTTTCTTTACTCCATTTCCCCACAACATGTAACGTCAAATTCTGCAGTTTTCTTACCTCATTCCCAATTTCATTTATATACCATTCCACAGCATCCTTATTAGGTTCATGACCTTCCCCCCCAACAAAAACTAATTTTTTTATTTGCAATAAATCAGATTTTATAATTCTAAAATAACTATCCAATACAGGAAAAGGTGCAACTAAGACATTACTTCCTGTTAAATAACGTACAAGTTTTTTGCGATCATCCTCACTAAACACAAATACTCCATCGTACAATCTTAGAAGATTTGTTTCCTGGCTCCTTACAAAATCAAGTATATAATTATTAAAAGGGGTAAATTCGTTTGGCGATATTTTAAGTGTTGATGCCACGCGTGCAAACTTTATTTCATGATGAACAAATACCTTCTTAATTTCTTTAGGCAATGCTAATACCAGATCGACGTATTCCAGAAAATCTATCTGAATTATGTCAATTTTATATTTATTTACAATATTCAATAAGCCGTTTATAAACTTCCTGTTTTTTACAGGTGCAATCTGAACAATCCATGGTGAATCTATTTCCGAAACAGGAATCTCCTGCTTTTTGTCTATATAAAATAGTTTTTTTACCCATTTCTTTACGTTACTTCTTATCTTCTTTAATATGGTTAGTAGACGGTTTTGCATTTTTATTAAATACTCCTTTCGTATTTGTGGGGATGTACTCCACATTTGAATTTTCTCAATAGTTACTTCCGGCCATAATTGTTTTAAGGCATCTAAATTCTTTTCATCTTCACTGGTATACGTAGCTGACACTAATATTACTGAATGTTTTCCTCTCAAATAATCTATCACTGCGTACTGTGATATTTTGCCTCCTTCTGTCAGAGGATATGGGATCTTTGGTGTAATAATAAGGATATTCATTACGATGCAACCTGTAGATTAAAAAACAATAATTTTAAAGTATGGCAGATTCATTTTCTCCTGATATAAATACTCTGGCCGGTAGTACACATTGGAATTTCTCCTCCATTTACACGAATCTTTTTGTGTGTCTTTAAACATAATGGCATGTTTTCCTCAAACCACTTTGTATATTTCCCTTCAAGAAAAGAGCTGAATAATAAGATCTCGAAATCATTATTAAATTGTAAAAAAGCTCTTAAAAAATAAGCCTCATTCCATGCCCTTCCCTGTTTTAACCACTCAACCGGGTATTCAAAAGGAAAAAATACGTCGTGTATATGAATGATGACCCCCTTGTTTAAGAGAGGAATTATTTTAAAAAACAGGTTTTCAAGGTCACTTCTGAACTTAAGTACATGGGACGAATCAATAAATAAAATATCATTCTCTGCAAGTTCCCGCCAGATTTCGCTTTTAAAATTCTGCACAAGATCTCTTATGACCTTGCATTTATCATCAGTTCTTATCAGGTTATTTAATCTTTCATCGGGAAAAGGTTCAATGAATGTCAAGTCAATTGATCCATTCAATATTCTCTCATTAATGTCGAGCATTAAGGCTGAGCTGAAGCCGGAACCAACCTCAATAATCTTTTTTGGCTTGAAATATTGTAAAATGGCAGAAAGAAAAATACCATCCGAGTAACCAATATGGTCATTGTTAAAGTAATATCTATTACCTTCTGTTTTTTCAGATGGGAAAAGAGATGTACTATAAAATTCTTTAAGCTTTTCAATTAGCAAAACCTGTTTTTTTTCGTTAAGATCTATACCAGGAATTCCCGAATTATAATCAATGTTTAAGGAATCGGGAATCTCATTTTCATCAGGAATAGGAGTATAATAATGGCCCGGAGGACTGAATTTCTCATATTTACAAACAAGATCTCTATAGAAATCTCTTTCTCTGTAAACTTTAAAACATTTACGAAAGACTTTCCTTATTAAATTCTTACAATCGGCTAATTTAAATTTCATAGAATTCTAAGACCAATAAAAGTCATTAGGAATACTGAAAAACGATATTATTTATTTAGTGAAAAGAATTTTTTAGAATGATAAATTTGTTTTTCAATTAAAGCTTTAATTAAATTCTTTCTGCTCCCATAAAGCTTATTGAATCTGTCGTCTGAATCTATATATTTCTCATAAAAATACCCGGGTTCAACTTCGTTTAATAACTTAAGTATTGCATTTTTATAGTTTTCATCTTTAGTATTAATCAAATGAAGACAAATTTCAATATATCGGATTTTTAAACAGTTGCAGACCGAATCATTTGTTTTAAAATGAGTCATAAATTCTTTTAAGGTATCAAGCTGTTTTTCAAACCGGCTATTCTCCGACAACATTGACCAGACACCTTTCTCATGAACACGATATACACCCATAACATCGGGTAAATATCTGATTTTACCATATTGGGCTATTATCATATAAAGCATATAATCTCCTAAAGAATACTTATAAAACCAATCGGGCAATTTCTTAATTAGCCCGTTACGAAAAATGGACGATGAAGTAAAAATGGAATATCTGAGGGCCAAATCTTCTATAGTGTAAACTTCTTTTTGTTCCGGGCTATTCGATAAATGCTGCTCACTTGCGTCATTCTCATAATCAATCTGCATATTATGGTGGCATATAACAAAATCCTCATTTGCCTCCAGAAAATCAACTTGCTTTTGTAGTTTGTATGGGTCGGTCCAATAGTCGTCGCCTTCGCAGAGGGCAATGTAATTTCCAGAGCATGAATTTAAAGTCTGAATAAAATTTGGCATCACACCAATATTCCTTTCATTCAATAAAAGTCTTATCTTATTGGGGAATTTATTTTTATATTCTTTACAGATCTCACTTGTTTTATCAGAAGAATAGTCTTCTCCAATAATTAATTCAATATCAAAATCAGTTTTTTGCATCAGTATTCCTTCTATTGCTTTTGCAATAAAGGACTCATGATTATATGTTATCATGCAAACGCTTAGCATCATAAAACATTACTTTTCTATAACCCAGAGTACTAATCTAGAGAAATTTTCTCTCAAATTTAGGCACTCTTTTATTTTTATATTAGCAGAAACCTGATTAAAAGGATTGTCCCAATTTAATTGTTTATCAAAATAAGGCCGAATTCCCCTGGTAAGTAAGAAATACTCTCCTAAGCCATCCTTTTCTATTATTTTTAAGTTACTATTTTTAATAAATGGTTCGAGCAAGTCATCTTTAAAAAATAAATTATGCCACTTAACCTCTATTGGATCTAAGCCAAACATTAACCTGAAATTATTTAATTGTTTTACTCCATCTTCGGACCCTTCCAGCATTAACAATTTTCCTCCTTTCTTTAAATGTTTTGTTAGATCTAAAATGACTTTTTTTTGGAGGTCCCATTCCATTAGATTAATTAAAAATCTTTGAGAGACTATAAAATCATAGTCGTTATCAAGCTTATATTCGGATAGGAAATCCACTTGCTGTAATTTAATATTTGATAGGTTCGACAGCCTTTCCTTTGCTTTAAGAAGACGGGTTTCAGAAAAATCCACTGCATGTACAAGTGTGTGTTTTATCTGAGAATACGCAAGAGTTCCTTCTCCTTCGCCACATCCTGCATCTAAGATTTTGGATCCTTCAGCTATTTTCGAACAGATTAAATCAATTTCTGCGTTGATGAGATATTTATCATACATCGATTCAACTTCTGGCTTATTCCAATATTCTAGCACTTCTTTATTGTTGTGTAACATATTATTACATGATTTTTTAATAGCATTTAACCAAACTAAACAGCTCTCAAGGAATTAAGAAGGTTGCAGATAGTTATTGAATTATCAAATTCAAGGTTAGAATATAACGGCAAACAAATCACTTCTTCCGTTACTCTCTCTGCAACCGGCATTTTGCCAGGTAATGCAGAATTCAGACCCCTGTATGTTGGAAACTGACTTATGAGTGGATAAAAGTAGCGTCTGCCATAGATATTGAAACTTTTAAGTTCTTCATATACTTCATTTCGGGTTTTGCCATATTTTTCTTTATTAATAAAAACCGGGAAATAGGAATAACTGTGCTTTACATCAGGTATATCTACAATATATGATAAACCATCAATGTTATTCAAAAGTTCACGATATTGTTCAACAATTTTTCTCCTTTTTTCAATTAAGCTATCAATATACTTTAATTGCAGTAAACCCATTGCTGCCTGGATTTCATTCATCTTAGCATTAATCCCGGGTGTGACAACAGTAGTTTCATTAATAAAACCAAAATTTTTCAGGTTATCTATCTGTTTTTTGGTAGCTTCATCGTGACAAACTATAGCTCCTCCCTCAAAAGTATTGTAAACTTTTGTGGCATGAAAACTCATCACTGATAAATCACCGAAATTTAAAACGGGAATTCCTTTTATTGTCACCCCAAAGGTATGGCAGGCATCATAAATAACTTTTAATCCGTAAGTATCTGCAATTTCTTTAATTTTTTGCACATTACAGGGATTCCCATACACATGTACCGGAAGGATTGCTGTTGTTTGAGGAGTAATTGCAGATTCAATTTTTTCAGGATCAATATTAAAAGTATTGGGTTCAATATCAACAAATACGGGTTTAATATTGTTCCACCAAAGAGCATGTGTAGTGGCTACGAAACTATATGGAGTAGTTATAACCTCGCCGGTGACATGTAATGCCTGTAGAGCTGTTACTAACGCAAGTGTTCCATTAGAGAAAAGAGATATATATTTTACCCCAAGGTATTTACACAACTCCGCTTCGAGTTGCTGGTGAAAAGGACCTCCATTAGTGAGAATATGACTATCCCAGATCTCCTCAAGGTAGGGTAAAAATTCTTCCAGAGGCGGTAAAAATGGGCGGGTAACGTAAATGGGCTTCTTATTCATTTTTCTGCTTTAGCAAAGAGCACTGTCTCCTCAGCATGTATTGTATAATGACCTAAATATAAATTATACCTAAGATTTAATTCAGTTATCCATTGGGGAATATTTACAAAATCATCCATGCTATGATAAACTGCTATTGCGAGTTTGGGCTTAAATCTTTTTATTGTTTCAATAGCTCCTCTCAAAGCAATTGGTTCTGATCCTTCAATATCCATCTTTATGAAATCAACTTTGGGAATACTGTTATTTTTGATAAAATCATCTATTGAAATTGTAGTTGCAGAACCTGTCATCCCTTCAAAAGGTTCAAATTCAATTCTGCTTCCCGGACCATTATCTGTAAAGTAAATATTATCTCGCGATTTATCTGAAACCGGATGTTGAATCAATTCGATTTGTTTTTTCAGATTAGGGTTTAAGTCAATATTCATGTTAAACAGTTTAATATTATCAGGGTTAAACTCAAAAGAATAAACTTTACCTTTCCCCCCTGTTTTGCATGCAAAATATAAAGCAGTATCACCCCAGCAAGCACCTAAATCAATTACAATATCTCCTTCTTCAACAGCAACTATAGTTTTAGATCCTAATTTATAGGAGTACTGCTCAATAATGAAACCGATAGCAATTCCCGGACCTGAAAAATATTGCTGAACATCGTACCCTATTATTCTCAAATCACATCTTTGCAACATGAAATGCAGAAAATGAGGATCGTAAGAATCATTCCTGTTTTCTAAAGAATTTCCGAGTTCAATTGCTTTCCAGTATTCTTTATTGTTTCTTGGCAATTTAACCTTTTTGAAGCCAAGGAGTCGGAATGCGATTAAACATGTTAATAATTCCTGATCCACAGAATTCAACTGTTCGTAAAATTTTTGTAATCCATCATCATATTTTGTAAGAAAATCATTATGCGTATTTAGGATTTGGCCCGTCTTATAGCCAATGGTTTTTTTAATTCTTCTTTTTATTCTAAAAATTATACTTGTTCGTGGCACATTTTCAGCCGGGTATTTTCCAAACCGATACTCATCATAGTTTTCAACACCAAAATTATTATACCGGGATCGTATAAGTTTTTTTTCTAAAGCTCTCTTAAAACTATTCATTCGAATTAATTTTACTCCATTTAAAATATTGCGGCCTGATTAAGCCGGGATATTTCCCAAGCCAACCTACAGATCTTTTATCTTCGTTGCCATGCAAGGTAAGGACGCCTCTTATATCATGTATTATAATCTCACCTTTGTACACTACCATTAAATCGATTATATAGGTATTGTCATTTAATGTTTTTGCCGGGATAATGCAACTATAAGTAGCTTTCCCTTTTTCAAACTTTTCAGCAGAAGAACAAGTTGCAAAAATCAATGCCCCATCATGCATATTAAAAAATAAATTGATATTGATTTGCTCTTGATCTTTTGAACTTGAGACTTCTATAATTATTTCAAGATCGTTTTCTATGTCAAAATTCCCTTCCACACCATTATCAATTGCTCTGATTGTATGTACAGTAAACCCATTTGACTCTTTTTCTAAAATAGAAAATGAACTTGTTTTATTTATTGAAATGTACTTTTCAATTACATTACTAATTTCTCCCTGAATCTGAACAATTCCATTATTCAATAATAACCCTGATGGGCATAATGTTTTTATGGCCAGCATATTATGACTCACAAACAATACTGTTCTACCATCATTTCTGCTCACATCCTGCATTTTCCCAATAGCTTTTTTCTGGAATTCAGCATCTCCCACAGCCAACACCTCATCAACAATTAATATTTCAGGTTCAAGATGAGCCGCCACTGCAAATGCCAGGCGCACATACATGCCGCTGCTGTAGCGTTTCACCGGAGTATCGATGTACCTGGCTACACCGGAAAAGTCAACAATCTCATCGAATTTATTGCGGATCTCTGTTTTGGTCATGCCCAGGATGGCACCATTCAGAAAAATATTTTCGCGACCTGTAAGCTCCGGATGAAACCCGGTACCAACCTCAAGCAAGCTTGCAACCCGGCCTTTTATCTTTATATTTCCTGTAGTCGGAGCCGTCACCCTGGATAATAACTTAAGTAAAGTAGATTTACCAGCACCGTTTTTGCCGATTATGCCGAGGACCTCGCCTTGATGTACTTCGAAGTTGATGTCTTTAAGAGCCCAAACAAAATCATCTGGAGATGATTTTGAGGTTGAGGCTGAGGTAAAGGTTGAGAGTCTCTTAACCTTAGCCTCATCCTTAACCTTAGCCTTAGCCTCAGCCTTAGTCCCCAGGTTGTTTTCCTGGCCTATCATTAGGGTAGGATCAGGCAGACCCCGCAATACGATGCTTGCCAAGGTTACATAACACATG
>CAWEFA010000157.1:0-6388 GCA_963808135.1 uncultured Bacteroidota bacterium
ATGGTAATAGGATCATGTCGGTTCTTTTGATTGTTTTCGCAAAGGTTACAAATGCTGTTGCTAAAATATCAAATGTGCGGATGAAGGGACTCGAACCCCCACGCCTTACGGCACCAGATCCTAAGTCTGGCTCGGCTACCAATTACGACACATCCGCTAAAAAAAGCATGCAAAGATAGATAAATTTTTATTTTTAAAAATTCGGGTCTCTAATTTTCAATATATTAAAAATGAGATAGTAAAATAGAATAAAGCTTTAAATTAATGAGCATTGAAAAATGAGTTTGAGGGACTAAGCCTTCGTGGTAAAATACCTTATCTTATGTGCAGTTTTGCGAGATTTGTATTAATTTTATATTTTGAACAAAATTGATGATATATTGTTTAAACATGTTTTACAGAACGATTGTTATTTAAATTAAAATTATGGGTTCGGAAACCGATTATTTTAAAATTGAAACTAATAATGTTGCGCCTAAAAAAGGCAATATTCTTATTGCAGAGCCTTTTTTAAACGATATTTATTTTAAACGTTCAATAGTTTTTCTTACCGAGCATAATGATGAGGGTTCAATTGGGTTTGTTTTAAATAAGCCTGTTAATCTTAAAATTGATGAAATAATTAATGATTTTCCTCCGTTCGATTGTAATATTTCTATTGGCGGGCCTGTAAGTACAAATACTATTCATTATATTCATACTCTTGGCGAAGCCATACCCAACAGCGTTTATGTATATGGTGATATTTTCTGGGGAGGTAATTTTGATATTTTGAAAGAACTTATTCAATTTAAATCAATAACAAAAAATCAAATTCGGTTTTTTCTCGGATATAGTGGTTGGAAGCCTAATCAACTTTCGGAAGAGCTTTCACAAAATTCCTGGCTCGTAAGTAAAATAAACCCAGACGTAATTATGAACCACGATATGAATGAGATTTGGAAAAATATCCTTAATAATTTAGGCGGCAAATATAAAATGTGGACAAACTCCCCTGAAAATCCAACTTTAAATTAAATTTTCCCGGATTGTACAACAAGCATTTTAAAAGACACATCAATTAATAGCAGAAAAGAATCTAACAGGACTCAACTGGAAAGCAATTATTTTGGGTATTCAATTCGCACATGGTAAATATTGCGAAGCTTCTTTTTAAAAATTGCTTTTACGGTTTCAATATCTTTAAGTGTTATTTCGGATTCGTTGAATTGCCCGTCTTTCAACTGGTTATTTATGATATTATCCACTAATGCGTTTAGGTCGTTTTCGTTGTGGTTTTGTATAGTCCTCGAAGCAGCTTCAACTGAATCGGCCATCATAACAACAACCATTTCCCGTGTTGATGGTTTTGGCCCGGGATAAGAAAAATGACTAATATCAACTTCAGATCGCGGATATTGTTTTATGTATGAACGATAGAAATAATGCACCGTTAAAGTTCCATGATGCGTTCGGATAAAATTGATTATTTGTTCCGGTAGCTTTCGTTTCAAGGCAATTTCAACACCTTTCGTTACATGGCCTACGATTACTTCAGCGCTTCTTTCAAAATCGAATTTTTCATGAGGGTTTATTTCCCCAGTCAGGTTTTCAATGAAGAACATCGGGTTTTCTATTTTTCCAATATCGTGATATAATGCGCCTGCCCTCACTAACAATGGGTTTCCGCCGATTATAAAAATTGCCTCTTCTGAAAGATTCGCAACCTGCAATGAATGTTGGAAAGTTCCCGGCGCCAATTCAGCGAGTTTACGAAGCAATGGTTGGTTGGAATCGGACAGTTCAAGCAATGTAGCATCTGATAAGAAACCAAAAATTTTTTCAAAAATATAAATCAGCGGAATAGATGAAAGAACTAATAATGCATTGGCGCAAAAAAACAAAACATTATCCAGGTTAAAATTTTTAAAATTTCCTTCCTGATAAAGTGATATGCCGGCATAAAGCACAATATAAGTGATTAACAACCAAGCTGAAGTAACGAATAATTTATTCCTGCGGTACAAGTTTGTTAAACTAAGCAATGCAACTATGCCAGCAGTTGTATTAAGGAAAATAAACTCGAAGCTATTTGGCGCCCAAAATCCAATTATTAGAACTGTAACTACATAAACAAAAATAGCGAGCTTGGTATCGTAAAATGTCTTTAACAAAATTGCAACTATAGCCAATGGGACTATATATAAATCAAAAGGCTTAAATTTAATAATAAAGCTTGTTACGCATGAAAACAGAAGAATTATAAAAAGAATAAAACCCGACTTTTTAATTGATCCTAATATTTCCTGCCTGAACTTATTAATAAAAATATAAATGAGCAGCATGCATAATATGGTCAAAATTCCCTGGCCCATTATTATAAAAATATAATTTGAAGATTTTCCCATTCGCGACTCGTACTCTTTTTTTAATGATTCAAGCACTTTATATGCATGGGGAGTAACAATATCGCCGGGTAAAATAATTCTTTCGCCTGTAAGCACCATACCTTCGGTAAGAGAAATGTTATTCAATGCAGCATCGCGCATTTTCGACGAAGTTTCTTCGTCGTAATAAAGATTAGGCGAAATAAAGTTTTCTAATCTCATTGCCCTGAAAAAGTTGTCGTTACCAAGCAACGTTGAGTCGGGCAATTGATCGTTATAAACATATAACTTATGCAAAATATATTCATAAGCGCCTTTTTGAGAAAACACATTATCAAGCTCGTATTCTTCGGCAACATTATCACGTACTTGCATGATGGTCGATTTTTGCTTTGAAAGCGATGAATAATCTTCCGGAAGCTCAATTATTCCAGCTTTGTAAACGAATTCGAACAACGATAATATTCGTTGTTCGAATTCGAATCTATATCCCGGGTTTAATGCAGATGGATGTTTATGGTCGAACGAATCCCAATAGTTTGCAAAAAAAGTCCTGAAGCGTGTTTTCTGTTCAATCCCGGTTTTTGGATTATAGTTAAAATATGGCGCATAATTTTTTAATATGCTATCTTTCTCAGCAGATAAATCAGCCTCCGACTTGTAAATCGGAAAATCGAATGGCGCTACCAATACTTCGTGCATCCATGGTTTCCCTTTTTGATACTCATATTTAAATTTACCTCCTTCAGGGAAAAAAAGTATTAAAATTAAAGCAGAAACAAGAAACATCAACAAGTTCATCAATTTCTTGTTTTGTAAAATGAAGTGCGATAATTGTTCTTTTATCATTATTTTATGAAAAATTGAACCTGGTAAAATATAGAATTTTATAAAAATACCTAAATTCGATTATTTATGAAACTATATATTTGAATTTATTTTTTTATACTATTTTGAAATTTAATTTACAATGGTTAAAGGACAGTCTTACAAGTGCGAAAGTAAAAACAGTGAAAAAGTTATAGAGAATTTTAGGAAATGGAACTGCTAGATTTTGAAAATATGTTAAAATATTCTACACAGAATTCTGCAACTATTGGTGTAACTTTCAAAGTTTTAGAACAAACATTTAGGAGAGAAAATTTTGAAATTAAAAATGTCAAAACACCGAAAAAAAGCTCTTTTTGGACTGGTCCGGGTCATTATTTTAGATTTATTCAAAACAATCTAAATATTTCAATTGTTCGAATGTAGAAGCGCACCATTTTATACAGAATTAATTGTTACATCCAATCGTACAAGATTCAGCATTTTATTGTAGACATTGGGCTTGTGAAGACATTATTTTTTTATAATGCACCAAAAATGCCATAAGGTGTTATTCGGACACTTCTATTCTACTAAACACAAGTACTCAGAACCATGGACAGCATGAACTCCTCAGTACTGACTTTCGGCCATTGCCAATAGTCCATTTTTCTTAACGGCGAAAGTTCCATAAAAACACAATTTTCGGCAATTGTCCGAAGTCAATTGCCAAAGCTAGTACTGCGAAATTTGTGTTTCCCGTTCTGCCACTTCTATGTCATAAATGAACTCGTCTGTTGTACGATAGAAAACAACGTTTTACACTTAATGAAACATATATACATAAAGAAGTAGTTAAAAGGCATTATGATACTGATTGTAATAATATATTTTATTTGATTCAACATTTCTTATATCATATCTGTTATAACTTCATATTGTTACACAATATAGAATTTTGTTTCGAAATAATCAAATAAATATTTGATATTTATGTCTGAGATGAAATCGAAGACGAATTTATCGTACTCATAGTAACTCCGAGTATGTAATACTGACATTTAAGTAATATTACAAGTTATGCTTAAGTACTAAGGGTGATCAAAAAGTTCTCGGCACTTTTCTATATCCATTCAGAGAAACGACATTCCATCCATCTCTCTATACCATATATTCGAGGTAGTTGTTGTGATATTCCATGGAAAGTTTCATCCTTATAACTCACTCTTAAGATATCCTTTTGAAGTAAACAATAGGTAATGAATTGACCTCCTTGGTTATTACCCCTGCTCAATTCTTGTAGCTGGTGATTATCTAGTCCATCTTGAATACATTCCAGTCATTAGTAATTTGAAAGCTTAGTCCAAGACGAGTACGATCAGTGAGCTTTAACTTCATTCCTTTCACTGTGCTATAAATAGTGACGTTATTTTCCATATTGCTAAAAAACCCATGATTGAAATAAATAGGACGAAATTATGTCGGCACTTTTTTCTTTGATTACGTTTTTCTTATTTAATTTAATAATTTACCATTAATATAGGTAGTATTCCTAGCTACTATGAAAACCACTATACGGTGAATAATAGCCCGAATGTATGAAAAAGTTGACAAATATTGTCGTTTTTGGTGTCGTTATCAATAAATGTCGTTTGGTTGGCTATTTTCTCCCGCTAACCCAGTTTTTATAATGATTTTCCTCCGGTATTGCGATGGCAGATCTAAGTCCGATTGCGGCTGATAGTATTACATGGAATCTGTTCACCATTTCGAGAGCTCACTCCAAATTTTTGAGCGCTTAAAAAACTACTGAAATTCCGCGAATAACCAAGGATGTCAATTTATTACCTATTGTTTACTCCAAAAGGATATCTTAAGGGTGAGTTAATAAAATCATCTTTACATAATTCAATTGGTCTTGTTTATGCTCAACAAGATGATATTGATCAAGCATATATTCATTTTTCGAAAGCATTAAAAAATAGTTTATTACCATTACATATTGCATGTGTTCATCATAATTTAGCATTGATTTCATAGTAGAAAAGGGTTATATGATGAAGAACTTCATCATTATCAAGAAGCTTTTCAAATTCGAAAAGATCAATTACCATCAAATCATTTACAAATAGCTTCATTATTGAATAATATTGGGATTGCGTATTCAGATATGCATCAATATGATCAAGCTTTATCAAATTTAAAAAAAGCACTGGAAATGAGACTAAAATTATTATCAGAAAATCATATTGATGTTGCAAAAAGTTATGCAAATATTGGAACTGTTTATGCTAAAACAGAAGAATATCGATATGGCTTTAGAATATTTTAATAAAGCACTAATTTTATTTGAAAACCAACATCCAATACCAGAACAGGACATTAAACAAATTAATAAAAATATCAAAATTGCTAATGATAAACTCAGGTAAATGAAAAAATTAAACTTTTATTTATATAATTCTTTTCCTTTTTTTATAGGAGAAAAACTTATTAATCGAAAAACAATTCTGTGAATAATAATACTTCTATGTATATATTTCGTTTTTTAGAATTTTTATGAAATAAATTAAACTGATCAAATTTTCTAAATGAACAACTATGTTTGTTTTTATCGTTTCTTTTTTAATTGCACATAAATAAACTATACAAAAAAAGTAATCCGAATTAACTATATTTCTTCTTGATCATCACCATCTTCAGTCAAAAATTTATGCCATTCATCAATTCGTTCTTTTTCTTCCTCTGTTGGTGGTGCTGCATCATATTTTGTTGAACCTAGAAAACACCAAATTTTTATTCGAGTTTTAATAAAAAAAATTTTTTACCACTCCCGAAGTTTTACATTCAATAACTCTTCCATGCCAAATTCTTCCATTCATATACTGACAACATGCATCAGCTTGATCAATTTCCGAAAAAACAACAGTTACAACACCAGCGGGATTTGCCTTAAGAAAAAAAAATCGTAAATTTTTCTTTAAAATATTAATTCTTACATCATAAATATTTATTTTTTTAACTTGTCCATATTCGCTACAAGATTCTTGAATATTATTTCGTAATTTATCAATAAATAACGGATCATTCTAAATAAAAAAAGCTGAAAATATATTGAAAAAGTAAATTTAATTACTTTAAATTGTTGTAAATCAAACATATTTTTCATAACAATAGTTTTTTCATATTTATGTCGAATAATTTCTGGACGTTCT
>CAWEFA010000158.1:0-18279 GCA_963808135.1 uncultured Bacteroidota bacterium
AAAGCAATGTTTTAACAAAATATTTTTTTAATTTTTTTATTAATTTGGATAATCAGAATGATCTGCATTTTATGATAATACCAAAACTTTCCTGTTTGGTTTTGGCTTAACCATATTAAGAACTTGGTTTCTTCAGCTTTTTAGTCAAATTTGTTGCAAAAACAAAATCATTTAAATATTGGTTATCTGAATCAAGAATGTCCAAATTACTGCCTTCCCATGCCTTTGTCCCATCAAATAAGAATACCACTTTCTGGCCAATCTCCATTACAGAGTTCATATCATGGGTATTAATAATTGTTGTAATATTATATTCTTCTGTAATTTCTTTAATCAAGTTGTCTATTACGTTGGAACTTTTAGGGTCCAAACCTGAATTAGGTTCATCGCAAAAAAGATATTTTGGGTTCAACGCAATTGCCCTGGCAATGGCAACACGTTTTTTCATACCCCCACTTAATTCAGCAGGAAAGAGATGATTGGCATTTATAATATTTACGCGTTTCAGGCAAAAATTTACCTGTTCAAGTTTTTCTGCAATGCTCATATTGGTAAACATATCCATAGGAAACAAAACATTTTCCTCAACAGTAGAAGAATCGAATAATGCCCCTCCCTGGAACAACATGCCGATTTTTCTTCTTATTTCCCTCTTTTCTTTTGAATTGAGCGTATTAAACAATGTGTTTTCATAAAGTACTTCGCCTTCATCCGGTTCTAATAAACCGACTATACACTTTAAAAGAACTGTTTTTCCAGATCCGCTCTGTCCAATGACAAGGTTGGTTTTTCCTCTTTCAAAATTTACTGATATATCATGTAATATCAATTTTTTCCCAAAAGATTTCGATATGTTTTTAACGGTTATCATTTTAACAAAAGGATAGTTAGCACAACGTTAAAAAATAAAATTGCCACACTACTGTATACTACAGCGCTTGTACTGGCCTTTCCGACTTCAAGGGAGCCTCCGGAAACATAGTAGCCATTATAAGCCGATATAGATGTAATTATAAAAGCAAAAACTTCTGTTTTTATCAATCCATATACAACATAATAAGGTATGAATTCATATTGAATGCCATAAATATATTCCTCGCTGGTTATTACGCCTGAAGCAACCCCTGCAACCCAACCTCCCCATATACCTATTACCATGCTCATAATTGTAAGCAGAGGATTGAAGAACAATGCAGCTATAATTTTGGGCAAAGCTAAAAAGCTCGCCGAATTAACCCCGAAAATTTCCAGGGCATCTATCTGTTCGGTTACCCGCATAGTGCCAATTCCAGAAGCAATACTGGAACCTGCTTTTCCTGCCAGAATAAGAGCGACGACTGTGGAAGAAAATTCCAAAAGTATTGAGTCGCGAACCGTGAGGCTTATAATATATTTCGGAAAAATAGGATTGGTTATGTTTATTGCTGTTTGGATGGTAATTACTGCTCCTATGAATGTTGAAATTATTGCAACAATACCTATGGAATTAATCCCCAGGTTTTCTATTTCCCTGATTACTTCGCGATAATATATACTATACTTTTCAGGCTTAACAAAAACTTTGCTTAAAAAAATAAAATACCTTCCTATTTGATAGATATATTCCATAAAACTTTATCTTAATAAAAAAGATACCATCAGAATAATATTTATTTTTTTTAAGGTTTGTATAACTTTTCCTTGTTGTAAGATACGGATAAATTTGGTTCAGCATTCAAACTGATAATATTTTTTGCCAGTTTAATTTCTATAAACATTTGTTCTAAACACATAATCTATATGGGTTTTATGAAACAACTATTTATCAAAACGCTGTTTTTATTTTAGCATAAAATTATAAAAATTTATAATGATTGAATTTGTTTTATTTTTGTCCCCAAAAAAATTGAAACTATTAGTAATTATCATTTAGAAATTAACCGATGAAAAACAACAATTATTGTATTATTATGGCTGGTGGGATTGGAAGCCGTTTTTGGCCATACAGCAGGATATCCAAGCCAAAACAGTTCCTCGATATACTTGGTATTGGCAAAACCCTTTTACAGCAAACTTTTGAACGATTCTCCAAAATTATTCCTGTTGAAAACATTTTTATTGTTGCAAATAAAATTTATTCCGACTTTATTATAGAACAAATCCCTGATGTACAGAAAGAAAATATTTTACTTGAACCTTACAGGCGGAACACGGCTCCATGTATTGCATTTGCCAATTGCAAAATATTAAAAAGAAACCCTGAAGCAAACATTGTTGTAGCGCCAGCTGACCATTTGATAATTAATGAAGATGAATTCTTATCTGTTGTAGAAAAAGGCTTTAATTTTGTTTCAGATAAAGATGCCCTGCTAACTTTAGGAATTACCCCAAACAGGCCTGAAACAGGCTATGGCTATATTCAGGTGCAAACCGATAAAAATTTTGAAAAAATAAATCCCGGTTTTCGCAAGGTTAAAACTTTTACTGAAAAACCGGATTTTGAAATGGCAAAATTATTTCTTGAAAGCGGTGAATTTTATTGGAATTCAGGTATATTTTTCTGGTCGTTAAATAGCATTAATAAAGCTTTTAATGAAAACCTGCCTGAAATTAATTCTTTATTTTTTGAAGGTATTGATTTGTTTAATACGCCAAAAGAAGAAAAACACATTGAAAACATTTATCCAAGATGTAAAAATATTTCCATTGATTACGGAATTATGGAGAAAGCAAACAACGTTTATGTTCTCTGTACAAACTTTGGTTGGTCGGATTTGGGAACATGGGGTTCAATGTACGAACACTCGGCTAAAGATGTTGATGGAAACCATATTAAGGGATCGAAAGTATTTGCATATAACACAAAGAACTGCATAATTAATGTATCTGATAAAAAATGCGTTGTTGTTCAAGGTTTGACTGATTATATCGTTGTGGATTCTGAAGATATTTTACTTATTTGTAAAATGAAAGACGAACAAATGATTAAACAATTTGTAAACGATGTGAAGTTAAAACTCGGAGATGCTTATGTTTAGAAGTCAGTGGATAAAACCTGTTTGATTTAGCCAAAAGCAACTTTCACTTATCGGCTTGTCGCTTTTGTTGTTCTAACATCCCCAGTTCTTCGGAATATTGTTGCCAGTTTTTCATTTCCCGCTCAAGTTCTGCTTTTAGCCAATTGTATTTTTTAAAAAATTCTATATCGCCTGTATGGTTTTGAATAAATACCGGGTCAGCCAGTTGTGCGTCAATTTTTTTAATTTTGGTTTCCAATTCTTCAATACGGTTTTCACTTTCTTTTACCTTATTAAGCGCCTTACGTAATATCCGTTCAAATTCTTTCTTTTCAAAATATTCCAGTTTGTTGTTGCTTGCTTCTTTGGCATTTTGTAATGAAGCATCAGGGGGTTTGTTTTTAATTTCGAGTTCGCGCAGGGAATTGATTTTTTTTCTTTGCAGAAAATCGTAAATGCCGCCAATATGTTCGCGAATTTTTTTGTCTTTGAATTCGTAAATCTTTTCTACCAGCCCGTTGAGAAAATCGCGGTCATGCGATACTAAAATCAAAGTTCCTTTATAATTCAATAATGCCTGTTTCAGGATATCTTTCGAACGCATATCGAGATGATTGGTAGGCTCGTCGAGCATAAGCAGGTTATATGGTTCAAGAAGCAGCCTTGCAATTGCCAGCCTCGAGCGTTCGCCGCCCGAAAGCACTTTTACTTTTTTGTAAATATCATCGCCGGGAAACAGGAATGCGCCGAGAATATCACGGATTTTGGAACGTATGTCGCCAACGGCAACCCTGTCAATAGTATCGAACACTGTAATATTCTCATCCATCAGTTCATCCTGGTTCTGGGCAAAATACCCGGTTTTTACGTTATGCCCTATTTTAACGTATCCTTTATAATCGAGCTCACCAATAATAATTTTTGAAAGGGTTGTTTTACCTTCGCCATTTCTTCCTACAAAAGCTACACGCTGGCCGCTTTCAATAACAAGGCTTATACCGTTTAAAATTTTTTTCTGGCCATAACTTTTGCTCAAATCTTTTATTTCTAAAACTATTTTTCCTGATTTTACCGGTGCAGGAAACCTGATATTTATTGCAGACGTGTCTTCGGGATCGACTTCTATGCGATCGAGTTTATTTAATTGCTTAATGCGCGATTGCACCTGTACAGCCTTAGTGGCCTTGTACCTGAAACGTTCAATAAAATCTTCGGTATCTGAAATCATTTTTTGTTGGTTCCGGTATGTAGCCATTTGCTGTTCAAACCTTATACGGCGTAAACCAACATATTTTGAATAACTGACTTTGTAATCATATATTTTGCCCAGCGATATTTCAATGGTCCGGTTTGTAACATTATCGAGAAAAGCGCGATCGTGCGATATGAGCACTACAGCGCCCTGAAAATTTTTCAGGTAATCCTCCATCCATTGTATCGATTCAATGTCGAGATGATTGGTAGGCTCGTCAAGAAGAAGGATGCCTGGCTTTTTTAATAAAATTTTGGCAATTTCAATTCGCATACGCCATCCGACCGAAAGCTCTGAAGTTCTTCGCCTGAAATCGCCAGGTTCAAAACCAAGCCCCAGTAATGTTTTTTCAATATCGGCATGAATGGTTGAGCCGCTTATCATGTTGAAACGTTCATTACATTCGGTCAGCCTGTGGATTAATTTATGATAATCATCCGTTTCATAATCATCTCGCGTTGTTAAAGCCGCATTTATCGAATCAATTTCTTTCTCAAGCGAAAGCACTTCACTGAATGCTTCTGCAGCTTCTTCCAAAACAGTCAGATTGCTTGTAAAAACCATTTGCTGGGGAAGGTAACCTATGAC
Source organism: uncultured Bacteroidota bacterium (assembly GCA_963808135.1). GTDB lineage: Bacteria > Bacteroidota > Bacteroidia > Bacteroidales > DTGW01 > CAWEFA01. The sequence continues at coordinate 4,837 of CAWEFA010000158.1, forward strand.
AATTCCGTCGGGGATAGATATACTGCCTGTATCGGGTTTCTGGTTTCCGGCTACAATGTTTACCAGTGTTGATTTTCCGACGCCATTTTTTCCTACAAGGCCAATCCTGTCTTTTGGGTTAATGCTGAAAGAAACTTCTTTGAACAACTCAAATGCTCCAAAACTTAAACTTAACTGGTTAACCGAAATCATTGCATTGCAAAGGTTTTAACAGTTGGCAAAGATAATAAAATTATGATGTGCTAATGCGCCAATTAGCCAATGTGCCGATTAGTCAATGAAAAAATTAAATAATTGTTACATCGGCACATTGAATAATTGATTAATTGGTATATTGATTAAATTTGCCGGAAGCTAAATGAAATTTTATAATGCCAGGAAAAGTTAAAATCGGCCTTGTTCAAATGACTTGTACAAATGACAAGAATGCCAATATTAACAAGGCAATAGAAAATATTAGGAAAGCTTCAAAGATGGGCGCTCAGATTATTTGCCTCCAGGAACTTTTTGCCACAAAATATTTTTGTGAAACAGAAGATAACGAAAATTTCAAATTGGCAGAACCAATTCCCGGGCCGACTTCCGAACTTATACAAAAAACCGCAAAAGAAACCGGCGCTGTAATCATTGCTTCACTTTTCGAACAGCGCACAATTGGCATTTACCATAATACAACTGCTGTATTTGATGCCGATGGCGCTTTTCTCGGAATATATCGCAAATCCCATATTCCAGACGATCCGGGTTTTTATGAAAAATTTTATTTTACTCCCGGCGATACCGGTTATAAAGTTTTTAAAACCAAATTTGGAAATATCGGGACGCTTGTTTGCTGGGATCAATGGTATCCGGAAGCAGCCCGCATAATAAGCCTTATGGGAGCTGAAATTATTTTTTATCCTACAGCTATAGGTTGGGAATTAAAAACACTTGAAGAAATAAATATTGAACAATATAGAGCGTGGCAAATAATCCAGCAAAGCCATGCAATTGCGAACGGTGTGCACGTTGTTGCAATAAATCGCGTTGGAACGGAAGGAATTACAAGATTTTGGGGTGGCTCGTTTATTTCAAATCCTTTTGGTACTTTACTTTGCCAGGCATCGCACAATAAAGAAGAAATAATTGTGCAGGAAATTGATTTGGAACAAAATAATCATTACCGGTCTGTATGGCCATTCCTGCGCGACAGGAGAATAGACACTTACGATCCAATCCTGAAAAGATACATTGATTAATTTTTTATCTTTGAATATAGCTTTTACTTATATAGCTTCTAAAATGTTTTTACACAAATCATGTCTGGCTATTAAAACCGACATGATTTTTCAATGATGAAATGTGCAATTTTTTAATCAAAAGAATTCCTCGTAGCTCTGCTACGGGGTAAAATCAAATAATAGGTTTGCTATGCAAACTCCATTGTTGTATTTTCTTTGATACCTCGCAGCTCTGCTGCGGGGTAGTTCATTGGCTTTATACAAATCTTATTTGTTATTTTTAAATCAAATTTAAGATATTGACAATAAGCATTTAATTAACTTTAAAATTTAATCTTATTCATTTCCGGCAACCCTTGCAGCGGTTTCAATACAGATGGCTGCCAATGCAGCGCCGTAATCCAGGTCGATGTTTTCCATAGTATCTTTTGTGTCGTGGTAACCTGTTCGATGCAAATCGTAATTTTCCATAAACAGCACTACCGGTACCCCGACATCTGAAAATATCTGGCCGTCGGTATTATAAATGGAGCTGTACGGATCGAAATGCGTCCTTATTTCACCGTAAAGCGATAAATGCTTTGCCATGTCCGGGATTTGTTTTTCATCGCTGGTTCGCTTTCCACGCCCACAATTTTTTTTCTCTTCGCTTGAGTTCCAGGTATGTGTGCCAGCATTCCAAATCAGGTTGGCAAGTAATGCCTGGTAAGCGATTTTTACTGATTCCATACTTTTGCCGGGCGATATCTGGAAGATATCCTGATCGGAATATTTATTATGGCCAATCATGTCCATCACGAACACCCCTTTAATTGTCACGTTTGACAAGTCCAACCATTTATCTTTATCAAATCGGGCTTTTAAGTTTTTTTCAACCAATGACTGGCAAAAATGTCGGGCTCCCATACAATCCGATGGGAATTCCTCACCGGTCAAATGAAGCAGCCATACATCACATTCAAGCTTTCCTTCTTTCGACAATTGCAGGAATATAGGGGCCGCCTGCAAAAGCGTTGCCGTTGCGGAATAATTGTCGTCAGCGCCGGCAGCCGATAACCGCGCGCCCGTTCCGCCTTTTTCTTTTTCATAAATATCTTCCATGTATGCTGTGTCGTAGTGATCGGCAAGTGCAACGGCACAGGTTCTGTTTTTTCCGGGAATAATAACTACTATATCGCGCTCGTAAGTGTGGCCTTCTTTGTTCTGTTTCCATCCTCCAAAAATTGAGAAATCAAAGTCAGTACGCCATTCGAATGGAAGCTCGGCGCATATTGCTTTGCCTTCCATGCCGGCCTTTCCAATAGCTTCATTATGGCGTTTGATAAGGTAATCGCCAAGTTGTTCCAGGTCCCGCTGGCAATGGGAAACCTCTTTTAATGTAATTTCGTCCTGAACACAATCGGCATTATCTTTATTTTTAAATTGTCCGTGGGCAAGAAAATAAATATCGTTCCACCAGGCTTCTTCAAATGCCCGGTTGGCTGTGAATTGATAGGTTATTGCTGCTGGGAGTGGAGCTGCCTTATCGTCAGGTTCAACAATTTTAATTAATTCTGAAACTACCTTTTGACCAATTTCAGGATTATTGCAACGACCGGGCAATTCTTCAAACCACTGTTCCAAAGTTTCATGTTTTTTCAGGCGCACCATATGGCGTGCAAAATTGACCGGAAGCGGCTTGCCTTCAAAGATATTGCTATGTTCAAGTAAATTAATAATATTTTTGGAAGTTTGATGAGCATTATGGTCATGTATGTTATTGAAATGTTGAATTGCCATAGTTTGGATTGGCCGTTGTAATATTCTCGGCCATAATTCAACGATTGGGCTATTTGGTTGTAACGGGTAAGCGGTAATATAACCATTAAGGACATCGGGTAGAATTTTCACTTCTCCGGATTTTTGCGATAAATATGCAACAAGCGGCCTTTTCCAGTAAACTTCGTACATTCCTACGCGCATTGCCGGGTATAGAAACCTGTAACCGAACAATCCGCCGGAAAGAATTGCCGTTTCGGCTTTCTTAATGTCCTTGATTTTAGCTTTAGGGCCGTCAATCAATAATTCGAAATCCCTTGTCCAAATCTGGCAATTTCTCACCATAGGTTTATCGTACAATCCCATAATATCCGGGTTGGTACTGAAAAGCACTTTAGCTACCTGCGCTACGCGCGGCTGCATGAGCAATTCATCTTCATGGCGGTTTATGCGCTGCCAGCGATGTGTCCGGTGATAAGTTCCTTTGATGAGTTCATGGTGAAAATCCGTCTCTTTAATATCGGGATGTGGTTCATATAACCACCCGGCCTGTGGCACACGCAGCCCTTCACGCCCTGTGTTTCTCGAAACTAATTTTAAAACGGGTATTTGCATTGCAAATGGAAGAAATTGTTTTAATTTCAGGTAGGTTGGCATACCCCAGAAAACAAGGCTTCCGGGAAAAGGTAATAAATTTAACCTGCCGTTGAGATATAACTTTTTAGCTTCATCAGGCAGATCGGCAAATGGACGAAATGTTAATAAAAATTTTACTGTTTCGAACGAAGAAATTTCAGCTATGATGTATCGTGAAGCCCATGATGGCAATGAAGACTCGTTATCTGAAGGCAAAATCCGAAACCCGCCATTATAAAGGGAACCGGAGTTATTTATATCGAGATTATAGGCATCGTTCAGAATGCCGTTTATAAAATTAATAAAATCATTTTCCGGTAATTCATTTTCCGGCGATGTATAAAAGCTTTTCCAAAATGCTTTCTCCGGATTATCTTCACTTCCGCCAAAAAGAGTCCAGGTTACACGTCCCTTATCATCCTGTGTTCGGGAAAGCATGAGCGGCAGGAAAACAACAAACCGTTCATGCGTTAGTTGTCCTGCATGGCTTGCCAATTCTTCCGGCCAATATGGATTGTTAATTAAATTCTGTTTGTGATGGCCTGAAATATGATATTCCGTAATGCCTTTGCCAAGTTTCATCAGTTCGTTCATAATCTGGTGCCCGATGTGTTCTATACCCGGTTTTAACTCGAAGGCTTCTTCAATTTCCGTAATATTCCAACCATAAGGATCATTTTCGGGAAATTGCAATTTGTCGTAGCTACCACACGGACTTAAACCTAACCATGGCGCAGGCATAAATTCCGAATATGCAGGAAGCTGGAAACGGCCTTCACCTTTAAACCAGGGATATCCGGATATCAATTGCTGCCAGCCTTTTGTTTCTGTGTTCATATTTTTAATATTGTTATAATAATGTATTTCCAAACAATTTATTTGTTACAAAGAAATTAAATATATCCTTTACTTTCACTTTTTCAGAGCTTCCCAGAACGCCTTCTTTATAAAATAATGAAATTTTCTGGCCTGGTAAAATTTTTTCAGAAAGCATTAGTTGCGATTTTGAAGAATTTAGTTTGTCGGCAATAACTGATTTGATTGGAATATCAACGCTATCAACAGTTATTTTCAGACATTTATTTGCGCTACTTTCAATTTTCACAGGCGTGTTCCAGTACAGGTCGATTTGATTTTCCGGGACAGTTTCAGCATATAGCAATTGAGGCATAATTTCCCAGCCTTTTAATTCGTGAACGTGTTTTACAAGCTCTACGCCGTTTCGTATATGCTGTAATAAGGTAGGATGGCCATCGACCCCGATACCCAAATCACCCATTTGCGGCGACATTTCAAAAAAAGTTACCTTGCCTTTCTTTTTCTTGTTTGCCGTTTCGATAATATATTTAAAATATCCCCTCATTTTCATTAAATCTTTTTCGCCAATCAGTGGCCCCAAGAGGCATAGAATATCGGCAGAATTATTTTTGGTTTGGATAATTTCTATAAAATTAATGAAAGCGTTAATGAACTTTGCCGGATCGCCTTTATTTTCGATAAAATCGTTAGTTCCTAAATCGATACAAATCAATTCGGGTTTTTTATCGAAATTATATTTTGGATATTCGTTGTCCAGAAAAATTCTGTCGTAGCGTTTAGGCATACAATCTGGGTTTTCATCTAAAGCGCCCGCCCAATTTCTATACACGCCGATACCCGATTTGCAAACAGCAAGGTGATTTGCCTGAAAGCTTCTCGAAGCTATTGCTGCATATGTCATATAATGATCCTGGTTTTTTGGGCTGTATTCCTTTTCCGGTGAAGTTATATTCCCGTACCCGCATGTAATGGAATCACCAATAAACTCAATTAATTTGGTGCGGGGATTTGTGAGATTAACCAACGATTTACCCGGTTCGAGGATAAAACCTTCAAATTCGGAATTTCCAAAAATTGCTTCCGAGCTTTTGAAAATTTCAATTTTGTGAATTGTATCTGCTAACTCGTATACCAGCTCATATTCAGTTTTTGAAGGGTTCACGTTTATCCACTGAATGCTTGTCCTGTCCAGGATTATATTATAATATTGATCCGAAGAATGCATTAACATTGAAATTTTTGTGCCGGTGAATGCTGTACGTATTGATATTCCTGAATAACCAAATGCCGGCTTTTGGGGGTTTGAAAAATCAATCCTTCCGCAATATTCGATTAATGGATTGTCTGCGGGGACTATTACTTTGCTTTGCACAAAAAAATTGCCGGTTGGTTCAAATGTCATATTTTAAAATGCGAATTTTTTAATCAAAAGAATTCCTCGTAGCTCTGCTACGGGGTAAAATCAAATAATAGGTTTGCTATGCAAACTCCATTGTTGTATTTTCTTTGATACCTCGCAGCTCTGCTGCGGGGTAGTTCATTAAAAATAATAAAATTTGTAACTATTCAGGTTATTTAGACTGAAGGCATTTAGGACACATCCTTCAACTATATTCGAAGGGACAAAAACTACTGGCCTTCTCATTTGCGAAGTTAATCCATATATTTCATCTTTAGGAAAATCATTGGTTATCTTATAACTTAAAACTGCCATTTCATCGGCAAGTTCAAATGCCCTGAATTTAGTATGATCCCGCATATTTTTCTCCTATAGTCTGTTAGTCTATAGTCTATCTACTTGAATAGTTACTAAAATTCATTTGTTTAACATTTTTTTAAATTTGTTTTATCGAAATCTGTGCAGAATTCAATATTTAATAAAAATTAATAAATCCTATACCTGTTTTAATCTCATTTTAACACCGTTCTAATTTCAAATTAATTTCATAAGGGCAACTTTGCTGAATGATTAATAAATTCAAGCTGACGATTATGCTCTTTAAAAATCTGTTATTCTTATTTTTTTATGCCTTGCTACCTTTAAATTTAATTGGACAAGAAATATTTAAGGACACGTTAAAAATTTCACCCCAGCAGGCCGACAGTGTTTTTTTAATGCAAAATCTTTCTCTATTAGCTGAAAAGTGTAATGTTGATGCTGCAAAAGCGCAAATAATACAGGCAAGGCTTTTCAATAATATTACTTTTACTGCCAATCAAAATGTGTACAACACAGGATACAAAACCAACGGAGGCCGTAAATGGTTCGATTATTCTGATAAAGGCGAAACAAACGCGCAAATTCAAAAACTTTTTCTCCTTGCCGGAAAGCGAAATAAGCAAATTAATCTGGCTGAACTAACCGCCAATAAAGAAGAACAAATATATTTTGATTTGCTGCGAACACTGAAATTTTCACTCCATAGCAGCTTTTACAACATCTATTTTCTTAAGCAAACATTAAAAGTTTATGACAAAGAAATTGCTTCTATGAACAAGCTTATTGAAGCATATCGAAGCCAGTATGAAAAAGGTTATATTTCAAAAAAGGAATTGCTAAGACTGAAGTCGGCGCTTTTTTCTTTAGAGAATGAAAAGATCGGTTTCTCATCGCAATTAATCAGCAGTCAAACCGAGTTTAATGTTTTGATGCATACTTCAAATATTTTTTACTTTCCGCAAACTGATACAATTGTTTTCTACAAATTTTCTCCTGATAGTCTTAAATTACAAACTCTTTTTGATACCGCTTACGTAAATCGTTACGATTTAAAATCGGCCAAATCCGATTTAAGTATTAGCCAATTGAACCTTGCATATCAGCAGGCCATGGCGGTACCTGATATAACATTATCTGCCGGCTGGGACAGAAATGGCAGCTATGTTCACAATTATAATTTTATTGGAATGCAAATAGATTTGCCATTTTTTAACCGAAACCAGGGCAATATCAAATCAGCTATTTTTAGTGCCGAAAGCAGTAAATATAAATTACAAAACGCGGAAGACCATGTCAAAGCTGACGTAATAAGCGCCTATGCAAATGCCTTGGAGGCAAACCGGTTGTACAACGAGTTCGATAAAAAATTTATAACCGATTTAGATAATTTAAACGAAGAAATGATTAAAAACTTTGAAAAAAAGAACATAAGCCTCATCGAATTTCTCGATTACTATGATGCTTATAAAGAAAATGCCGTGCAATTCAACAATCTTTTGTACAACCGTATCAATGCATTCGAAAATCTGAATTTCAGTGTAGGAAAAGATATAACGAATAAGTAATTTATATAAGAAACATCCATGAAAAAATATTTTGTCATTGTCCTTGCTTTATTTATTTTAATAAGTTGTTCATTGAAAAACACGAATCAATCGGTAAAGACGGACTCGAAATTTTGCATCCCCGATAGTTTGATGAATCAAATAACGATTGATACTGTTTCTTTCAAACCTGTAGTCCAGGAATTTAATCTTATTGGCAAAGTTAGTTACGATCAGGACAAAGTTGTAAAACTTTATCCAATGGTAAGCGGAAACGTACTGGATGTGAAAGTTGCCCTGGGCGATTATGTTGAAAAAGGACAAGTATTGGCCATTATCAGAAGCGCCGAAATTGCCGGCGCCGAAAATGATATTGTTACAGCAGAGGCAAACCTTGCAGTGTCGGAAAAGAACCTTGCCGCTACAGAAGACATGTACAAAAGCGGGATAGCTTCGGAAAAGGATTATACTTCAGCATTAAAGGATTCAGAAAAAGCCCGTTCGGAACTTAACAGGGCAAAAACAGTCCTTTCCATATTTGGCGGCAAGCAATCCGATTACATTGTATCATCGCCAATTGCCGGATTTGTAGTTGAGAAGTTTATTAACCCAAACATGCAGATCAGGACTGACAATTCCGCCAATTTGTTCACTATTTCCGATCTCAAGAGGGTATGGATTTTAGCCAATGTTTATGAAACAGATATTTCAAATATTAAAGTAGGTGAAAAAGTCAGCTGTGTCTACTGTTTCGTATCCCGATAAAATATTCACGGGAAAAATTGATAAGATTTACAATTTGCTCGATCCCGACAACAAAACAATGAAAATCAGGATACAACTGGATAACAAAGATAACTTGCTGAAACCTGAAATGTTTGCCAAAGTTATTGTCCACCAGGTAAAAGATAGCTCAATGCTTGTTGTGCCTGCAAAATCAATAGTTTTTGACCGTAACAAATATTGGGTTATGATTTATATTGATAAATGCAATGTGCAAACCAGGCAGGTTGATATTGCAAGGTCAACAAGTTTGTATTCTTACATCCGTAAGGGAGTGAAAACTGGCGAAAAAGTAATCACAAATCTTCAGTTGCTTATTTATAATGCATTGAACCAATAATTATTTAGAGAAGTGCTTCGCTTTGACTCTGAATTTATTAAATTAAACAAGTTGCAATGAATGGATTTATTAAAAACATAATAGCATTTTCGCTGAAAAATAAGTTTTTCGTATTTTTTAGTTTAGCCATTATTATTATAGCCGGTATAGTTTGTTATATCAATACGCCCATCGAGGCCTTTCCGGATGTTACCAATACACAGATTATCATAATTTCCCAATGGCCTGGCCGCAGCGCTGAAGAGGTAGAACGATATCGTTACCATGCCGCTCGAAATTGCCTTGAATTCGGTACAAAGCAAAACCGATGTGAGGTCGACAACTCTTTTTGGCTTATCTGTTATAACGGTAATTTTCGAAGACAATGTTGACGATGCTTTTGGCCGGCAACAGGTAAACAACTTGTTAATAAATGTTGATTTGCCGGAAGGTGTAAAGCCGGAAATAGAACCTCCTTATGGGCCTACCGGTGAAATTTTCAGGTTTACGTTGAAAAGCAATTCGAGAAGCGTAAGGGAATTAAAAACGTTGGAAGATTGGGTTGTAGAACGCCACATCAGATCTGTTTCGGGAGTTGCTGATGTAAATAGTTTCGGTGGTGAAGTAAAGACTTATGAAATTCAGGTAAACCCACAATCTCTTTTAAAATATGGTATTACTCCATTGGACGTTTACCAGGCTGTTAACCGGAACAATATTAATGTAGGCGGCGATGTTATAGAACATAATACGCAGGCATACGTGGTAAGGGGAATTGGCATTCTCGATCATTTCGATGAAATAGGGAATATCCTTATTAAGAAAATTAATGGAAGCCCTATTCTTGTTAAACATGTGGCTAATGTTATAGAATCGCATCTTCCTCGACTGGGGCAGGTTGGAAAAGACAACCTTTCAGATGTCGTTGAAGGAATAGTTGTAATGCGTAAGGGCTTAAATCCAAGTGAAGTTATTAAAAAAGTAAAGGATAAAATTGACGACTTGAATTCAAAAATACTTCCTTCGGATGTTAAAATTGAAACTTATTATAACCGCCAGGAACTAATCAATTATGCAACCCATACGGTAATCCACAACCTTATTGAGGGAATTATTTTTGTTACCGTTATTGTGTTCCTTTTCATGGCTGAGTGGCGGACAACACTAATTGTTTCTATAATTATTCCGCTGGCGCTGTTGTTTGCTTTTATTTGCCTTCGTTTAAAAGGCATGTCGGCCAACCTGCTTTCCATGGGGGCTATAGACTTCGGGATTATCATCGATGGCGCCGTGGTTATGGTGGAAGGTATTTTTGTAGCTATGGACAGCAAAGCCCGGGCCATTGGAATGTCTAAGTTTAATCCGATTTCCAAGCTTGGGCTTATAAAAGAAACCGGCACCGAGATGGGCAAAGCTATATTTATTTCAAAGCTCATTATCATTACAGCGCTATTGCCTATATTTTCTTTCCAGAAAGTAGAAGGTAAAATGTTTTCGCCTTTGGCCTGGACTTTGGGCTTCGCGCTTTTGGGCGCATTGATTTTTTCACTTACGCTTGTTCCTGTAATTTCAAGTTTGCTGCTTCGTAAAAACGTTAAGGAAAAACATAACCCTTTTCTGGCCTTTGTAACAAAACAATCCATTTCATTTTTTGACATATGCTATCGGAATAAACGACTAAGTCTTATTGTTGCAGGTATTGTAATGGCTTTTAGTCTTTTTTCATTTAGATATTTGGGCACGGAATTTCTACCAGAATTAAACGAAGGGGCAATCTGGATGAGGGCTTCGCTTCCATTAAGCATATCATTGGATGAATCCGTGAGAATTTCAGAAGAAATGAGAAAAATTATTAAATCTTTTCCTGAAGTAAAGCAGGTTGTTTCTCAAACAGGGCGTCCTGACGACGGTACCGATGCAACCGGTTTTTATAACAATGAGTTTTTTATTGATATTTATCATTCGGGAAAAATGGAGCATGCAAAAAACAGGGATGACCTGATTGAACGGATGAATGCAAAATTGCAAAAATTTCCTGGCATTGTGTTCAATTTTTCGCAACCCATTATGGATAATGTGGAAGAAGCCGTATCGGGTGTAAAAGGTTCTATTGCCATTAAAGTTGTTTGGCGAAGATCTGGCCTATCTTGATAGCAAAGCCGATAGTGTGTATGCCATTATGAAAAATATTAAGGGCATTGACGACCTTGGCGTTATTCAAAGCCAGGGACAGCCGGAACTTCGCGTTGAGCTCGACCAGGAAAAAATGGCAATGTATGGCGTAGCCACTGCCGATTGTAATGCTGTTATTGAAATGGCTATCGGCGGAAAAGCTGCTTCCACGTTTTATGAAGGATATAAAAAATTTGATATCCGGATTCGTTTTCTACCCGAATTCAGGATGACTGAAAAAGAGATTGGCGACCTGATGGTACCCACACAGTCCGGAGGCCAGATACCCATCAAAGAAATTGCCGATATTAATAAAACCACAGGCCCGATATTGATTTTCAGGGACAACAATGAACGTTATGTGGCATTGAAATTTTCTGTTCGCGGCAGGGACATGGGTTCGGCCATTGCCGAAGCGCAAAAAAAAGTCAATGCGGCAATTAAATTACCCAAAGGTTACAGCATAGCTTGGCAGGGCGATTTTGAAAACCAGCAGCGGGCCTCGCGCCGCTTAAGTCTTGTTGTGCCCATCAGCCTGATCCTGATATTTTCTTCATTCTTTTTGTGCTTTTTGGCAATGTTGCCGATGCCGGCCTGATTCTTCTGAACGTACCCTTTGCAATTATTGGCGGCATAACGGCGCTCCATGTTACCGCTACAAATTTCAGTATATCGGCTGGTATTGGCTTTATCGCTTTGTTCGGGATATGTATCCAGAATAATGTTATCCTGCTATCGCGATTTAAAAAGAACCTGCATGAGCGGATACACCTGGATGATGCCATTCGTTTAGGTGTAATTGCCCGGATAAGGCCTGTTGTGATGACTGCCCTCATGGCTGCCATTGGACTTTTGCCAGCTGCTACATCTACCGGGATTGGTTCGGAAACCTCCCGCCCGCTTGCTATTGTGGTAATCGGAGGGCTTGTTACATCCACAATATTGACGCTTTTTATTTTTCCGATAATTTTTAAAGGAGTGTATAAGTACAAAACAAAGAAGCTCGCAGAATAATTTGAATTAGTAATTTTGCTGAGCATTATTTTAATACTTTTACTTAATTCAAAATATTTAAAACAAATTGGAATCATAGTTTACATCAATTTTAAAATATCAAGGCTGATATGGCAACCATTCTTGTAGTTGAAGATGAAGTCAATGTTTCTTCTTTCATAAAAAAAGGGCTTGAAGAAGAAGGTTATAATGTTGAATTAGCTTATGATGGGCAAACGGGTTTAAGCCTTGCCATTAATAAGGAATATGATTTAATTATCCTCGATGTTATCCTGCCTCAAATTAACGGGTTGGAAGTTTGCAGGAAAATTCGCGACATACATGGATATAATTTACCGATAATAATGCTTACAGCGCTTATTACAACCGATGATATTGTTAAAGGTTTAGATTCCGGGGCAGACGACTATCTTATCAAACCATTTAAATTTAAAGAGCTTCTTGCCAGGATAAATGCAATGCTGCGGCGCAAAAATCAGGCAGGTATTTCCAAAACCTATAAAATTTCCGATGTTGTGCTCGATACCGAAACAAAAACTGTAACAAGGGGAGGTAAACATATTCAACTTACCTCTAAAGAATTTCGCCTGCTTGAATTATTAATGGCCAATCACCGCAAGGTGTTGTCGCGCACAAGCATTTTCGAGCATATTTGGGATACAAATCATGATTCAGGCACTAACATTGTGGAAGTTTATATAAAATACCTCAGGGATAAAATTGATAAGGATTTCGAAACAAAGCTCATTCATACTGTTATTGGAATGGGATATGTGTTTAAAGAAAACTGGCAATGAAAGTACGGCGTAAAATAGCGCTTATCTTTACGTTGCTCACCACGATAGCATTATTATTTTCCTTTACAATTGTTTATTTTTTATCGGGAAATTATACCCAAAGCAACTTTTATGAACGGTTATCAGAAAAAGCAACCCTTACAGCCTGGAAATATTTTGAGGAAGACGAATTGACAAAGCAAAGCTATCAGAAAGTATTAAAACGTTATCAGCAAACAATGCCGGATACCAAGGAAATAATTCTTAACTCGGCTGACAGTGCATTGGTAAGAGATTCCTTAATTAAAATAATGCCCGAATACAATACTAAAATACTTAGAGCCGGCGTAAAGGTACAATTTCGAAAACACGACAAACAAAGCGTTGGCATTTATTACCCGGACAACCAGGGTAATTTTTTCATAATTGTTACGGCAACTGATAAAATTGGTATACAAAAACAAAAGCAACTTTTAAAAGTGCTTTTGTGTATCTTTTTTTGCAGTATTTTTTTAATTTTTTTTATAGGGCAGCTTTATGCACGTAGAATTTTGGCGCCAATTGTCGATATATTAAGAAATGTCAGGAAAATAAATGCCACAAATTTAAGCTTAAGGTTAAAAGAAAATAAAGGCAATGATGAATTGACACAGCTTACCCATATGTTCAACCAGATGCTGGA
>CAWEFA010000159.1:0-23856 GCA_963808135.1 uncultured Bacteroidota bacterium
GCATTGTTATATTTGGACAAAAGGAAACAATTTGAGAGGTTTAAAGAACAAATTGTAAAATTCAGGCCAAAAATAATCTGGTCTGTCTGCTGTTGGGAAGTGCCTACAGGTTATTCTGGGAAAGATATATTATTGGAAATAATTGATTTGGCACATTCCTATTTGTATTTATGTTGTTGTTGATGAAGCATATCATGAAATGCGGTTTACATAATGGTCGGCAGTAAAATTTCACACAGAACAACTACAATCTGACTGCATGTGTACCTTTTTAAAAGCGCTTGGTCTAGCAGGCAGACCCGGTCTGGGATATTTATTTGTTTGAATAAAGATATGTCTACTGCGTGTTAATATATGGACCATCTCCCAATCACCCAACTGATCGCTTAATGTTGAAGTAATTGCCACTAAAACATACTAGCCACTCTCTCTGAAATTTAGTTCAGCAGAAAACAAAATATAGGAGAGAAATATTATTTAGCAACCTGAAAAAAATGGAAACATTTTAAATTATTCCTTCACAAACAAATATTTCATGTTGAGAAACACATTCTTTTAACTTGTTGTCTAAATTTTTTTTAAAAATTTTACAAACATGGTATCACTAACTTCATTCTTATACAGTCACACCATCTCCACAAGATAATTATGTGTTAACAATCAGAAAATGGATACAATCCATATTTATTTGGTATGTTTGTAAAAAAATAAAATGCAAAATTTGCTAATACTTTTCCTGATTATTTGTATATATTTATCAGACAATTTGAATTGGGAATTATGTGTTTGAGATATATCCATACTTTCATTTTGTTTTGTTATTTTATCTTCATTTCATATATTTGCTATATATTCACTTTACAGGTTTATTGTGCAACAAGTAACTGATAACCAATATAAAATTGGTTATATTTATTATTATTGAAAATATGTTAACTGGGAAAATGAGGACAAGCTGGATTTTTGGAAGTGGTGATATTCAGCAAGGATAGTTTAATGATTGAGCTATTAAAAAGCTTTGAAAAAGTTAAAATAAAACTCATTCATGTAAGTTCTTTTAAAACCTTAGAACAGTATTAAAAATTGCCACTTGTTGTTTGTTACAAACAGCAGGAATTATTTTATTAATGATATATTCGACCTGATTAAAAGGCTATTGTTGGTTACCATAGGTACGAATACCAGCAATATACCATGATTAATTTTATTTATAACGAAAATTCAAAAAATTGAATTGAATATAGTTGCTAAAAATATTGAAAACCATGTGATTAAAAATATCTTCGAATTATTTGCATATGAGGTAAAGAACCAGACATCAGAAAGTTGTATTCGAAATAGAGAAATCATTAAAAATTGAAAAAGAAAAATTGAGTTATGTTAAGGAATTATCTTCAAAAGAAACAACAACTTTAAGCAATACTATTTTAAAAAAAAAAATCAGGAACTTCACCAAAATGACAAAGAAATAGACAGCCTCCTTTGACAAAAAAATTTTAAGTGAGATTGAGTGAATAAATTTACAGGCAGACACAAAACAAGGAAACAGCAAAAGAGTGGGATGACAAAAGCCTAATTTTATACAACCAGCAGAGTGAAATTGTCTAAACAGGAAAAGGAGCCTTCCAATTAAAAAGGCTGTTGAATCTGCTAAAACAGCAAAAATAGTTGAATTGTAATAGCTAAAAATTTTAAACTATTTAAAAAAAAAGGAGATTAGTATTGGGACAAGAAAAAATAGACAAAAACAGAGAAAGTTTATTTAGCAAAACCAAAGGGATTACCACCAAACTGGACCTTGTCATTTAATCTCTTGTTTCTATTGCATTAACTGCAATTGCCTGTGGTTTTTCTCAATCTATGATAATTATAAATTAAGTACAAAAAAATCTTCACAATCTAAGAATGAAAATATGAACTTAATATACAGGAAAACCAAATATTATACCACTAGCAATTGGAACATAAAAATGTGGAACTCGGGAAAATTATCAACCTCCAGCCCTGCTAAAATACTATAAACTGATTATGAATGAAAAAGGCCATTTGAAATGGATGAAAGGCTTAAACCAAATACATGAATTAGAAGAATTCAGGAAAAAACATAGGGTGAAAAAAATCACAGAGCCAGCGTTCAACCACAAACATTGAGGAAGAAAATGGGGGCGCGTTTTAAAACAACAATCTCATGACAAACTCCAACTATACAGAAAAGGTGAAAAAATATGGGTGCACACAACATTAATCTCTATACTTGATGAAAATAGGGAAAATAAAAAAACTTATTACTATTCTATAGCGAAATTACCCGTTTAGAAAGCTGAACTGGATATTATTAAAGAGCAAATTGACAAAATGCCCAAAACACATGGGCAAAAGCAATTATTTAATAGGCTGCTGAACACCTGTTACAATTAAAACTGTGAATTAGACAAGAATAATTTGGAAGAAGCTATAACAAAACTAAAGAAAATCTGACAAAACCCAATTAGTGGATATTGAAAATGGGCAAATTCAGCAGGTCCACGCAGGTATTGCCCATGGAATAAACAATCCCTGTAAGTTTTATAATTTGGGAATTGAAAGGGATTAAAATTTCTATAAGTCAATTGATACACTTTTTGGACAGTTATGAAAAAATTACTCCAAAAAATGTTGAAACAAAACTTAAAGAAATAGATTTATTAGAAAGAGAACCTAAATTATAGCTTTGGCTTACAGACATTGTACAATTTAACAACCGATGTAAAAACAGGCATTTCTGTACAATTGAAATAATTAAAAGAATTGCGTACTTTTTGTTGGCAATTAAAGCTGATATTAAATTATCCACCTTCATAAAATATAATTCCACTTTGGTTATATTACGAAATAAATATTTTGATAATATTAATTAAAGATTATGAGATATTCCTTAATGAATGTTATCTGGGAAACATAAATGACTTTTTAAATATTCTGGTTAATGCCATTCAGGTATTAAAAGTAAGGGTAAAATAACAATAAAAACAAGCCTTACAACAATTGACTCCATAGAATATGCTGTTGAAATTCTTCATTATTGATAGTGAACCTGGCATGACTGATGAAGTTAAGAAAAAATATATTTGAACCTTTTTTACAACTAAAAATGCCGGTGAAGGAACAGGCCTTGGACTTTCAATCAGCCTTAATATTATTTGAACACCAAGGGGTCTATTGACGTGCAAATTCACGTGGTAGAAGGTTCAACTTTTAATATTTATATACCGGTTGAATTTCAGCAAAAAGGAAAAAAACTTTTAATGTGTAACATATAACAAATCAATTTCATAATATTAGGATTTATGGATAGCGACGATATTGTACATTGATCATGAAATAAAACCTGAGAGGTTTTCAGTTTTATTTAAAAAATTCTATAAAATTTTTCTTGCTACTTCGGCTGGAAGAGGAAATGTTACGAATTACATAAAGCTTATCATTGCCCATCAGCGTATGCCCAAAAAACCAGCCGGGCGTTGATTTTTTTGAAAAAGCTGCTATCTTATATCCCGATGTTTTTAGGATCTATGGTAATTTTTATAAAGGCAAAATATTTAAATATATGTAACCAAGCCCTGGGATAAAGATGATCTTAAAAAAATTGATGTATCTATAATGCATTATGGTCATATAATATTGTACAAGAAAATAAAAGCCTTATTTTTTTGACAAGTCTACATAGTAGCCAATCTCAAATTTACAGAATTTAACAATAAACTTGAAGATCATCAAAATCTTGAGCAAAAGGTTGGAGGAAAGGACTAAGAAATTTTTTAACAAAAAGAGATTGAGAAAGATAGAGACTTAGCCAAACTACAGCTGGTCACCAAATAGCCAACAAAATAAAGAATTAGAAAAACATCGGAAGCGTCAGAGCTTCTTGTTCAGGAACTGAACAATCGATTTTAATTAAAGCCAAGTAAAAAAGCAGAACAATCCGATAAGTCTGACAAATCGGCCTTTTTTAGCAAACTTCTCATGAAATTCGCATCCAACTCGAATGCAATCACTTGGTTTTGTATTCTTACCTATGATGACAGAACAGAATTTGAAGGAATCTATTGAATTAATATTAATTACAGTGTGTATCCATGTAAACCTATTAATGAAATATCTATGATTTCATTAATAAGGTTTAATAAATACTGGCTGTTAATTAATATTAATTCGATAAATTCCCTTTTTTCAAATTCTGTTCTGTCATCATAGGTAAGAAGTTGCGAAAAACCCATGATTGCATTCATTGGAGTGCGAATTTCATGAGAGAAGTTTGCTAAAAAGGCCGATTTCAGTTTATCGGATTGTTCTGCTTTTTCTTTGGCTTTAATTAAATCGATTGTTCGTTCCTGAACAAGAAGCTCTAATTTATTCCGATGTTTTTCTAATTCTTTATTTTGTTCGGCTATTTGGTCGCGCTGTAGTTTGGCTAAGTCTCTCTGTTTCTCAATCTCTTTTTGCTGTTTAAAAATTTCTTTAGTCCTTTCCTCAACCTTTTGCTCAAGATTTTGATTCGCATCTTCAAGTTTATTGTTAGCAATTTCTAAATTTAAATTGGCTACCTGTAAACTATCAATAAGGCTTTTATTTTCTTGTACAATATTATATGACCATAATGCATTATCAATAATCATTTTAAGATCATCTTTATCCCAGGGCTTGGTTACATATTTAAATATTTTGCCTTTGTTTATAGCCTTTATAATAGCTTCAATATCGCTGTAACCGGTAAGAATAATCCTAAAAACATCGGGATATAAGATAGCAGCTTTTTCAAAAAAATCAACGCCGGTCATTTTGGGCATACGCTGATCGGCAATGATAAGCTTTATGTAATTCGATTTTAAAATTTCCAATCCCTCTTCAGCCGAAGTAGCAAGAAAAATTTTATAGAATTTTTTAAAAAGAAACTGAAAACCTCTCAGGTTTTCTATTTCGTCATCAATGTACAATATCGGGTTTAGTTCGCTATCCATAAATCCTAATATATGAAATTAAATTGTTATATGTTACACATTAAAAGTTTTTTTTCCTTTTTGCTGAAATTCAACCGGTATATAAATATTAAAAGTTGAACCTTCTCCAGGTTTTGATTGCACGTCAATAGACCCTTTGTGGGTTTCAATAATATTAAGGCTGATTGAAAGTCCAAGGCCTGTTCCTTCACCGGCATTTTTAGTTGTGAAAAAAGGTTCGAATATTTTTTTCTTAACTTCATCAGTCATGCCAGGTCCCGTATCGATAATAGAAACCAACGCATATTCTATGGAGTCAATTGTTGTAAGGCTTGTTTTTATTGTTATTTTACCCTTATCTTTAATAGCCTGAATGGCATTAACCAGAATATTTAAAAAAACCTGGTTTATCTTTCCCGGATAACATTCAATTTCAGGAATATCTCCATAATCTTTAATTAATTCTATTTTATCAAAATATTTATTTCGTAATATAACCAAAGTGGAATCTATGTTTTTATGAAGGTCGGTAAGTTTAATATCGCTTTCATCCAAGCGGGAAAAAGTACGCAATTCTTTAATTATTTCAATTGTACGGAAAATGCCTGTTTTTACATCGGTTGTTAAATTGTCAATGTCTGTAAGCAAGCCTGAATAATCCATTTCTTGTTTCAATAAATCTATTTCTTTAAGTTTTGTTTCAACATTTTTTGGAGTAATTTTTTCATAACTGTCCAAAAGACCTATCAATTGACTTATAGAAATTTTAATGCCTTCAATTCCCGAATTTATAAAACTTACAGGATTGTTTATTTCATGGGCAATGCCTGCGGTCAATTGCCCTAAAATTACCATTTTTTCCGATTCCACTAATTGGGTTTGTACATTCTTTAGTTTTGTTATAGCTTCTTCCAAATTATTTTTCTTGCTTTCTAATTCACGGTTTAATTGTAACAGGTGTTCAGCCTGATTAAATAATTCCTTTGATTGTCTTTGAATTTCTTCGTTCTTCTTAATAATATCCAGTTCGCTTTCTTTTAAACGGGTAATTTCGCTATCAATAGTAATAAGTTTTTTTATTTCCCTATTTTCATCAAGTATCGGGGTTAATGTTGTGTGCACCCATATTTTTTCACCTTTTCTGTTGTAGTTTGGAGTTTCATAAGATATTGTATTTTTCTCCTTTAATAATGTCTCCATTATTTCCTCAATGTTGTCGTAAACGCTGGCTTCTGTGAGACAATGGCCTCTGTTTTTTCTGAATTCTTCTAAAGTATAACCATACAACCTTGTAAAGCCTTCATTCATCCATTCAAATTCGCCTTTTTCATTCATAATCATAACCGCATTAGCTGTTTCGCGGGCAACAATTGATAATTTTTCGAGTTCGGCATTTTTATGTTCCAATTGCTCGGCCTGGTATAATATTTCGTTTTGCTTATTATTAAGTTCATAGTTCATTTCTTCGAGTTGAAGATTTTTTTGTTGCTTGATTTTATAATTATGATAGATTAAGAAAACCACGGCAATTGCCATTAATGCAATAGAAACAAGGAGGATTAAAAACATGCGTTGCACCCTGATCCTTTGGTTTTGGCTAAAAAGAACTTTTTCTTGTTTTTGTATTTTTTCTTGTCCAATACTAATCTCCTTTTTTTGATCATTTAAAATTTTACTGTACAATTCAACTTGTTGCTGTTTCGCATCAACAGCCTTTTTTTGATCTGAAAGCTGTTTTTCCTGTTTGACAATTTCACTCTGCTGGTTGTATAAAATTAGGCTTTTGTCGTCAATATCTTTTTGCTGTTTCCTTGTTTTGTCCTGTAAATTTGTTAATTCACTGATCTGGCTTGAAATTTTTTGCTGAAGGATGTCTATTTCTTTTTTGTCATTTTTAATATCGAGGGAAAGTTCCTGAATTTTGGAATTCATATCTTGAATTTCTTTCTCTTTTGAAGATAATTCCTTAACATAAGTTTCCGATTTTTCTTTTTCAATTTTTAATGATTTCTCTATTTCGAGATACAACTTTCTGATGTCTGGTTCTTTACCTCCATATGCAAATAATTCGGAAGATATTTTTAATCGCGCGTTTTCAATATTTTTAGCATTATATTCAAATTGAATTTTTGAATTTTCGTTATAAATAAAATTAATCATGGTATATTGCTGGTATTCGTACCTATCGGTAACCAACAAAGTATTTTTGCCTTTAATCAGGTCGAATATATCATTAATAAAATAATTGCTGCTGTTTGTAACAAACAACAAGTGGCAATTTTTAATATCTTCTAAGGTTTTAAAAGAACTTACATGAATAGGTTTATTTTTAACTTTTTGCCTTTCAAGGCTTTTTAATAGCTCAATCATTAAAGTATCCTTGCTGAATATAGCCACTTTAAAGGTATCCAGCTTGTCCTCATTTTCCCAGTTAACATATTTTAGAAAATAATAAATATAGCCGATTTTTATCTGGTTATCGGTTACTTGTTGCGAATAAACCTGTAAAGTGGAATTATAAGCGAATGCTATTGAAATGAAGATAAAATAACGACAAATGAATATGGTATATGTCGAACGCATAATTCCGATTCAAATTGTCTGATAAATATATACAAATAATCAGGAAAGTATTAGCAAATTTTCGTTTATTTTTTTACAAACGTTGAATAAATATGAATTGTCTTCTCCGTTTCTGATTGTTAACCTAAGATAATTATCTTGTGAAATGCCCGTTATATTTAAGAATGAAGTTATAATACCATGCTTTCTGAAAATTTTATCAAGTTCGGTCGCAGTCATGAATCTGTTTCTCAACATGAAAATATTTGTTTGTGAAGGAATAAATTTAAATGTTTCCAAGTTTTTCAGGTTGTTAAATAATATTTCTCTCCTATATTTTGTTTTCTGCTGAACTAATTTTAGAGAGTCGCTATCTTTTATGGCAATTCTTGCAACATTAAGCGATAGTTGGGTAATTGGGAAATGATGCCGGTATATTAACAGCGCATCAATAATATCTTTATTCGAACAAATTAAATATCCGAGCCGGATTCCTGCTAAACCAAGCGCTTTTGAAAAGGTACGCAGTACCATCAGATTATCATATTTGTGTGTAAATTTTACTGCCGAGTCATTATGTAAACCGACAAATTCATGATATGCTTCATCAACAACAACATAAATAGAATAGGAATGTGCCAAATCAATTATTTCCAATAATATATCTTCCGGAATAACCTGCCCGGTTGGGTTGTTCGGGTTAGACAACCAGATTATTTTTGGCCTGAATTTTACAATTTGTTCTTTAAACCTGTCAATTGTTTCCTTTGTCCAAATATAATTATCTGTTTCCTCTAATTGAATGAAAACAGGGTTGGCACCCATACGTTCGGAATAGCTTTCGAAAAGAAAAAATTCGGGAACCGGCATTAAAAAAATATCTTTATATTCTAAAAATACTCTTGCTATCAAATCAATTATTGAATTAAGCCCTGCACTTAATAATATATTCTGAAACGGGACATCGAAAATCGCGCCCAACCTTTTTCTTAAGTAAACGTGTGAAACATCAGGATATTCCTGCAACATTTTTTTTGAGAAAGGAATAATGTTTCTGCTTAAATCTTCTAATAAATTATTAATTAATGGAGAAAAGCCATCAATGCTTTCCCCTAAATCAAACCTGTAAGTACGGGGTAAATTATTTTGTTTTTTTAGCCCGGAAAGTTCACCTTCAACCGATTTATTTTTGCTAACATAACCTTCTGCTTTTTCCAATAAAGCATTTTGCGTGGTTTGATTAAATGATTTTATAGTTTTTACAAGCATACCGGAAGTATTTTGTTCGTCAAATATAATTTCATTTCTCGAAAAAGCCGTAGAATTTTCTTTCATTTTTTATTTATTTACAAGCATTTACATCTGGGTTTTAATTTGGGTTTCTATTTAAATATTTTAAAAAATTTCTATACTATTTTCATTGCTTAAAATTTAAGAAGCATAAATTGGAAAAGCCGGAGACCAATTATAAGCTTTTTCAAGGTGCTGCAAAACCGCATCTAAAATTATTGAAGGGCCACCCGGTTTCCGAACATCGGCAACAGGTAAATTAGTCATTCTTTTTATAATTTCTATATTTTCTTCTCCTCTTGTTGGCACAGCAACCACTTTATACCTGTTTCCTCCCGGAAGATAAAGGTTCTCAATTAAAGTAATTTCCCTGTTTAAATCGCACATTTTGAATATTGGAGATTCACCAAATGCTGTATGATATTTTCGAGATGGATCATGCACCAAAACAATTGCATGAGGATTGCTGGCATGTAAAAGAGTTATTATGTTAGAACAGCCAAAGTGTATTAATGATGCCTGACCTTCAAGAAAAATTAATTCGTATCCTTTATTATCCAAATCAATAATTAATTCTTCAATAGCACCAGCAACAAAATTTGTTATAATAGCGTCCATAATAATACCTCCATCACAACCAATCATTAAACCGGTTTGCCCGGTAGCAGCAAAGGCAGCCCTAATTCCATTGCGTTTTGCTTCCTGCACCAATTCAAATGCTGCCGTCCGCTTGCCAAGTCCGCAATCGGTCCCCGCTACATAAACAACTTTTGCTTTTATATTCAGGATACTGCCATCCGGCGTTTTCCAAACCCTTTTCACGTTTCTTAAATCAATGAGCCTTACATTATATTTATCTGCCAGTTTTATCAAATCAGGATAATCTTTCAAAAAAACAAATGAAGAATTTATAATATCCATTCCATATTTGATACAACATTCTATTTCTTCCATATTGTTTTCAGAAGGGTCACCAATTAATATCATTACTTTTGGCTTATGATGTAATGAGTCTTCAACTGTTTCATAAATAGGAACCTGCTTTGTTACACCCGGGCATATTTTACTGGTATCCTGTCCCACTTTGCAGTTGTCAACCAAAGCCACAACATTAAACACTTTACTGTGCATCAATACTCCATGAACTGTTTTCCCCAATATCTCGCCCACATATCCGTGTGCAAGAAAAATAGCGTTTGTATGATTGTAAATTTCTTGTAATAACATTATAAAACCTCCAAATAATAAAATGATTTTAGATATTTATTTTTTTGTTTAATATGTTCATAAATCTTTAATTAAAAAAGCTTTTAAGTTTTATATGCCATCTCCAGACAACCAATACAAGCCATAATTCCTGGAGAGAAATATCATTTTTTTCAGAATTTATTTTCGAAATATCAAAATATTGCTTTATCAATTCGTTATTAGTTATTTCATTTCGATATTGCTTAATTATATTTTCAAGCTGAAGATATTTTTCTTTTGTGCGGGATACAGGAAAAGCCTGTTTGGGCCTTGATGCTATTGATTCAGACAAATGCTTTCGTGCAATTGACCTTAGCAATGATTTGCCTGTCCGTGTACCATTAATAAAATGCAGGTTATATGGGATTGAAAATGCAAATTCAACAATCCTGTAATCTAAAAATGGCAGGCGACATTCTACGCTATGCCTCATGCTTAAAAAATCTTCAAATTTAAGTATCCTGAGCAGTTGCGTTTTTGTAATAAACTTATGTACTTTTTCACCCGGAGTCCCTTTAAAAATTTTGTAATAATCAAAAACGGCATTATATATTTGGTTTGCTTTACCGGATATTTCTTTATTGAGAATATTTTTTGCTATTGTCCGTGCCGGGAACATTTTATTAATAATTTCTTTTTCAGGTTCCAGCGAATCAAACATTGTTTCATAAAAATATTTCAGGTTAATATATCCGCCCATTATTTCATCGGCGCCTTGCCCGTTCAACACTACTTTGAACCCTGAGCTTTTTATACATTCATAATTTTTTATGATAGAAAGAAGCCGATCGTCATCTGAAATACTTGCAAGGTCTATAATTTCATCAATACTTTCAACCGTAATATCCGAATTAGAGAGTGATACCACATTATGATCTATTTTATCTTTAAATTGACAAATAAATTCTTTGCTATATGCCAAATCCATATCTGCCGAATCGGAAAACGGATCGCTCCCGCCATCGGCATACGATATTGTAATGCTTGTTAATTTTTCGTCGGTTTGCCCCGAAGCATAATAATTAATTAACGAAGAGTCGATCCCACCGCTTAAAAAAGCAGAAACAGGAACATCGCTTATCATCCTTAATTTTATACTGTCGTGCAATAAAAATTCCAGTTTGTCCTGAAACTTTGCACTGTCAACTTCGCCTGATAGATTTCGTTCCGGGATGTCCCAGTATTTATTTATATGAATGCTGCCATCAGAAGCAACATTCATATAATATCCCGGAGGCAATGATTTTATATCTTTTATTAAAGTCCGGGATAAATCAGTTTCCAAGAAAGAAGTAGCAAATAACTGATGTTCAAAAGCGTTTAAATCCATTTCAGGCTTAATAAATCCCGATAACAATAAAGGTTCTATTTCAGAAGCAAAAATAAAAACATTGTCATCCGAATAATAATAAAGAGGTTTTTTGCCCAGCCTGTCGCGCGCCAATAGAAGTCGTTTCTCCTTGTTATCCCAAATTGCAAAAGCAAACATGCCGTTAAATTGTTGCAGGGCATCAACACCCCATTTTTGATGGCTTCTGAGCACAACTTCCGTATCAGTTTCGGAAGTGAAATTAAAACCATCGTTTTGCAAAATCTTTCTTATATCATGAAAGTTGTATATTTCACCGTTAAAAGTAATAGTAAACCTATCCCTGGTCATGGGTTGGCTGCCCCTGCTACTCGTATCTAAAATGCTCAAACGCCTGTGGCCAAGTAAAATATTATCATTGCAATAAATTCCGGAACCATCCGGCCCCCTGTGTTTAAGTGAATCGAGCATATAATTGAATTTGTTTTTCAAATTTTCAGATATGCTTTCCGAACCCGGCAACATTAACCCTGTAATCCCACAACCACTGAATGAATTCAATTCTTAATATTTTAATTATTCCTTAAATAAATATGATAAATGAAATATAAATTGCCTTCCCGGCTGACGAGGCTCTTTTAACAAATCGTTTTCCTGTGCATAGTATACAGCGTCAAACATGTTATAAACCGATAAGCTGAATTTTAAATGTTTTATTATATCATTTGCCCCGATTGTTGTATTAAATACAGCGTAATTCCCTATTGGATCTTGAACTTCGACAAAGCTGGTAGAATCTTGGACTGCTAATTTTCCCATTTTACTTCGGTAATACATGTTCAAGTTCAGGTTGAAATATTTAAGAAATGAGTAATTTATCCCTAAATTAATTGCCAATGGCGCTACATCTTTTGCATCATAAACTGAACTGACGTTTTTTTCAAGGAAATCTTTGTTCTTAGAGATAGTATATGAACAGTTAAAATATGAAGAAAAGCTTTTATCTAATAATATCTTGTTTTCATATTCCACACCATATGATGTATTTTTACTCATATTGTAATAGATATTTGGTTCAACAGAATTTATAGCAAGCGGCGTATTAATTATATCTGTCAGTTTATCCAGGAAAAAACTTACAGAATTGCTTATTTTTTCCAGCCTGTAGTTAAACGCAAGTTCAAATGTATTGATTATTTCCGGTTTTAAGTTAGGATTGCCTGTGGCATAACCAAAAGTCTGGTATTGTTCGCTTGGCGCCGGCGCACGATAAGCCCGGCCATATAACAATTTAACGCTTCCTTTATCAACAGGGCTCCATACTATACCAACACGTGGATTAAATATGCCGCCTATCTGGCTATCTATATCATATCGCCCGCCTAATGTTATACCTAATTGTTTTAACGGGCGCCAAATATCCTGCATAAAAAATGCAACGTTATGATAATCGGCGTAATTGTGTGCCGGATCGCCTTTAAAAAACCAACCCGGAAAAATTGATTGGGTACTCCTTGTTTCATCAAATAAACCTGTTGAAAAATCAAAATTAGAAGTCAATATCACATCTTTTACACCGTGTTTGTCTGCCTGGATACCAAATAATAAATCATTATTGAAAAAGAATTTATAATTTATTTCGGTTTCAATCCCATAAAGATATTCTTTAAGCTGAGGCTTATAATACAGGCCATTTGGAAGGGTATCTATATTATCATCTGGAGCGTGCTGTTCAATATCTTCAACGTATTTTGTATTAAACCCGAACAATTTAGTATGTATCGAAATCTTTGGGTTTATATCATTATCGTATGAAAGGGAATAGCGTACCCTTTTATTAAAAGCGTACATCTTATTTAGCATGCCGCCATCTTTTAAATCCAAATAATTAACTGAAAATGTAAACTTATCGATCCCGATATTTGAACTCATTATAAAATTATTATGAGAAATATTCCATTGGTTCATGTGCCCAAAACCATCATCAAACTTTACATCAGTACCATCGGTATATATTCTTTGTAATGCTAACGAAGCATTTATATTTTCTTTTTTAAAACCATAGTAAATTGAACCCGATTTTGTATTAAATGTTCCGACCTCGCCTTTTGCAATTGCTTTATCATCTGTTTTCCCATTTTTGGTGATAATATTTATAACGCCGCTAAAAGCATTCCTCCCGTATAATGCCGATCCGGGACCCCTGATAATTTCAATCCTTTCAACTGCATCCAGGTCAATATCATAGCCAGAATGAATTGAAGTGCCGTAAAACAATTGATTGTAAGGAGCACCATCGATCATAATTAATAATTTCGACGTGTAGTAACTTTTTACCCCCCTTATTCCTATGCCAGCTTCTCCTGAAAAATTTTTAGTCAATTCAAAACCAGGTACTGTTTGTAAAACATCGACCAATTCCCTTGCACCCATATTTTTAATATCTTCGGCGGTAATAACAGATACTATGGATGGCGTTTCGCTTAAAGGCTGGTCCGATTTAGTTGCTATCGATACTTTAGTATTCATTAATTCTTCCAAGGACATTGCATAAACCGATGCCATTACAGTATCTATCCCGTGAGGCTTAACATTCATTAAAACTAAAACCAACAGGCACGATGAAAGTATAATATATTTCATAATTGGTTTGTTTTAATCTTATTAAAAAAAATTAACGATTTAATACAAAGTATTAGTAAAATTAAACTTTTTATAATCAGCCCATGCTAAAGCTGTTGTTTAATTAATATTTCAATTTTATCACCAACAATTTACCAAAAATAATAAACGCATTATCGTTAGCATATATCATTGATAAAAAATATTATACAAATATATTTATAAAAAAAACTGAAATACAAGCCATAGATATACCTTTAATCTCCAGATATTAATATTTTATCAAAAATAATTTTTGTGAGCAAATGCATTTTTTCTTATGTGATTAAATGTTTTTCTTAATTATAAATTTTCTAACAATATTTTTACATATTATTTTGAAGCATATAATAAGGATTTGCCTATAAAAATTAATTAATGAAATTATATTGTATTACAGGTACTTAATAATAGTCAAATTTATAAATTTTATATTATTATAGTGATATATTTTGAAAAAATAATCAGACAAGTTTTTATTTTCATAATTAACTATTGTTCTTCAGTAATAATAAAATATTCTTAAGCTTTAATTTTAATGCCATTTCTGTATAATAATTTTCGATAAAACTTTTGAAATACGAAAAAGAAGTTTTATGATTGCATTTAGTTTAAAAAAATATATAGAAATCTTAATATAATTAAAATTAGTGTATTATGAATAAAATGAAGTTACAGGATTATATTGCACTTGAAGATAAATATGGCGCTCATAATTATCACCCGTTGCCTGTAGTTTTAGAGAAAGGAAAAGGAGTATATGTTTGGGATGTTGAAGGCAAAAAGTATTTCGATTTTCTTTCGGCCTATTCAGCCGTAAATCAAGGTCATTGCCATCCAAAACTTATTAAAGCGTTAAACAAGCAAGCCAAAAAACTAACACTTACTTCGAGGGCATTTTATAATAACTTATTAGGCGAATTTGAAGAATATATTACCAGATATTTTGGTTACGATAAAGTGCTTCCTATGAACTCGGGAGCCGAAAGCGATGAAACTGCTTTAAAACTTTGTCGTAAATGGGCTTATAAGGTTAAGGGGATTAAAGAAAATGAAGCTAAAATAATTGTTTGTGAAAATAATTTTCACGGTCGTACAATTACAATTGTTTCAATGTCGACCGATCCTGATTCTTATGGAGATTATGGCCCTTTTACGCCAGGATTTATTAAAATTCCATATAACGATATCCCGGCGCTCGAGAAAGCTTTGAAAGACCCAACAGTTGCCGGTTTCATTGTAGAGCCTATCCAAGGCGAGGCAGGCGTTTATGTTCCCGATGAAGGATATTTAAAAAAAGCTTTTAATTTATGTAAAGCCAAAAACGTGCTTTTTATAGCTGATGAAGTGCAAACAGGATTATGCCGAACAGGCAAAAGACTTTGTTGCGATTACGAAGAAGTGCGCCCCGATATTTTAATCATTGGCAAAGCCTTATCGGGCGGAATTATGCCAATATCGGCTGTTTTAGCTGACGATCCCATAATGCTCACAATTAAACCTGGTGAGCACGGTTCAACTTTTGGAGGTAATCCGCTTGCTTGCGTAATTGCCATTAACGCGTTAAAAATCCTCGAAGAGGAAAAACTTGCTGAAAATGCCGAACGGCTTGGAAAGATTTTTCGCGAGGAACTTGGAAAATTTAAATCAGGTTTAATTGAACTTGTACGAGGCAAGGGGCTTTTAAATGCTGTTGTTATCAAACAAAAAAACGGAAAAGAAGCTTGGGATGTTTGTTTGGCTTTAATGAAAAATGGTTTATTGGCAAAACCAACGCACCAGCATATTATTCGTTTTGCCCCGCCATTAGTCATTACCGAAAAACAATTATATGCGGCAATTAATATTATTATTGAAACCATAAAACAGTTTGAATAAGAGGTTATAATGAAAATTTATTTTTTTATTTAAACATTGCAATCATTATATCTGAATGATTTATTTTTTATCTAAATTGCCAGATATTGTATTTATAAAAATTTCAGATAGGGCAGTTTATTTTATAGATTTATTTTACCCCGTTAAATGAAAATTAAAATCTATTGTCTTGTACCCGATAAACTTAAATAAACAAAACACTGTACAATTAGAAAAAGATTCTTACGAAGATTTTTTTATATATTCTCCACACGGATTATTAAGAGCTGACTTTGAAGGAAAGATATTGTTATTGAACAATTCTTTAATAAGCATCTTAGGTTTCAATTCAAAAGAAGAATTTCTTAGTATTAATTATTTTAAAAATAAATATCGCGATATAAACAATAAAGACAGGCTTTTAAGACTAACCGGAGGTTTTAATGATTTTAGTTTTATCGAAAATTGGCAAAAACATGATGGCAGCATTGCCTGTTTAAAAGAATTCTTCAAAGCAATTAAAAATGATCGGGAAGAATTTCAATATTACGAAATTACTGTTACTGATATTTCTGAACAGAAAAAAACAGAACGATATTTAAATATAGCCGAAGAAAAATTTAAAAATATAATTGATCAAATCCCAATTGGAATTTACAGAACTATATCTACTGGTGAAATTATTTTTGCAAATCAGCATTTAGCTGCTTTATTAGGAATAAACACACCTGAGTTATTAAAAAATAAAAATATTAAAAGTTTTCTTCTATTTCCGGAAAAATATGAAACCCAACTTAAAAGCCAATTGGCAAAACATGAAACATCATATTTGCACGAATACGTTGCTTTAAAAAATGATGGCTCTCAGATTTGGATCAAGGACACTTCTTCTATAATTTACGATACGAGTAACGAGCCTTTATTTATTGAAGGCATAGTTGAAGAAATTACCGCTAAAAAAAATGCCGAACAAGAACTTAAAAAACTTTTTATTGCCATCAATCAAATCTCCGAAAGCATTGTTATTACTGATAAAGAAGGTGTAATTCTTTTTACAAACAAGGCATTTGAAAATATTACACTTTATTCATCTGATGAAGTTAAAGGCAAAAAGATCAGCATACTTAAAAGTGGGCAACACACTGGTGAATTTTATAAAAAAATTTGGGAAACAATACTTTCCGGAAAAAATTGGACAGGCAGGATAATTAATCGTAAAAAAAATGGAATTGTATATGAAGAACACATGGTAATATCACCAGTAAAAAACCTGGACGGAAAAATAATGAATTTTATGGCAATCAAGCGCGACATTACTGAAGAAGTAATGATTGAACGTAATTTAAACCAATCGCAAAAATTACAGGCAATAGGAACATTAGCAGGCGGAATAGCCCATGATTTCAACAATATCTTAATGGGCATGCAGATATACACGGAAATCCTCTTGAAAAAAATGGCCCATGATTCCAACGAACATAATACTTTACAAAAAGTTTATTCGGCACAAAACCGGGCAAAAGAATTAATTAAACAAATTTTATCTTTCAGCCGCCAGTCGGATGATGATCTTATAAAAATTCAGGTCAATATACTTGTTAAAGAAGCCTTGAAATTAATTAAAACCACGTTTCCTTCAACTTTAAAAATAGAACAGAAAATTAAAGATTGTGGCTTCATTAAGGCCAATCCTACCCAAATACACCAAATTATCATGAATTTGTGTACAAATGCAAATCATGCTATGGAAGGTAAAGGAACCCTTACGGTTGAATTGGATCAGGTTGAAAATATCGAGTACCCCGACGGAATAAAAATCGATGCCAATAACAATTGGATTCGTCTTATAGTTAAAGATACAGGATGTGGTATTGAAAAAAAAATACAGAACAGAATTTTCGAACCTTTTTTTACCACAAAATCTGTTGGACAAGGAACTGGTCTTGGATTAGCAACCGTTCATGGCATAGTTAAGCAATACGGCGGTGAAATATTTTTCTCAACAGAAGTTGGAAAAGGAACAGTATTTTATTTATATTTGCCAGCGTTGTAGAATGAAAAAAAATAATATTTGTGGATGGAGACTTATGACATTTTAGTTGTAGATGATGAGCCGATGATTAGGGAGGGATTAAAAGTGGCTCTTGAAATTGAGGGACATAGAACACTTACCGCTTCTGATGGCAATGAAGCCTTAAAAATTGTTGACAAACAAAAACCCGATTTAATTATTACCGATATTATAATGCCTGAAAGCGATGGTATTGAATTAATATGTTCGGTAAAAGAGAGCAATCCGGGTATTAAAATTTTAGCTATATCGGGCGGCGGCAGAATTAGCGCTTACGACCACCTGAAAATTGCTAAACAATTAGGGGCAACAGGGGTTTTAACTAAGCCATTTTCAACAGAAGAGCTGATTTGTGAAATTAACAAACTGTTCGAAGAAAAAACCTCATAAATAAATTCTTATTTATTTATAAATTTATTTTCCTTACAATTCGTGGGGAATAATAATATTATTCAAAAACTTTTAAAGTTATATTGAAGAAATTGCATTGAATGTTTGTTCTGCTGCATTTTGTTCAGCTTCTTTTTTAGAAAAACCTCTCCCCTGCCCCATTGACTGGTTTGCAACCATAATTGTTGAAACAAAAATAGCGGCGTTATCTTTTTCTGAATATTCTTCTTTACATTCAAACTTTATATCCATGCGATTTTTTTGCGCCCATTCAATAACCCGACTTTTAAAATCGGTTTCGTGATATTCCAATTGTTTAAGGTCAATATGGATTTTCAAAACCTTTTCTATCACATATTTTTTTGTAAAATTATAACCTTTATCAAGATAAACAGCCCCGATAAGAGCTTCAAGTGCATTTCCAAATACATTTTTGCTATTGGTAAATATATTGGATACAATTAATTTATCTATTCCCATTTTAATTGCAATGGAATTCAGTTGGTTTCGCTTCACTATTTTCGAACGCATAGTTGAAAGAAAGCCTTCATTCTTATTTGGATATTGTGAAAATAAATATTCGGCTACTATTGAACCCAGAACTGCATCGCCAAGAAACTCGAGGCGTTCATTGTTCATCAAAGGCTTATTATTTGTTATTGCAGAAGCTGACCTGTGCAAAAAGGCCAGCTCATAAAGTTTTTTATTACGGGGAATATAACCGAGAATTGAAAATAATTCTTTGTTATGCTTCTTTTTTGAAGATAATAATAACTTAATGGCAATAAAAAAGTTTGCCACAAACTAAATTTTTCTGAAAATAACTGAAGAATTATGGCCGCCAAAACCAAATGTATTGCTTAATGCAATTTTTACTACTCGTTTTTGTGCCTTATGAAATGTAAGGTTTAGCTTGCTGTCTATTTCAGGGTCAAGTGTTGTTTGATTAATTGTTGGCGGAATAATATCGTTTTTAATTGCAAGTACAGAAGCGATAGATTCAACAGCTCCGGCAGCGCCCAATAAATGCCCTGTCATAGATTTGGTAGCGCTGATATTTAATTTATAAGCATGTTCGCCAAAAACAACTTTAATTGCTTTTGTTTCAGCAATATCTCCTAAAGGAGTTGCAGTTCCATGAACATTAATGTAATCAATATCTTCAGGTTTAATGTTTGCATCTTCAATTGCATTGCGCATAACAAGTATAGCGCCTGCACCTTCCGGATGAGGGGCTGTAAGGTGGTACGCATCTGCAGACATGCCGCCTCCAATAATTTCAGCATAAATTTTAGCGCCCCTTTTCTTTGCATGCTCGATACTCCTCAAAAATAAGGACACCCGATCCTTCTCCCATAACGAAACCATCGCGTGAAACATCAAAAGGCCTTGAAGCTGTCAGGTAATTTTCATTATTGGTCGAAAGCGCCTGCATGGAATTAAAGCCACCCATACTGGCTTCATTAATAGCGGCTTCGGATCCGCCGACTATAAAAACATCAGCTTTATTCAGCCTAATATAAGTAAGGGCATCAATTAAGGCATTTGTTGAAGATGCACATGCAGAAACCGTGGCAAAATTAGGTCCCCTGAAACCATATTTCATTGAAATGTGACCTGAAGCTATATCACAAATCATCTTTGGCACAAAGAAAGGACTGAACCTTGGAGTTCCATCGCCTAATACGTAAGCTTTAACTTCCTGAAGGAATGTTTCAATGCCACCAATACCGGAGGCCAGAATAACGCCTGCCTTATCAAGATTTATTTTGGAAAGATCGAGGCCACTGTCTTTCATGGCCTCTTCAGCAGCTATTAAAGCAAACTGCGCATATAAATCAAGTTTCCTGGCCTCTTTCTTGTCGAAAAACTTGGCAGGATCGTAGTTTTTAACCTCGCAGGCAAATTTTGTTTTGAATTTTGAAGAATCAAAACGGGTAATCGGCGCTGCGCCGCTTACGCCGTTTATTAAATTTTCCCAAAATTTATTTACACTATCTCCCAAGGGAGTAATAGCTCCTAAACCTGTAACTACAACCCTTCTAAATTCCATGAATTTTAATTTTTGTTAAAATTATTTGGCATTAGCTTCAATAAATTTAATTGCTTCACCAACGGTAGCTATATTTTCAGCTTGATCATCGGGAATAGCAATATTGAATTCTTTTTCAAATTCCATAATTAACTCAACGGTGTCAAGTGAGTCGGCGCCCAAATCATTTGTAAAACTTGCTTCGGGTGTAACTTCATTTTCATCAACACCTAATTTGTCAACGATGATAGCTTTTACTCTTGTTGCAATATCAGACATAATTTTAAGTTTTAATTAATAATTAATTTTTGTTTTATATCTACTAAAAATTTTAATCGTGCAAAGAAAAGTAATTCTAAAAAATAATTCAAATAAATTTTTAAAAATTACGATAAATAAGTTTTTTTTTTGACCATATTTGAAATTGATAATTATAATTTTTGTAAAATTGCGATTTTTTTTTGATTAATCATTGCATAATGAGCAATATAGCAATATTCGCATCCGGTTCCGGCACAAATGCCCAGGCAATAGTGGAATATTTCAACAAAAAAGGATTGGATATTGTAAAACTTATTTTGTCGAATAAGCCTGATGCCTACGTGATTGAAAGAGCCAAACAATTAAGTGTCCCTTATTTTGTATTTGATAAAGAAACTTTTTATAATTCCACCATAATAATTGACAAACTTAAATACAATAATATTGATTTCATTATTTTGGCGGGTTTTTTATGGTTAATGCCTGTTTATTTATTAAAATATTATAAAAACAGGATTATTAATATTCATCCTGCCTTGTTGCCAAAATATGGCGGCAAAGGCATGTTTGGGATGCGTGTACATAATGCTGTTATTGCAAATTGTGAAACGGAAACCGGTATTACCATTCATTTTGTAAACGAAGAATATGATAAGGGCAAAATTATTTTCCAGGCAAAATGCAAAATTGAAAAATCCGATACTCCTGAATCAATTGCACAGAAAGTACATAAGCTCGAATATGAATATTATCCAATAGTAATTGAGAAAATAATATTTGGTAACCCAAACTTAAAACGCCCCTGAAAGCCGTATTTATATATGCAAATGTTTTACTAAACTTGTGTATTACGATTAGCCTTGAAGGACAATAGATAATTAATTTACAATAAGCTTTTGAAAATATTTGTTATTCAAAGATATAATGTATATTCCCTGCTTTAATGTGGCAATGTCAATTTCCATTTTTGTACTGGGGATAATTTTTTTTATCAGAACAACTTTCCCGGTCAGGTCAGTGATACAAACATTGGTTTCATTTCCAAAAGGATATTCAATGGTTAATTTTCCATGATTTAGAGGATTCGGGTACATAAAGAAGCCTTCATCTCTGACTTTAGATGTTTTAATCAAATCATCTGCAAAAGGTTCAGCGGTTGAATCCGGGTTTCCATAAACTTCAAATTCCCATAAAGAATATCCATATTGCGTATTCCGGGCAGTACCGTACATCCGAATATAACGGGCGCCGCCTTTTAAACTGTCGAGTATATCATTACGGGCGCCAGCTGGCATATTCATCCGACTAACTATAGTCGTCCAGTTAATACCATCATTTGATTCTTCAATCTGGTATTTTTTTGCAGATGCATTTTCCCAATATAATATAACTTCTGTAATATCAAACCGCTGCCCTAAATCAATTTCATACCATTGGGGATCGCTATAAGCGCTCGACCAACGTGTTGCCATGTTACCATCTACTCCATTGGAAGCAATGTTTCCTGAATTCGCTTCAGTAGATGAAACCTTAACAGGCCTTTTAAACGCCCTGCTGGGAGTTTTAATTGTTATTACAACCCATGCGGTTTTAGTAATATTGAAGGATGTTGTAATAGTAAGTTGTATTTTATGTTCACCAACAGATAACTCCACTGTTGGATTAACTCCGGTTGCAATAGTTGAATTGCTTTCCTTCCAAACATAGGATACAATAGAACCGCTATCGGTAGTGCTTTCGGAACCATCTAAATTTACTTGTAAACTTCCGGTATATGTTGTATCGAAAAGCGCCTGGTAATGCCCGGCTTTTGCTTTAGTCCCGGGGTTTATATCTTCCAGTGTAAGCACACGCGAATCGTTATAAACAGTAAAAACCCAATCGGTTGGATTTTTCCCCCTGCGAATTGACCTTCGGGTACGATATCATATAAGCCCATGTAAGAAAGTAGAGCCAGTGTTGTGTTGAAAGTATATTTGGGTCTATTAAAGTTCCGTCTTCGCCAACTCCAAATAGTTTGCCATTTTTACCAAATAGCGATTCATATTTGCTCCATGATCCCGTGGCTGAATAATCGGGATAGTCGTATGCAATAATATCAACGACTGAATCGCCGGGATACCAGTTTCCATTATCGGCGCCGGCATAGCTGTTCCATATCCAAATAAGGTTGTTCAGTTTATGATAGTATGTGAAACGCTGGTACATTAAATTCCAAAGTTTCTGACATGCAGCCTTACCCTTCATACCCCACCAAAACCAGCCGCCTTCAGCCTCGTGCAACGGACGCCATAAAATTGTTATTCCCGAATCCTGCATTTTTTTAATTGCGCCGGCCACAGTATCTAAATCCCTAATTATATTTTTATAGGACTGGTTAACTGTATCGGCCAAAGCAGTTGACAAGTTGAATGTTGTTGAAGTCCAGTCCCCATCGCCGTTAGGCGAAACCCAATGCCATTGAAACTGGGCAATGCCGCCTTTATGTTTAACCCATTTGATTGCTTTATCATCATCGTTCCATGCCGTTTTCTGACGGGGCAAAATATTATTAAAGTCATAACCCATAATAGCAGGTGATTTTCCATCACTTTCATTAATTATAGTTTGAAGATAGGAATCATCTACCTGGCCGGAAAGTATTTTGCTTTTCAGGCTATAAACAGAATCAAGAAAAGCTTTTAGGTTTTTTGTTTCAGGGGTTGCATTCTTGTTGGCAAGGTTTTGGGGAAATGTTTCACCCATGATGCAAATTAAGCAAGCCACAACCATAATATGAAGTTTAAATCTTCTTGTTTGTTTTTCAATCATCTTATTTGTCTACATAAATATAACCGTTATTGCACTTTCTTTCTGGCAAAAATTAATAAAACAAAGTTATCTCTATTTTTGTTTTAAAAACCTCCATTTTAAGCTGTTTTCATTTGTATTCAACATTTTTGTTTCAAAATATTAAATACATGGATTTTTATTCTGTAAAAGTTGAATTAAATTTGGATACGAAATTCCTGAAAATTTTGTTTTGAATTGATCAACAAAATACAGTAATGAATTTGAATTATTCTGTTACCTTTGTTTCGGTTAGTTAATTTGGTAAATTATTTCTTTGTAACTTTAACTAAAATAAAACCAATCGAAGTGATAAAACCAGCTTTGGTAACAAGACTCCTCAACTGAACCAGTAAATATAAACATAACA